>CALDUE010000001.1 GCA_937923485.1 uncultured Saprospiraceae bacterium
TTTGCTGATCAATGAGTCTGGGCTCGATTGGGGGTTCGTTCAAGAACTTAGCATTAGCGCATACAAGGGAGATGATCCAGCGGCTGCGAAAGAGATTTTCTACAACGACATTATTCGAGCAGATGCAGGTAATCGTTTGGACTTGATCCCAACTGACTTTGATGCGAATTTAGGACTGCTCGATGGTGACGAATTTACCTTAGTCTTAGAGCTCACTACCCTTCGTAGGCAACCTCCACAAAGTATCCCGGTCGTTATCCAGTATTCCTTTGAGGGATTTGTAGAGTAGAGGTTCTCAGCGCTCAGTATTGAAAGGAAAATGTGTCTACCAAAGCAGCCTATCTCAGCTGTGTTTTTCAGATGTTTGAGCTGCAACACGAGGCTGCACCATTTCGCAAAGGAGCAAAGGTCGAGAGCCACGGCCAAAACAGAGCAACCATATTCCTAGTACATCTAGCAGCGTCCAGTCCAGCAGCTAAGCGATCCAGCATTGAGGCACGAACTATCTAGCAACGAAGAGGTCTTCCTACTTTCATCCCAAATCTCAAATCCCAAATCTCAAATCTCAAATCCCAAGTCTCAAAACCCCACTTACTTCACCAACCACCTCAACATCACCGGGATAATCAGCAAATCAGCTAGAACAGCGCTGGCCAGAGTGACAGAGATCAATAAGCCAATCGCTACACTTGGAGGGTGAACGCTAAAGAGCAAGGACAAAAAGCCGAAGAACAAAATGAGGCTCGTGAGAATGATCGCTTTGCCAGACTCTCGGAAAGTGGTGGCAATGGCTTCGTCTTGACCGATCCCGCGACCGCGTACCAGTCGATATTTCGCTAAAAAGTGGATCGAATCGTCAACGGCGATACCAAAAATGATCGCAAAAACAATTGCAATTCCCGCCTCAAGGTCTATCCCTAGAAAGCCGAGTAATGCGCCTGCCAGCAGGAGTGGGAGGATATTAGGGACAAGCGCGACGAAGAGCATTTTCCAATCGCGAAACAGCAAAGCCATCAAGAAGCTAATGAGGAGGACAGCTCCCCCGAGGCCCCATAGTAGACTCTCGCGAACGTAAACCGAGTTCTTATCGAGAAGCAAGCCTGTGCCTGTCTCTTGAACCTTGATGACGGAGGTGTCAAGTTCGGTTTTGCCGAAGTTTGCAATCCGCGCAGCCATGTTGCGGATGCTGTCAGATCCGATGTCTAGAGCACGGCTGGAAATACGTGCCTTGTCACCGTTCTTGTTCACCAAGACTGCCGAAGCACTTGATGGTGCCCGCGCAAGCATGGGTGCGATTTTGGCGAAAGCCGCCTCATCTTCAGGCAGTCTGTAATCTTCAGGTGTCCCTCCTGTCATCGCCTGATTGACACTTTTGACGAGCGCCGTCTGGCTAGAAATCGCTCGCAAAGCAGGTTCTGCGCGCATCGCATTTTCGATCTTATCCATCTCCTGCAAGACCTTGAAATCGGTAACCTTGTAGCCAGGTTGCGCAAACACAGCGAGTTCAAAGGGGCGGAATCCCGTGAATTCTGATTCGTAAAATTGAAGGTCGGAAGTGATTTTCGCACCCCTCGGCATATTGCCAATAATCGAGTAGTTGGTGTTCACCATAGAGATGCCAATCAAGCTTATGATTACAGCAGCGGTGGTTCCCCAAGCAATGATGCGGGTGTTATTCTTCACCCAAACATTTAGGCGTAACAACCACTTATCCCAGTTTTCTACCGTCCCCTCAGTCCGCATGATTTGGTCCTGATTGAACAGTGTCAAAAGGGCCATCGTGAATGTGATCACCGTTATGTACGCTACGAGAACACCAATTCCAGCATTAACTCCAAAATCTCTGATTGGCCCTACACGGCTGGTAAGGAGGGTAGCGAAACCGATGGCTGTAGTAGCCGAAGTGAGGAAAGTAGCTAGACCAATTTCTTTGAGTGTGATACGCAGGGCATCGCGCTGGCTTTTGCCAAAACGTAACTCATCAACATACTTCGTCATGAGGTGAATGACATCGCTGGTTCCTACGATGATCATGAGGACTGGGTAGAGCGCAGCCATTGCGCTGAGCTCGCGACCGAAGACGCTAAGTATGCCGAAAAATAGCAACAAGCCAAGTCCGATACTTACCATCGCAATGAGCACTCCTCGCCACCTACGGTAGATGAGAAAGAGGATCATAGTTACCAAGATGCCCGAGATAATGCTGCTTACCCTGATTTCCCGTTTCTGCATTTTTACCAACTCACTTTGAAAAAATGCACGTCCGAGATAGTGTGTTTGGCTTTCGCTAAAACCTGAATTGAACGTCGTCAACTGCACCGAATTCATCAGCGAATCGGATGCCCCGAGCGTCATATCCTCCGTGGTACGTACGACCATGGCCAGCGTTTTGGCATCTGGTGAAATGAGGTTGTAGACGAAGCGCTCATCGTTCATGATTCGCGCTGAATCACGGACAAGCCGTGCAGGGTCATTACGGTGCAGCGCCGGGGTGCTCGTAAGTCCGAACGGAGTCCTAAGCGGGTAGCGAATTTTAGTCAATCCAAGGACGCTACCTGTAAGCGGCAAGCTTTGTAAGGCAAGGGTATACCTGTGAAAATCATTGAGGAAAGCCGTATCAAACACTGATTTGCCGGTAGGAGCTTCAACGGCAACCAATAAGAAGTTGTCATCTGCTTCAAATTCTTCGACGAATTCCTCAAAAAATGCAAGATCGGGATCGTCCTGCGGGAAGAATTTCGAAAAGTCGAAGCCGAACTTGAGGTTGAATAACGAGTATGCTGCAAGTATCGCCAATAGCGCATAGCCGATGAGAATAGTGTTACGAAGTTTGGCGTTCATATAATCGTTTGAGGATCGGTAAGTCTAACCCTTAAGGCGAAGGTATGTTGAGCATCGTGCGCAACTCTTCTTATCGGCATAACTTTACGCTTGTGAAGCACTTTTTTCTGCTGTTCATTTTAGGCTTATGCATCTCTGAGGGGAATGCACAAGCTCAGCAACCCAACTTGATTCCAAACCCGAGCTTTGAGGAGTTCAGGGTTAGGCCACTTGGGTGGTATTACAAGGGGGCTCAGTACAATCGGGTCATTCGGTATTGGCGTTCACCGACGGCTGCTTCTCCAGATGCATACAACCCAGATGTGCGTGTACCACGCCATTGGGCAGAGAAAGGGTTTGGACAGCAGAAACCTTTCGATGGGGGAGCGATGTCTGGAATAACCTTGTACGGTTGTGCTGATGGCAAACCGCACTGTCGAGAGTATTTACAGACGCAGCTCATTGAAAACCTCGTACCCGGTCAGCGCTATGAATTCTCAATGGAGGTTGCGGCGTTGCCTCGCGGCTTACGTTGTGATCGATTGGGGGCAGCATTCCTTTCGCAACCCGTGCGATTTGAAGATGATCGCCTAGTGCCAGCGAAGCCAGATGTGGTTTTCACGAAAGTGGCAGATCCAGGAAAAGGTTGGATGCAGCTCAAAACCTCATTTACCGCAACTGGAAATGAGATCTACATTCTGATCGGGAACTTCAGTCCTGATAGCGAAACCACGACAGCCCCGTCAATACAGGAGCCGCACTTGCCTTTTGCGTATTACTACATCGATCAGGTGGAACTGCGCAAGCTTCAGCCGCTGATACCTGTAAAGGTTGATGCCAATGACTTAAGTCGACGCGAGCTTAAATCTGGGGAGGCCATCACCTTGCGAAACGTCTACTTTGATACGGATAGTGATGAATTGCAGCCGCGCTCGTTTCGTGAATTAAACAAACTAGTCTTACTGATGAAGCGCTTCGGCGATGTCCGCGTGCGAATCGTGGGTCATACAGATAATGAAGGCAATGCGGAGTACAATGAAGCCCTTTCCCAGCGCAGGGCAGCTACCGTCGTTCGCTATCTAGAGGAGCATGGTATTGATACCTACCGCTTAGAAAATGAAGGTCGTGGCCAGCGCGAGCCAGTCGCTACCAATGATACTTCGGACGGGCGTCAGCTCAACCGAAGGGTAGTGGCGGAGGTGTTGTAGGTGGCTACAGCGAGCGTGTGTACACCCCAATACTCCGCTCCATTAAACTCCCGATGTACGCGGTGTCACTTCGCCACACGACATTGGTCATGAGGGCGTACTTTCCATCTGGACCATGGAGGCTTTCGACAACTTGTCCGTCAGCATTCAGTGCGATTAAGAAGCCGTAGCGTTCAGGTCTAGGCTTAAATTGTTCAGGAAGTTTATATGCAGCTTGGCGCCAAAACGGTTGGTCGCTGAGCCTTTCTGCCATGGCTATGCGCGGGCTTGGAAGACTCACCCAGAGTTTGCCATCGGCGTCGTAATTCAGTCCATCGGGAAAGCCAGGTAAGTTTTTCGCAAAGGTGGACACTCGACCGCTATCCCTTCCAATGAGGCCATAACGTTTGATGCTGTAGCTACCTGTTTCGGCTACCAAAACAGCCTGGCCATCGGGGGTGAGCGCAACGCCATTCGCAAAAAACATGTCGTCGATTAAGACGTCAAGTTGCTTGGTACGAACGTTATAGCGCATCAATTTACCCGTCGGATTTCCAACCAAAATAGCATCATTGGCTTCGTCCCAGCCCCATTCTGTAGTAGCGGTGGTGAAGTAGACGATTCCTCCATCTGCAACGGCGAGGTCGTCAACAAGGCCGAGGTCCTTGCCATCCAACGAATCAATGAGACGTTCGAGGTGCCCTTGCTTGTCTGTGCGCATGAGTCCGTTCATCGCATCGGCGATGTAGAGCCAGCGTTCGGTTGGATCGAATGCTAGACCAAGAGGACGGCCATACGTCAAGGTGATTGCCTGCCAGTCTTTGTCGGAGGGACTTTTCTTGTACAAGGTCCCATTTGCAATGCCCGTGTAGATCGTGCCGTCAGAGGTAATCGCAAGGTCTTCCGGACCGTCTCCTACTGTTCCAAGCGTCGCCAAATCATTGAGTGCAGTGTTTGGGAGCAAAGCGCCAGATAGCGGTGGAGGTTTTTCGAAGGAGTGCTTCGGGAAGTTCAAACCCGTCGGCCAGAGCAGCAGGTAGGCAAGGCTGCCAAGAGCAAGAAGTAAGACGATGTAGCGAACGCGCATGCTGCCAAGGTAACTTAGGAAAAGGGAGCAGGAGCTATGTGGCCATTCTTGTTTTTTCCATCCGCTTCATAGTATCATCGCACCATGCCACTTCGCCGTCAGTACCGTCCGAAAACTATAGAGATTGGACTTGATGAAGCTGGGCGTGGCTGCTTGGC
>CALDUE010000002.1 GCA_937923485.1 uncultured Saprospiraceae bacterium
GCAGGGGGCACTACCCTACTTTCTCCAGGCAATGAAGTCTATACTAATTTGGAACGCGGCGTCATCGATGCTACAGAATGGATTGGACCATACCATGATTACCTCATGGGCTTTCACGAGGTGGCGAAATACTATTACGGACCGGGGTGGCATGAGCCTGGAACCGTGTTGGAAATGATCGTCCATAAACCAACGCTCGAAAGACTGCCCACAGATTTACAAGCCATTGTGGAAACAGCTATCCTTAATGCCAATAGCTGGACCTTGGAAGCTTTCGAGGCTAAAAATGGAGAGTATATAAACAAGCTGAAGGATTACGGCACCGATATTCGAATGCTTCCACAAGCGCTTATAAATTCACTCCGTCCGATTGCCAAAGAAGTTATTGAAGAGGTAGCAAATCAGGACGCGTTTTGCCGAAAGGCATATGATAGTTATTCAGCTTTCGCCAAAACCTATAAAGCGTGGACAACCTACAGCGAGCAAGCCTATTGGACTAAACTCCAAACCTAACTCGCCGATCCCCAGTAAAATACGATGCCTAGCACGACCACTTGAATTAAAACAAACGGAATAACCCCTCGATATATATCACTCGTTGGGACGGTTTCAGGTACAACTCCCCGCAAATAGAATAGGCTGAATCCAAAAGGCGGCGTCAAGAAACTAGTCTGCAAATTGATACCCAACAAAACCGCCAACCACATAGGATCAATACCATAGGCATGTACCAAGGGTAAGACAACTGGTACAACAATAAAGATGATCTCAATAAAGTCGATAAAAAAGCCAGCGATAAATACTACAAGAAGTAGGATTAAAACAAAGGTACTCGCAGATAAACCAGATTCTGTAACCCAACTAACGAGTAGATGATCACCTTCCAAACCTCGAAATACTAAAGCGAAAGTCGTCGCACCCAGTAGAATCAAAAAGATCATCGACGTCAATCGGAGAGACTCTCTACCGATCTCTAAGACGGTATTCCAAGACCATCTGCCAGATGCCGCGAACAGTCCTAAAGAAACTACCGCGCCAAGTCCAGACGCTTCTGTAGGGCTAGCAGCACCCAATAAAATACTACCAAGCACGCCAATAATCAATAGTAGCGGACCGCCAATGCCAAGCCATAAGGGCGGTGTTTTATCATCCTTACCACTCACTTCTAATTCAAGTTCAAGTTGTGCTGTAGCTCCAGCGGGCATTAGTTCAGGTTTTGCGAAAGCGTAAAAGAAAATATACACTCCATATAAACCGACAATTAAAACACTTGGCCAGATAGCAGCAGAAAACAGACCTCCCACACTAACCTGCATCACACTTCCAAGCAAAACCAACACAATACTCGGAGGGATAATTTGACCCAGTGATCCTGCACTCGCGATAATTCCGGTCGATATACGAGCATCATATCCCTGTGCTTGCATAACCGGAAATGCTATCAAACCTAGAGTAACCACAGATGCACCAACAATGCCTGTGCTTGCTGCCAGTAAAGCTCCTACAAGTAATACAGCGATAGCCAGACCGCCTCTCAGTCCACCCATCGTTTTCGCTAAACCTTTCATCAGTGATTCTGCTAAGCCACTGCGTTGTAATGCTAAGCCCATGACGATGAACATCGGGACGGCGAGAAGAACATAATTACTTAAAACACCTACAATTCTACTTGGTAGAAATTGCATAAACGCTGGACCGAGCAATATATACCCAGCCACTAGGGAAACACCACCGAGTGAGATAGCCACGGGATAACCCGAAAGTATTGCAAAGACGATTACCAAAAACACCAGAAGCGCTAACGTTCCCATTATCTCTTGGTCTTTTTGATCAATAATTGTCGTACGCATTCTATCCCTAGTAAGAGAAATCCAATTGGCAGAAAAGACTTTATCAACCAGCGTAAAGGCAAGCCTCCAGGATCAGGACTCCCCTCCCCTATCAAGAAGCTGTTGTACGCATAGCGGCTTGAAGCATAAATGACAAAAGCGCACCACGGAAGCAACAACATGACGTGTCCAAAACGATCTATCCATGTCTTTACCGTCGGACTTAATCGCTCACGTAATACATCTACACGAACATGTCCATCACGCTTAAGGGTTGGAGCAAATGAAAGGAGTACAGCAATGGAAACTAAATACCACTCTAGCTCAACAATCCATGAGGCTGTTAGGCCAAACAAATAGCGACCGATTACATCTACTGCAAAAATGAGGGCAACGACCAACAGTAAGCCGGCGCCAAGTTTCTCAATCGTATCGATAAATCCTTGATAGAATTTCACGGCTTGAATATACTGGTAGCCATTAGATCACCATGCGAGAGCTATACTTATATGAAGAGTCCATAAAAAAAACCGCCATCCCTTTTCAGAAATGGCGGCTTTAAGGAAGAAACTATTCTACCTTTCTGAGCAATCTTTACTTGAGTGCGTCTAGACGCGCTCCGTACTCCTTGCTTTTCGCATAGTCATTCTTACGAGCGTAGATTTCCTTGAGTGCAATGAGTGTGTTTCTATCATTCGCATCAAGCTGAATAGCTTGTTCAAAATATGGAAGTGCTTTATCAAAAAGTACGTTAATCTCCGCATTCAGCGCATCATACTTAGCTTGTTCTGCTTTTGAAGTACCCAATTCATTGATCTCAACTGACTTCTTTACAGCAGTGTTGAAGTACATCGAACCAATAGAGTAAGTAGCGTCTAAGTTCGCTTTGTCACGAGAAAGTACTTCATTGTAATAACCTATTGATTTATCCTCGTAAGAAGAAGCCTTCGCTGGGTCTGTAGCTTCCTGAGATAGGTTCATGTAGACATTACCCAGAGCGTTGTAAAGTCCAATGTTATCAGGCTCTTGTGCAATCGCTTCTTGCAGCTTTGTTTCGAGTGTTTGATAATCACCTTTACCAATGTAGTAATTGATCTCTGCGAAGAGAATCTCCTTATTGTCAGGGAACATTTCACGTCCCTTGTTGAGTGCCGCAACACCTGCTTCTTCATCTCCTGCTTCCAGAAGCATACTTGCGTATCCACCATAGATTGCTGGCTCTTGCGTGCCTGCATCATATAGTTCTTTGTGGAGCTTCATAGCGTTCTCCGTGTCACCTGCGCTTCGAGCTACGACAGCCGTGAGATACTTTTGCTGCTCCAACTTTTCAGGAGTGTCAAAAAGTGACGTAAGGTCATTTGCGACCAAGATGTCATTAATCTTGATCATGTCGTTTAGTGGAGTATACGCATCTGCGTAGCGATCACTACCTAACATAGCGTTGCCAATAATGCTCATATCTGAAGCGACTTGACGAAGGCCTTTTTCAGAACTCGCTTTACCTTTCTTCTTCAAAGCTTTTGTGTACGCTTGATTGTAAGCCTCGATAGCCTTTTGCGATGCTTCTACAGGGACAACAAGTGACGAGTAATCCGGCTTGGGAGCCGACGGATCCGTTAGGAGCGCAGCTTGGTATGCTGTGTTTTTATCAAGAACTGAACTCGCCAGCTGAGAAATTTCAGCCGCCTGTGCATTTCCCATAAGCAACCAAGTACCTGAGATATCTGGCGCAGCAGAGGTAGCTTCCATTGCTATCTTTCGAGCAGACATAAGCGCATCCGTATTTGTTGGATCCGTTCTGTATTCAGCAAGCGATTTTGTGCCTGATTTAATGAGTTTGGCAGGGTCTTGTGCTAGCGCTATTCCACTGATAAACGTGAGTGCTAGAACTAAAAGTGAGAACTTTCTCATAGGTCGTGAGTGTACGTTAGTTGATACGAGAACATCTTGTCTCGGAGAAAAGGTACCTGAAGCACCTTGATTAACGGGGTATTAACCGATTTTAGAGTTAGTGAAAAGGACTACTCCTCTTCAGATTCATCTTCTTCATTATGAGGAACTACCGCAACATCTGCAATGGCATCCTTCTTTTGAAGCTTAATGACGCGAACGCCTTGGGTAGCTCTACCCATGACTCGCATCTGTTCTACTGGGAGACGGATAACGATTCCTTCTTTCGTGGTGACCATTAGGTCATCAGCTTCAGTAACGGCCTTCACACTTACTAGAGCACCTGTCTTATCGGTGATCTGCATGGTGCGAACGCCCTTACCACCACGGTTGGTTATTCTGTATTCGTCAGGATCAGAACGCTTACCCATTCCATTCTCGCTAATCACAAGAATAGACTTACCGAGAATTGCCGCTTCTGATTCGTCACCTTCAACAACAACAGCTTCAACTTCAGGAGCATCGGCAGCAAGTAGCGCATCCTCATGCAACACGATCATGCCTACTACTTGGTCTTCGTCTCCTTGTAAGGACACGCCACGAACACCTGTCGATGTACGTCCCATAGAACGTACGCGCGTCTCTTCGAATCGAATGGCATAGCCTGACTTGGTTGCTAGCACCACCTGCGAATCTCCACGAGTGAGCTTAGCTTCAAGAAGCATGTCACCTTCGTTGATGTTAATTGCGCGGATACCTGCCTGACGTACTCTAGAGTAAGCACGTAGACTTGTCTTTTTCACTACACCTTGACGTGTTGCGAAGAGAATGAATCGGCTATCCAAGAATGCTTCATCAGTAAGGTCAGGCACAATGATGTACGCTTTCACCTTATCTTCTTTCGGAATCGCTAAAATGTTCTGAATGACACGTCCGGCGCTTGCCTTACTCGCTTCAGGGATATCAAATCCTCTCAACCAGAAACAACGTCCTTGTTCCGTGAAGAGCAAGAGGTAATTGTGCGTATGCGCTACGAACATGTGCTCGACGAAGTCTGTATCCCGCGTCTTCGAACCACGTGAACCGCGTCCTCCGCGACTTTGCGCTCTAAACTCAGTAGAAATCGTCCGCTTGATGTAACCGAGGTTACTGATCGTGATTACTACCTCCTCATTCGCGATGAGGTCTTCCATGTTAATCTCACCGTCAGCAAAGCTGATGTCGGTGCGACGCTCATCTCCAAAGGCTTCTTTTACTTCAATAAGCTCTTCGGTAACGATTTCTTTTTGCTTGTCTTCACTTGCGAGGATCGACTCGTAATAAGCGATCTTCTTCATCAACTCATCGTACTCCGCACGAACCTTGTCGCGCTCAAGACCAGTGAGCTTTTGGAGACGCATGTCCAAAATCGCCCTTGCCTGAATTTCAGACAATTCGAAGGTAGACATCAAGCCGTTGCGAGCTGATTCAACATCCTTTGATGCACGAATCAACTTAATCACCTCATCTAAGTGATCCAAGGCGATGAGCAATCCTTCTAGAATATGCGCACGCTCTTGAGCTTTGCGTAATTCGTACTGTGTACGGCGAACGACTACCTCAATACGGAACTTGATGAATTCCTCAATGATTTGCTTCAAGTTGAGCGTCCGTGGACGGCCATTGACTAGGCAAACATTATTGACACCGTAGCTCGTTTGAAGAGGAGTGTACTTGAAGAGTTTAGCAAGTACTACGGATGCCATCGCATCGCGCTTACATTCAATAACGATTCGTAAACCCTTACGATCTGACTCATCGCGAAGAGCACTGACGCCTTCAATCTTTCCGTCATTAACCAAGTCTGCGATCTTGATGATCAAGTTCGCCTTGTTGACTTGGAAAGGAATTTCATTGACGATAATTACCTCGCGACCATTCTTCTCCTCTATGATCGCTTTTGCACGAACGACTACCCTACCGCGGCCTGTCTCGAATGCCTCACGCACGCCCGTCATTCCGTAGATTGTACCACCCGTCGGGAAGTCTGGAGCAGTTACATGCTCCATCAATCCATCAAGATCGATATCAGGATTCTCGATCGTAGCGATGATACCATTGACAACCTCTGTGAGGTTGTGCGGCATCATGTTGGTCGCCATACCTACGGCAATTCCTGTCGCTCCGTTGATGAGGAGGTTAGGAAGCTTAGTCGGCAAGACCGTCGGCTCTTTGAGCGTATCGTCAAAGTTGAGCGAAAAGTCAACGGTCTCTTTGTCAATATCATTGAGAATGAGGTCGGTGATCTTCGCCATTTTGGCCTCCGTATAACGCATCGCTGCCGGAGAATCACCATCCATCGAACCGAAGTTTCCTTGCCCATCCACTAAAGGATAGCGAAGACTCCAATCTTGGGCCATACGTACCATGGCATCGTACACAGAGGTGTCACCGTGCGGGTGATACTTTCCGAGCACTTCACCTACGATACGCGCAGACTTCTTGTGGGACTTACTGTAGGTAAGACCGAGACCGTTCATGCCGTATAAAACACGGCGGTGGACAGGCTTGAGTCCGTCTCGAACGTCTGGTAAGGCGCGTGAAACAATGACCGACATCGCGTAATCGATGTAGGCGGACTTCATTTCTTCCTCGATCGTAATCGGGACAATTCTTTGACTTGGAGGCATAGGGGTAAATCAGCAGGGCACAAGATACAAAATAGAGCCTTAAAGCTGGCTCAAATTCTCCACCTTTTAGCCGTTCATATAACAACGTTTTTCATGTATTGACACTGGCAGGCTATTGGCAATAAAGTAGTTAGATGAGAAAACTGACCAACGCCAAAGCGGTGGTTGCGCTATTAGTATGCTCTGCCTTTGCATTGCATAACCTGACTGCTCAAACCACCTTCGAAACTTCAAACAATACTAGCGCAAGCCTTCATGTTGATCGTCTTGATCAAGATGCAACAGTGATTACGATTACACAAAAGCGAGGAACGGCATCTTATGTAGCGCTTTCACAAAACACCGTAATCAAGGATCCACAGACTGGGATCGCATACAACATGGTGCTGCTCGATTGCAACATTGACCCACACACGGACATTGAGACACATCACCTCACTTTTCGCCCATTTTTGGATGAAATTGAGTCCTTCGATTTGTTGGATGTGACCAATCCAAACAGCTCTATCTTCTTTTCGAAGATCAAGCTCAAAGAAGATTCGGAAGCACTAGCCAACAACTGAGGCCGGACATTTCTATCCCCTCGCTTCTGCGAGACCAGCTTTATAGGTATCTAGTGCGCGTTGCCTAGCCCATTTATGCTCGACAATAGGATCGGGATATTGGTCAGTACCATATTCTGGCACCCATTCCTTTACATAGTTGAGCTGCTTATCGAATTTCTTGAGTTGTGATTCAGGATTGAATACACGGAAATACGGCGCTGCATCTGTCCCTGTGCCTGCAGCCCATTGCCATCCACCATTGTTACTTGCAAGGTCGAAGTCAAGTAATTTCCTCGCGAAATAGTTCTCTCCCCAACGCCAATCTGTAAGGAGGTGCTTGGTCAAAAACGAAGCAACTACCATGCGAACGCGGTTGTGCATGAAACCCGTCGCATTGAGTTCACGCATTCCTGCGTCTACCAAGGGATAACCCGTTTTTCCTTCGCACCACTTTTTGAAGAGGGCTTCGTCGTTTACCCAAGGAATCTCGTCATACTCTGGACGGAAACTCTGCTCGACTACCCGTGGATAAGCCTGCAAAACTTGAGAATAGAAGTCTCTCCAAATCAATTCGTTCAAAAACGTCTGGTTGAGTTTATCTGCTCGCCTTGCCCATTGACGAATCGAAATTGTTCCATGTCGAAAGTGCATACCGAGTCGCGAAGTCCCTTCCTTTGCGGGATAATCACGCTGTTTATCGTATTGCTTTATAACTGCATCATCAGCTTCTGGTGTAGGCAGTTCAATACTACTTTCGTCAAAACCCATGTCCTTTAGACTAGGAGTCGGCGTTCCTTTGAGCGTTTTACTGGTTTTGGCGAAAGCTGAAAAATACTCTTCGGTTGGATAAGCTTTAAAGTAATAACTAACCTTGTTCCCATTCTGATCGACCGACATGTTGGATTCTACCCTAGCCCGCCAAGTGCGGCTATACGGTGTGAAAACCGTATACGTGCCTCCTGCTTTCTTCTCTACTTCATCTACTTCAAAAATCACATGGTCTTTGCGCGTGTGGAAACTCCCACCGTCTTTATTCACCAGTTTTTCAACTTTAGCATCTCTTGTCTTTGCGTACGGCTCATAATCGCGGTTGCAAAAAACATGTTCAATCGTATACTCCTTGAGCAACTTTTTCCAAATTTCAATTGGCTTGCCATAGCGAACCTCCATTGGGACCCCTAGTTTTTTGAGTTCCTGCTGCAATGCACTCACGCGAGACTGCAAAAAAGTAACCCGCGCATCGTCTTTGTCTTCTAATTTATCGAGGATTTCCCGATCAAAAATAAAGAGCGGCAATACGGGCAATCCAGCTTTCAACGCCGCGTAAAGTCCAGCATTGTCGTTGAGTCGCAAGTCTCTTCTGAACCAAAAGATTGATAGGGGTTTAGGCATGCTTTGCAAACATGGAATTTAAGCGATTGGTTTACCTTTAAGTACCTCAGTTCTCCTCAATTAATGGAGTTCAGCGCGACATCGCACAAAAGCCGAACTTTGGGCGGTCCTAAGCTCTCACCATGCGTATTCAAATTCTAATCTTCTGTGGATTTATGTTGTGTTTTAGCGAAAGCTGCAAACAAGCAGAACCCGAGTTGTCGCCAAGCGAGCAGCTTCAAGAACAGGTTGAACTTCAAGAGGCGCGCAACGGTGTGAACCCAACTCCCGAGAGTCGCATGGAACTTGTCAAGGTGTATGAAGCCCAGGCCCAAGACACTGCCCTCAGCCAAACCAAGCGCCTTGATCGGGTGAGATATATTGCCGAAGCACTTTATGTTGCCAATAAGCATGACGAGGCATACGAACGTTTACGTCTCGGTTTATCGAATTTGCCAGAAGCCACCTCGCGCCTGGATGCAAGTCTCTTTCTTGCAGAGATCGCGATACAAAAACGACAGGAACCGAAAACAGCAGAATTAATTTTTGCGACCTTGAGAAACCTCTACAAAGGGAACAAAAGCCTGAATAAAATTCCCGAGGCTTATCCTGAAGTGTCGCTAGCAGATGCGCAAACACAACTTCAACAAGCCGTTTACCCAAGTACGGGGTTTGACCGTGAGGCGGCAAATCGTTACGGAAAAGCCTCATGGGCCTACACCGCAATTCAGCTCGCGCCAGAGTTAATTATTAAAGACCATCTTGCCGCAGGTCGTGTTCTGGAACAGTCCAAAAATTATCCTTTTGCAATCAGGCACTATGATGAAATCATTCGTCGATTTCCAACCAACCAACGTGCAGGAGATGCGCTCATGTTGAAGGCAGTGGTTCTCCTAGAAGTCTATGATAAAAAAGACGAAGCCCGAGAGGCGATTGAGACCATGATTGCTGCCTATCCAAATCACGACTTGGCAGATGACGCCCAAGCACTACTCTCTTCGACAAACTAGTCGAGCACCAATTTCACCTCAGGAGAGAGCTTAACTCCCTTTACAAGTGCAGAGCCTACAAGTGTGTAAGTGCTACTTGCTGCTGCGCTGAATCTTGCAAGTTTTCCAAAAGGTTTTAAAAGTGGACTACGCTTGCTGAAGTTATCGATGGCAGTGTGCCTTTCGGCAAAACATAACTCAAACGGCAAAAACACCTCTTCGTTAGCAGCAACCTTAATATCTGTTGATTCACGGAGATAGCCGAGGATATAGGTATCAATCAATTTGCTCTCACCACGTCCCCTTATGTATCGCTCGCGAAGCTCGATAGAAAGAGCCTTGACCGTTTGGGCACGAAGGCTTGAAAGCTTAAGCGTCCCACTGATTTTTCCGCTAGACAATTTGAAATCATCGGGTACAAACAGCTCAAGACGAACGCCTTCAATTCCGAAAAAATCTTTGACTTTCCCTATCATGCTTCTAAGATGAAGGGGAATTTTCGTCTATGCTTGGATACTTATACAAAGGGACTGAGGGACTCGACGAAAAAGGAGTTAGCTAGTAGGTACGGGTTTCAGAAATCTAGTTTTGAGCTGAGCTCGAAACTAGATTAGTTCAAAGTTCAGCACCCCATCTTAAAGCTTCGCTTTTGCGATGAGTTGGTTCGAGGTTCAAACCAGTAGGGAGGATGTCTAGTTTGAACCCCGAACCACCAGATGTGAGCGCAAGCGAACATATGGTGCCGAACCTTGAACCTCCACATGTGAGCCCAAGCGAACATATGGTGCCGAACCCTGAACCTCCACATATGAGCCCAAGCGAACATCTGGTGCTGAACCCTGAACTAAACAAAACGCTTATGCCAACTATCCTTCAACGGCTTCACAAAGGCGGCATCCAACTGAGCCTTCGTATTGACGAGAGGGTCAACCACAGGTGACTCATCGGTAAGTTCGCCTCGCTGATAAGCAGCGGTAAACTCCGTTTGTGCGTAGGGTAAAAATCCTTCTCCATTATCGGCGAAGAAGGTGAGGCGATCAAAGAAATCTACTTGGTGGCTGTTGCCCAAATCTTGTAGAAAACGCACTGATGCGTCGATGCTGCAGCCACTAGCTCCTGCTTGTGATTCATCAACGGCGAGAATGAGAAACCTTCCATTCCGAATTTCTCCGACTGCTTCTAATGCTTGACGGTGGGCTGTCCATTCCTTCACAAAATGATTCAACTGACGTTGGATGTCGGCTTGTTCCGCTTCGCTCAATTGACGACTCGCGGTATAAACCCAAACGCGAGAGGTATCTGGTAATTCAGTGTATGTCACAGACTACCAACGATTTGCTTGCACGATCAGTTCTGCAAGGTCATAGACCATAACCTCTTCTTGCTTTTCGGCGGCCTTGACACCGTCACTCATCATCGTTAGGCAGAAAGGACAGTTCACAGCGATAGTGTTTGCACCCGTTGCCAAAGCTTCTTCAGATCGTTCGATGTTGATTCGCTTATCACCTGGCTCATCCTCTTTGAACATTTGCGCACCCCCAGCTCCACAACAGAGACCATTGGATTTAATGCGGTTCATCTCCCGAATATCAGCCTTGAGGGTATTTAGTACTTCTCTTGGAGCTTCATATATCCCATTTCCACGACCGATGTAACAAGAGTCATGGTAAGTGATTGAAGCAGCTTTATCTCCACGTGGGCTCTCTCCTTCAACCTTCAACTTACCGCTGTCAATTAGCTGTTGTAAGAATACCGAGTGGTGAATCACCTCATACTTTCCGCCCAGTGCTGGATACTCATTCTTGAGCACGTTAAAGCAATGCGGACAGGTGGCAACGATTTTCTTGATCTGGTACCCATTGAGTACCTCCACGTTTTGCGCGGCCATCATCTGAAAAACGAACTCGTTACCAGCTCTACGCGCAGGATCACCGGTACAGGCTTCATCGTTACCGAGGATAGCGAAGTCAATACCTACCTCATTGAGGATTTTACAAAATGCAATCGTAACTTTTTGCGCACGTGCATCATAGCTACCAGCACATCCCACCCAAAAGAGAACATCAGGTACGCGACCTTCCATTGCTAGGTCTGCCATGCGGGGGATATTAAGACTCATAAGTTGTTATTGGGGCGTGAGGTGTGGGTGACGGGAAGTGAGAAGTGGGATCTGAGATTTGGGATTCTAGTAGGAATCTTGTTTCGGATTTCGGATTTCGGATTTCGAACTTGGGATTTAGGATTTTAAAATGAGCCGGAGGCGAGCTAAACGTTTCGGCATTATCAATTGACAATTAGCAACTAACAATTAATAGTTAAACATCTTCCGTCCATTTATCTCTCGCATCAGACATTGCCCAAACGGCACCACCATTTTCAATTGCAGTGAACATTGGAAGCCAATCTGTCGGACCTGCACTCTCCGTCAAAATTTCGTGACGACGAAGCTTGAGAATCGGTTCGAGTGGATTAATGTTAATTGGACATGCCTCAACACACGCTTGACAAGTCGTGCAGGCATGGATTTCTTCTTTGGAAATAAGATCGAACAAACTTTTGCCGTCATCGAAGTTCTCCTTCGTTAACGCTTTGGCACTTTCTCTTTTGTCTTCGGCGATGTATTGCTTATCTCCAGAATCCAACTTGGTCCCGATTTCCTCCGCGCGTGTTCGGATGTCCATCATGATTTTGCGCGGACTCAACTTTTTGCCCGTCAGGTTGGCTGGGCAGACAGCTGTACATCGACCACACTGCGTACATGCATACCCTCCTAGTACATCGATCCAAGAAAGCTCTGTGATGTCTTGGGCTCCAAACTCAGGTAGTTCGGCAGACATGTCCGCTTCATCGAAAGCTGCTTCAGGGTCCATCATGGACTGGACTTCCTTCTGAATTTCAGGCATGTTTTCCATTTCCGACTTTGGCGTAAGTCGAGCGAAATAGGTCATCGGGAATGCAAAAATGATGTGCAGGTGCTTAGAGATCGGCAAGTAGTTAAGGAAGGCGATAACGACTAAGAAGTGCAGCCACCACCCTGCTCTTTCGAGCGTCGCAAGCACCGACTCCGATAATCCCCCAAAAACTAGTGGCCCTAGCCAGCTACTCACCGCTAAAGTCCCTGTATCTGGATAATGCGCTGGATCTATTCCTTGAAGCACAGCATCTGTACCATTCATGGTCAGAATAGCCATCACCAAGAGAATCTCGAGGTAGAGAATGATGTTCGCATCCTTATGCGGCCATCCTTCCATCTCTGGCTTATTGAACCTTGGGATCGAGAGCATATTTCGTCGCCACAGAAAGATGATTGTCGCAATCAAGGCAAGTACTGAAAGAATTTCGATTGTGTTCAGTATCAAGGTATAGAGACCTCCTATGAGTGGAGCAAATGTGCGGTGCCCATTAGTAAAGCCATCAATAATTATTTCGATCAACTCAATCTGCGTAAAGAGAAAGGCGACGTAAATGAAACCGTGCAGCACCGCTGGAATCCAGCGCTTAAACATTTTTTTTTGGCCAAAGGCCACCAGCATCATGTTTTTGAATCGCTGGCCAGGATTCTTCTCAATGACTTCGTCCTTTCCGAGCAGGACGTTGCGACGCAACTTGCTGAATTTATATCCAGCATAGCCGAAGCCGACTGCACAAATGAGAAAAAAGATAAGCGGTTGAAGCATGTTGAGAGTCTTTACCTAGTGTCGCTAAGTAACAACTTCCTATGAATCGAAAGCAATGAAATCTTATATCTCAAGTACTGTTTAGAGCCTTTACAAACAAAATGTTATCCACACCCAACCATGTCTTGTAGCCTGTCTAAAAGACAAACGTACTTTCGGGCTTCAATTTCTGTACGACTATGCGCATCCTTGAAAAGGCTGGAATCGAACTAAAAATCTCACGATTAGCGATGGAAGTGCTTGAACAGCATGTCGATCACAAACGTCTGTTCCTCGTTGGAATCAATAATAACGGGTTTGCTACTGCGGAGTTACTCAAAGCAGCGATTGACAAGGAAGGCTACAAACTTGACGTCGTTATTCGCAGAGTGAAGCTTTCACCTGCTAATCCGCTACATGGCGGAATTGAATTTGAAGGCGATCCTAAAGAATTGGATGGCCAACACGTCATCATCGTGGACGATGTTGCCAATACTGGCCGAACGGCCTTCTACGCAAGCAAACCAATCCTTGAAGTCGTCCCCGCAAGTCTAGAAATAGCAGTACTCATCGATAGAACGCACAAGTCATTCCCAGTACACAACAACTACGTTGGTCTGGCACTCGCTACAACTTTACAAGAAGATATCCGCGTCTATTATGGTAAAGACTGGCGTGTAGAGGTATTCTAGTTCGAGTTTACATCATACCATGCATGGCCTCTCCATGTTTGTACTGTTCGATTAAGCGGTGAAGATGATCCATGTCTTCCATCGCTGCGCGATAACCAACTTCAATCAGTTCGTCAGCACGCGTAAAATTATAGACGTGATAGGTATCGATATCCTTAGGGTCGATGAGGTGGTCGCAAAGTCTTCGAGATTCCTCAGAATTATTGCTGACAGCAAGATCAAATACCCGATTTCCAATGGAAAGCATCGACTTAAGTGGATCCACTTCTTGCTGAACAAGTGGCATCACGTCGCTACCGATCAGAATGTCACATTTCTCTCGAATAGGCTGTGAAGGCAGGTTCATGTAAAGTCCACCGTCGACGTATTGAAATCCATCGATTTTCACAGGATTGAATACAAGCGGAATGGCGCAACTTGCCATCACAGGCGCTATCAATTCTCCTTCTGAAAAGATTGCAAGCTTACCTCTTTGCAGGTCGGTTGCGGTGATGTACAATGGATACTTTAAGCATTCAAAGCAATCCTCAGGAATCACGGGGTCGAGTCTTTCACGCAGCATCGTAAGCTTGATAAAGCCCTTGAGCGGATTCCCAATTCTGAGTAATCGGAGGTTACTGCCAACACGGGCAAATGCACTGATCTCCTCTATTGAGGCCCCATAGGCGTAAAGCGTACCTACAATTGCCCCCGATGAAGTTCCAGACACAATCGTTGGACGTATCCCAACTTCTAAAAGCGCTTTGAGCACACCGATATGGGCGATCCCACGTGCACCTCCACCACTGAGAGTTATGCCAATTCGAGGAGAAGAATTCTTCATTTACAGTGTTTCGTCCAACGTTTTGAGGACCTTATCGCTTTCGCTAAAACATTAAACGCCTCTACTTGAGAAAGGGTGCAGGGGACTGTTTTGACGTAAGTTGTAAATCAAAGTTTAACGAGTTAACACAAGTGATCCGCGCTTGTTGTCAGTTGTGGTGGCCGTTAAAATATAAGCCGATGCTGTCGGCTTGTTGAAGAAAACAGTTCCCGCTTGCACATCCGTCAAGCGGCTCACAATTCGACCTGAGACATCTCGCAATTCAAGAAGTTCAAGAGCTTGTTTTATGTATAGTTGCCAGCCTCCACCTTGCGGCAAAACTGTAAATAATTCGCTCGGCTTGATTTCGGTAGTATTTGATGATACGAATCCAACATCGGTGGAATCTCTCGGGAAGAGCTGATAGTCACCTAAAAACGGAGCATCTCTATCAAACTGACCTCCTATCCCTCTGAAAGCATTAGATTCTCCGACCTGTGGCGCGGGCATATTTCCAATGCTACTCCCACTAGAAATCCGGATGACAACCGTATCTAGATCGGAATTTACAAATCGAACATTATAAGAAACCGTCGGGTCTGCTAACCACTCATTCGGATCTACAATGACTAGACCAAATAATATAACCAATCTGCTTTCTGAAAATTCATCAAGCTCGTAAACGCTCACTGCGCTTGGAATACTGTTATCGGCGTTCACAAACAGGATTTCATCAGCAACAATCTGCGTCAATCCATTGAACTGATCGACTTGACCGCGCACTGTGATCCTATCTCCTTGGACCACGGTATAACCTAGGTTATCGAGGAAGTTGAAAACACCGATTCCATTGCCGTCTGGGTCAACGATGGTGAATTGAATACCTGGACTTCTAAGGTTGAAACCTAGAACGACCCCTTCAACTGTGACCAATTTGCCGAGGCTATCTGATATTCCAGTCACTGGATCAACGTTATTGATCTCGTCGATTTCACGCAATGGGAATGAAGGACCACTTCCAGGCACATATGGAGAAATATCAGTAGTGAAGCGTGGTAAAATCTGGTACCCTTCATCAAAGGGCGAACTTGGATCAACTTGATTGGCAATACCTGTGATGTCAAATGTTCCAGTAGGTTCATTCATTCCTTCAAAATCAGTGTCCTCGTCAATGTGCAGCGTGGTTGTTACCGTTCCATTGCTTACTTCGACATCAAAAGATCCTGAGGTTTGCCACTCACTTGGATCGACTAGGGTGAAATTTTCAAGCACTACCAGCGTCCCTTGAATACCCTCAGTGATATCGGTCACAACCTGCGGAACTACTTGCGTGGTCGTTGACATCAGACGGACGCTGTCTGCGCTAAACTGTGCTGAGCCATCGCGCTGCTCTAAAGTTCCACGCACAGAAACTACATCACCTAGAGCTGTTCGGAAAATATCTTGTGGATTTACGATTCGAATACCATCAGTGCCGTCTTGCATGTAGAACTCGATCCCCTGTCCACCATCAAAATCTATGGAGTTTACGGTCCCAATTAAGGTTGCTGTGGCACCAATTGAATCCAATCCACCAGTCGAATTGATATTGAGCATCTCACCGATCGTTCGAATTGGAAAGGTCGGTGGGCTAGGACCAGCGGCACACATTGGTAAGGCAAAAGGAGAGGCCAGCACCTCAGTTCCATTCACCATAAAGCCAGTACTAGTCATTGAGGCCTGCCAGCTATTACCGTCGTCAGGGAGGGTGAGATTACAGATTTCGAGGCTTGGACCATCGCCATTGGGTGTTCGAGGCCAAGGAGCGGAATTGTCATAGCTGATACTCGCAATATTGGCTCCTGAAGCATCATTGAGGGTGATGGTTGTGCCATTGTTATTCAATCTAGAAGAGCTCCATACGCTATTCGGTGGTACGCCATACGCCGTTTCAAAAGCACTTGCCCTTACAGCGGACACATAGAAACCGCCAGCATCAATAGTACCAGATAGCGTGTCGGTGGCGATACTAAATGCGAGAACGTAATCCTCCACATTGATTGCTGTGGCAGTTGGATTATGGATTTCAATAAACTCCAAGGAATCAGCTCCGCTCTCAGGTGGATTGTACATAATTTCTGAGATCACCAATTGAGCAGGGGATAAGGTGATCGCCACAAGTATCCAGAATAGCGTAAGTGTAGATTTTTTCATAGGATATTTTTACGAGACGCTTGCGAAAATAGCAAAGTAGTGGGTCCAAAAATCCTAAAAGTTGTCCAGAGAAAGTTGCTAACAGGCTTTCTGTAATATGTTTTGGCGAAAGCTTCTGAAAAATTGCCTAAACTCCATAAGAACCGCGGCTTTACAAACTATTCTAAAGTAATTGTTTGCGTGAGATTTTAACTTTATCAACAGGAGCATCCATTGTTAAGTGAAGTGGTGAAAGTCTTAATGTTACCTTAATAATCCAATGGTACGTTTGCGACCTAATCGTCTTTAACCACAACTCTTACATGATGAAAAAAACCTTACTCAATTTGTTCGCCGTAGCGACAATGTTGACTTTCTCATTCTCTGT
This sequence comes from uncultured Saprospiraceae bacterium, assembly GCA_937923485.1. Lineage (GTDB taxonomy): Bacteria > Bacteroidota > Bacteroidia > Chitinophagales > Saprospiraceae > CALDTK01. The sequence goes on from CALDUE010000002.1 coordinate 17,004, forward strand.
CTTTGGCCAGGGGGTGACTACAGCCAGCATCGAAGGCCGAATAGTAGATGACATTGGTGAAGCCTTAATTGGAGCTAATGTTTACGCTGTCCACACACCTTCAGGAACGGCATATGGCACAAGTACCGATCTAGAAGGCTACTACCACATCCCTAACATGCGCGTAGGTGGCCCATACCTTGTCACGGTGAGTTACACTGGATACGGTGTCCAAGAGTTCACAGGTGTTATCCTTCGTCTTGGAGAACGCCAGAATTTCGACGCAGTCATGCTCGACAACACTAGCGATTTGGTAACTGTAGAAGTCACTGCACAGGCAGGTACTGCAGGTGAAAACGCTGGTACGAGTACGCAGATTAATAGTGAGGCTATAGAGAGTCTACCTACACTAAATCGTGATATCTCTGATTTCACACGACTTACTCCGCAGTCTACGGGAATCAATGGTGGAACTTCTTTCGCTGGCACAAACTCTCGTTTCAATGCCATCTATATTGATGGTGCAGTAAACAATGATGTCTTCGGACTAGCAGGTTCTGGTACCAACGGTGGTCAGACAGGAGCCGCTCCTTTCTCCATTGATATCATCGATCAGTTTCAAGTAGTACTCTCACCTTATGATGTAAGTCTTGGTGGCTTTGCTGGTGGAGGCGTCAATGCGGTGACTAAGTCTGGAACGAATACATTCAGTGGTACCGCTTACTACTTCAATCAGAATGAGAACCTTGGAGGTAAGACTCCAGGTAGATTGGCAGAAAGACTCGGTCCCGATTTTGAGCGCACGAAAAACGATCCTTTCAAGCAGCAAACCTTCGGTGCAAGCTTGGGTGGACCGCTAATTGAAAACAAGCTATTTTTCTTTGCGAACGTTGAATTCCAACGCGATGAGACTCCTAATCCGTTCGAATTTGATACATACATTGGAAATTCAACCGCGGCACAACTCGATGGTTTGCGTAACAACTTGATCGACAATTTCGGTTATGATCCAGGAACTTTCGGGTCGGTGAGTGATAACTTAGATGCGAGTCGATTCTTTGTAAAGTTGGATTGGAACCTTAACGAAAATCACCGCATGGTGATCCGTCACAACTACAATAAGCTTGAAAGCTTTGGACGTAATGCTGGTAATGTAAGAACCATAAACTTCTCTAATAACGGGGTTTTCTTTCCAAGTACAACCAACAGTTCTGCTGTAGAACTGAACTCTACGTTTGGGAATTCTGCTTCAAACAATCTAATTGTAGGCTTCACAAAAGTCAACGACGACCGTGGTGGGCTTGGACCTGATTTTCCGCGCGTAGTAATCGATGATGGCGATGGAGCTATTGTCTTCGGAACAGACGAGTTCAGTACTGGTAACTTATTAGAGCAGACTACTTTTACTCTTACAGATAACTTTAAACTGTACAGAGGAAAGCACACCTTCACACTTGGAACACACAACGAGTTTTACTCTATTCGAAATGTGTTCATTCGACAAGCATTCGGTAGCTACGATTTCGATTCTCTCGATGATTTCTTGAGCGGCGCACCAGCGTCTCAATATGACCGCACGCTATCTCTTATTGACGAAAACCCGGCCGATCAGACCGATGCCGCTGCGGACTTTAATGCTGCACAACTTGGTTTTTATATCCAAGATGAAATCAGTGTAGATGATCGTCTTACGGTTACTGCAGGTATGCGTGTGGACATTCCAATCTTGACAGGCGATGTACCAGTACTACCTGGTTTTGATTCTAGTCTAGCTAAAATGGCGGCATTCTATCCAATCGCAAACGAAGTTGAAACTGGAACTCCACCATCAGGTCAATTACTCTTTTCTCCAAGAATCGGCTTTAACTACAACCTCAACGAAAGAGGAACTTCCCGTCTTCGTGGTGGTGTTGGCGTATTTACGAGTAGAATTCCATTTGTATGGCCAGGTGCAATCTATTCAAACAACGGTACACTACTTACTTCAATTGACGAACGTGACATTGAAGGTGATATAAATTTCATTGCAGATCCAAATGCACAATTTGGAGCTCCAGCAGGAACGACACTTGGCGGGCAGGTAGATTTGTTTACAGATAACTTTAAGTACCCTCAGGTCTTTAGAGGAAACCTTGGATACGACCTCACTCTTCCATCAGATTGGAAATTTACGTTCGAAGGTATCTACTCCAAAACGCTAAACAACATTGTTGTTACCAATATCAATAGTGATCCTACAGTAGACTTCTTGGCTGAGAATAATCCTAATGATTTCCGACCAGTATTTACTAGAAATCGTATCGCTCCAGAAGTAGGGGGCGATGTGTACTTGGTTTCAAATACAAGCAGAGGTTACACCTATTCTTTGACGGCAAGTGCTACAAAGACAATTTGCACTGGCTTAGTAGCTACGCTTGCATACACATTTGGTGACGCTAACGCTATTAATGAAGGTACCAGTTCTCAAAACTCTTCACAGTGGAGAGGTCAACTAAATACTGCTGGGCGTAACAATCCAGTATTTGGTCGCTCAGACTTCGCGCTAGGACAACGTGTGGTTGGAACTTTGAACTACACCACCAACTGGGGAGGAAACGAAGCATTTGGGACAACGTTCTCGCTCTTCTTTGACGGCTTACGAGGATCAGCTTATAGCTATGTTGTTGGACCAGAGAGAAATTTCAGTGCTCAGAACTTTAGCAACGAAAGTGGTAGCGTAACAAGAAATCGTTCGCTCGTCTACGTCCCAGAAACTGCTGCTGATCTCAACTTGGTTGACATCACCAATGATGATGGAATGGTTACACTTAGTGCTCAAGAGCAGTGGGATAACCTAAACGCATTTATCGAAGATGACGGTTACCTCAGCGAAAATCGCGGTCAAATAGCTGACAAGAATGGATCATACTTGCCATTCCAAGGATTCTTTGATTTGGCGATTCGCCAAAACCTAGGCTTTCAAGTTGGAAATACATTCCAGCGTCTACAGGTATCTGTAGATATTTTCAATTTCGCTAACCTTCTCAATAACAATTGGGGAACTCGATACGTCATTCCAGGAGGTGATTTCAATAACCGACCACTCTACAACTTTGTAGGTTTCAGCGATGCTGACCCTACACTCCCTGAGTATACTTACACAGGCGGCCGAGTTTCTGGAAGGGAAGGTTTGGATATTTCTGCAGCAAGCAGATGGCAAGCACGTCTCGGTATTCGTTACCTCTTCAACTAGTTTTAGCGAAAGCGAAAACTATATCTAGACCAATCGGTCTATTACCAGGCCCCAGAATGACTATTGTTATTCTGGGGCTTTTGCATTATTCATTGCATATTGGCGACGTCATGAAAAGGCCGCTCTCCTATCTCCTAATCACCATCGGCCTTTTGGCAGGGACGCTCGGCTGTAGCTCGGGTAAGAGGCTACCTTCGACTACAGATACGATCAGCAAAGACAAGGATGCTGAAGCGCGTAAGGAGAAAATCGTTTACTATAAACCCACGAATTTCCCAGCAGCAGAGTTATGGGCGCGACCAGCTGAAAATGAAATTCCGCTCATCAGCGCACACCGGGGCAAGCCTGAATTGGACGAATACGTCGAAAATAGCCTAGAGGCCATTGCTAAACTCATCGAGTCTGGTTCATTCATCCTCGAACTCGATATTGCTAAATCGAAAGACGGTGTGCTCTTCCTCTTTCATGATGATGAACTAGATCGGTTGACTAGAAATTCAGGACCTGCTAATGCGCGGACTTGGGCAGAGCTCGATACCATGAGACTCCTCGACGAAAGAGGCAGGTTGAGTAAATCTACCATCCCTTCATTGGATGAAGCGTTGACGCTCGCGAAAGGGAAAGCCATGTTTACGCTTGACCGTAAACAAGACGTCCCGTTAAAAGAAATTTCAGCTGCAGTCACCCAGCTCAATATGCAGACCGACGTCGCTTTGATACTCTATGACATTGATGATTTTATAGAGTGGGCCAATCAAGAAACAGTAGGTCCAATTAGCCATGAAGCACCAAACGTCTTGGTAGTCGAGCAACTCGCTCAGCGCTGTCGCGAGCTATATAAGCGCGTCGGCATATCACCATTTCGAGAAGAAGGCATGTATCCGAATTCAGGATTCGTGGGTGTTGGACTTCCCAATGAAAAAATTCTAGCTGTCGCCAAAACGCTCGGCATAAAGACTACTGTAGGCACCTTTGGAGATCTAGATCAACGCGCCGAAGTCACAAAAGGGCAGACTTACAGGGACCTCGTAGAGGCCGGCGTATCGATCATCGCAACGAACAAACCTCTACTTGCGCACAAGGCTCTTTACGGGAAGTGATTCAATTTCCCCCTTGAACAATACTGGTCAGTAAGACCTTTTCTAAGCACAATCTTAAATGATACAAAAGATGAAACCTCTTCGGAAAAAATCAGCTTACGAAGGCAACCCAGTAGGCCTCACCAAGAAAGCCTGTAGCGAAATTAGTGCAGACCTCGACCGACACTTGGCTAGCTATGTGGTCATGTTCATGCAGTACCACAAATACCACTGGTTGGTGGAAGGACCACAATTTAGAGACTTGCACCTTTTTCTCCAGGAGCATTACGAGGAAGTGAACCTCGATATGGATGCGATTGCAGAACGAATGACCCTGCTTGGTCACAGCCCTAGCTCTAGACTAGACACTTACCAAAAGAAGAGTTACGTGGATCAAGAGTCTGAAGACGTTATGCGTATTCGTGACAGTCTGAAGTTTGCTATGGCAAACGAGACGAAGATCTGTAAGGAGATGCGTAAAACCGTTAAACTCTGCCTCAAACACGATGACTTTGGGACGAAGCAGATGATTGAAGGAATGCTCTTCAAAGCCGAAGATCGTGCGCATCACCTAGAGCATTTCTTGGGTGATGATAGTTTAGTTGTAGGATTAATTCACGAACCATCCTCGATTAAACAAAATTAATATATAAATTAGAGGCATGTGTAACCGCAAGTCCTTCTACTCTATAGCGCCTATGACGGTCTCAATCGTCATAGGCGTTTTCTGCTTATTAGCGACGTCTTGCGCTAGGACGAGGACGGGTATGTCAGGTGCACAAGTCGTCAATCAAATAACCAGCAACGAGTGTGCTGGAAGTCGACTTGCTGAGACTAACATGCTGATTACGCTCTGGTCTCCCGACAACACAAGCTTCATACACTTTCCCGAAGGCAGTAATGCAGGACTAGATGTTGAGACACCCGTTCAAATAGGTGGGCTAACGACGTCATTCGTCGTTCCAGTAATGCTTACCCAGCTTTATTCAATGGGTTTATCACTTGACAGTACAGCTATCCCTGTGTATGCGAAGGATGGTTCCCTGCGGAGGAACATCACCTTCGGGCAACTTCTTATGCACCATAGTGATCTGCCTATCTATACCCCTGGTGGTCAAGGAAGCGCCTTAAAACATTTGCTGGTTATAGATGATCTGCTCGCTAAACAGCCTGAAAAGGAACTCAAAGGAAAGTATCACTATACGCATTGGAATTACACCTTAGCTGCGGAAGCCATTAGGGCTAGGCAGAGAGGACTCCCACAACTTCGTCCTCCCCTAGCCTACTCAGATAGGATTCCAGACAGCACGAGAGCTGCACTGGCTACTACACAAGCTCAACTTCAGGCTCCAAAAGAAAATCAACATCCAGAATTATTCGCGCTAAGCACAGCTGCTATCGCAACTACAAATGACCTTATCGCGCTGCTGGATAGCATGTCTACTGCTGATCTTGATGCACTTCCGGAACTGGAATCCTTGAAAAGCACGCCGAACACGAAGGTCGTTCCGGGTTGGTTTAAGCTATATCTGAAAAATGGGCAACACGTCTACCTTAACGGTGGGCGAACCCGACGACACAGTGCTTCAGTGGTCTATTATCCGTATACACAAACAGGCGTAATCGCCATTGCTACCGACAGCAAATCGCTCGATTGCTTGGTTTTAGACATCTTGCGCAACTATAATAAGAATTGGAAACGCAATCCTACCACCAATGAGTAAAAGTCGCCGCAAAAGAGATGGTGTTGTCTACAGCACCAATGATGCATATGAGTATCGTTTTGGTAAGCCTCAAGAAGACGAATTGCTCCCTCCTCCTCAGCAGAAACTGCGGGTAACCCTAGATAAGAAAGGGAGGAAAGGGAAAGGCGTTACGCTCGTCACAGGATTTGTCGGTCCAGATGGAGATTTGTCCACGCTAGGCAAAAAGCTCAAAGCTGCCTGTGGTGTTGGAGGTAGCGCCAAGGATGGTGAAATTCTCGTCCAAGGCGATCAACGCACGAAGGTGATTGATTGGTTGCTCAAGCATGGGTATTCTCAGACGAAACAGTCTGGGGGGTAGTGACCCGTCATTACGACTAAGGCATGAGGAACGAATGCCGCACGGAGAAATCTGTTACGCGCAAGCGGCCGTGAGTCTAAACAAGCAGACGGTTTGAGGGGGAGATTTCTCCGCTACGCACGTACCATTTTGAATCGCTACCGCTGTACAATTCAGGCAGTACGCCGGCCGAAATGACGCTTAGCGCCGTCCCCGTACATGCCGCTCCTTCCCCTGCATGTCCATGAAGATTTCGACCTCAGAAAAGCCCTCTCCACGAAGTAAATGGGCGACGTCTTTTGCATAGACATCATTGCACTCGACATATAGCCAACCGCCTTTACATAGATGCTGTTTTGCGGAAACGCACAATGCCTTGTAAAACAATAACGGATCGGTATTCTCAACTTTCAAGGCAATGTGGGGCTCCCAATCTGCAACGCTTTTTTGGACGCGATCCCAATCACCATCTGGTATGTAGGGAGGGTTGCTGACCAATAGGTCAAACTGTTCGCCTTTAGGCAAAACCTCACCTGAAAGAACATCTGCTTGACGCACTGTAAGCAAGTCACCAAGATCGTGCTTGCGAATGTTGGCTTCTGTAAAAGCAATCGCATGCGGAGAAATATCAACCGCGACACCTGTCCATGTGAGTCGCTGAAGTCCTAAAGCAGCTGCGATACATCCTGAACCTGTGCAGAGGTCTGCGTAGCGAAGTTTAGAATGCTTCGGAAAAGCTTCAAGGATCCAACGCACCAATTCTTCGGTTTCTGGACGTGGAATCAAGACGCCTTCACCGACTTCTAGTTCATAACCATAGAAATGGCTGATGCCCGTGACATAAGCCAAGGGTTCGCCAAGGATCAAACGCTCAAGCTGTTCGTTGATGGTCACCAAATTGGCTTTAGGAATCTGTTCATCTCCTTTTCGTGAAGCCAGCCCAAATTCATCATCAAACCAATCTAAGACAACTCTTCCCGGTTGTTCGATACCTGCCTTTTTTAATTCCGCTTCGCAAGCAGATCGAACTTCAGCCCACTTCATCCTAGTCTGCTTTCGTAATCTGCAAAAGAAAAACGTCGTATAATCTCAATCGATCCGTCTCGCCTTTTGATGGCTAAGTCTGGATGCTGAACACCATTAAAAGTCGTTGTTTTAACTGCCGTATAATGAAGCATGTCTTCAAAGATTATCTGCTGTCCAACTTCTAACGGAGTTTCAAATTTATATGCCCCAACATTGTCCCCAGCGAGACAACTTACACCACCTAAGTGATATACTGCCGCTCCTGCTGTTTCTGGACCAACTGTCGATGCCCCACGTACAGTTGGTTGATAAGGCATCTCAAGTGTATCAGGCATGTGACATGTAAAGCTAACGTCTAGCATGGCTGTTGTTCGACCATGACTTTTTACAAGGTCAAGTACATGAGCTACAAGGACCCCAGTTTGCCATGCATGAGCGCTTCCTGGTTCAAGTATGACCTCAATATGGGGGTAGCGCTTGCGAAAACCTTGTAAAGCTTGTACGAGAACGTCCGTCTCGTAACCTTCCTTGGTCATTAGATGGCCACCACCAAGGTTAAGCCATTTCAATTGATGAAGCCAATGGCTCAGATCATTTTCAATCTTTTTGAGCAGCGTAGCCGTTGATTTCGCTGGACTTTCGCAGAGACTATGTACGTGAACACCATGTATTCCTGTCGGGAGTACATGAGGCAATTCATCTATTGGAACACCTAATCTTCCTGTTGGAGAAGCTGGATTGTAAAGCGCCGTTTTGACATCGCTATACATTGGATTGACGCGTAGCCCCACACTAAGCTTCGTGGATTGCCAATGATCACGATAGCGTTCTAGTTCGCTAAGGCTATTAAACGTGAGGTGATGAGCGAATTTCGAAATCTCATCAAATTCATCTGGCACATAAGCTGGCACATATACATGGGGCTTAACTCCCAAATGCTCAAACACCAGCTTTGCCTCGTTTAAGGATGAAGCGGTGGCTCCAGCGAGATACTCTCCTACAAGATCAAAGGTTGGCCAAAAACTATAGGCTTTGAGCGCTAGAATAATATCGACGTCCGCCTGCTTTGCTACTTCGGAAATGTGCTGGAGGTTTTGCCGAAAGGCAGCCTCGTCTAACACAAAAGCAGCGCGAGTTAAGCTTGAATAATTCATGCTTCGAACTCGATATCTGCGCCAAGCTCCTCATTCCATGGGAGACCATGCTTGGCAAGTTTCTCTAAGAACGGATCAGGGTTGAACTCCTCCACATTAAAGACACCTTTCCCAGCCCACTCGCCTGTCAACATCATCATCGCGCCCGTCATGGCAGGAACCCCTGTGGTATAGCTCACACCTTGTGCCCCCGTCTCTTCAAAGGCAGCTGCATGACTACAATTATTCCAGATGTAATATGTCTGTTCTTTACCGTGCTTCACTCCTCGGATTCGACAGCCAATGCTCGTCTGACCTGTGTAGTTGTCGCCAAGACTGTCTGGATTTGGAAGCACTGTTTTGAGAAACTCAAGCGGAATAATTTCAACTCCATTATGCATGACAGGCTCAATACTCGCCATACCGATATTCTCAATGACACGAAGGTGTGTAAGGTATTCTTGACCAAAGGTCATCCAAAAACGAGCGCGTTTTATCGTCGGGAAATTTTTGACAAGACTTTCTAGTTCCTCATGAAAAAGAAGGTAGCTGTCCTTTGGTCCGACGTCTGGATAGTTGATCACTTTCATGTGCTCGAACGGCTCCGTTTCGACCCACTTTCCATTCTCCCAATACTTTCCCTTTTGCGTGATTTCGCGAATATTGATCTCAGGGTTAAAGTTGGTAGCAAACGCTTTACCGTGGTCACCAGCATTCGCATCGACAATATCTAAGTAGTGCATCTCATCGAAGTGATGCTTGTTTGCGTGCGCTGTAAATACCTGCGTGACACCTGGATCAAAACCACATCCTAGTACTGCTAGAAGTCCCGCTTCTGCAAAACGATCGTGAAGTTTCCATTGGTGTGAATACTCAAATTTCGCCTCTTCCTTTGGCTCATAATTGGCCGTATCGAGATAGTGTACCCCCGCGTTGAGACAAGCCTCCATAATGGTGAGGTCTTGGTAAGGAAGTGCAACATGAATTACCATTACTGCACCGAAATTTTGAATCAATTTGGTAAGCGCTGGCACATCCTCTGCATCAATGGCGGCTGTTGTAATACGCCTATGCCCAGTACGTTTCATGGCGTCTTGCGCAATGTCATCACATTTACTTATGGTTCTACTCGCGAGCAGAATTTCACTAAAAATCTCAGGGTGCTGAGCACACTTAACAGTAGTGACTCTGCCGACGCCACCTGCGCCAATGATGATGACTTTTGCCATGGAGGAAAGTTGAAAATTTCCTCAAAAATAGCAGAAAGGCGATTCAAAAAATTAAGAATTTTGAGCTTCTCTTCGATAGCGTACAAAGGCTCTTATCGACTACTTTCACCGTATAAATTTCTAGTATGCGCAAAGGGTACGAAGGCTATAATCCAAACGGTGTGGGTGTTGATAACGGCAACTTTCTAGGCTTACCAACGGTCGATGATCCAGCCATTGTTTTTTTGGCCGTTCCTTACGATGCAACTGTCAGTTATGGTGAAGGAACTAGTGGCGGACCTGAGAATATCCTCGCTGCGAGCGGACAGTTAGATGTTTCTATTCTTGGGTTGAACAAGCCATGGGAATTGGGTTACCGCTGGATCAATTTGCAAGGAGATTGGCTCGTAGAACATTCGCAAATCCGGACTTATGTCAAAGATGTCATTACCACGCTAGAGAAAGGTAAATCATTAAGCGAAGCGCAGCAGGCCTGCCTCAAGCTAATCAACGAACACGGTGAAGCGTTGAGGCAATCTGTATTTGAGGCTACAAAAGCTGAAATAGACCGAGGTCATTTCCCGGTGATTGTGGGGGGCGAGCATTCTATTTCGCTCGGTGCTTTTGAAGCCGCAGCAACACAGGGTGATTTTGGAATTCTACAGATTGACGCCCACATGGACTTACGTGCAGCATACGAAGGGTTCGTTTTTTCGCATGCTTCAGTAATGTACAATGCAGTGGAGCGCGTCGCTAACTTGAAGCAGCTTACTCAAGTAGCCATCAGGGACTGGTGTCCTGAAGAAGAGTCTTATGTGAACACCAACTCCGATCGCATCTCTGTTTTCTATGATGATGAGTTGCAGACTGCGAAGTTGAGTGGTGAGGCTTTCGCCAAAACCATCGAGCCGATTATCGCTTCACTTCCTGACCGTGTCTGGATCAGTTTTGACATAGATGGTTTGGATCCTTCTTCGTGTGCACATACGGGTACTCCTGTTCCTGGAGGCTTTTCATTTGCAGAGGCTAAATTTCTCTGCAAAGCCGTCATCGAGAGTGGTCGAACAATAATCGGGTTGGACTTGGTAGAAGTAGCTCCTGCACCTCACGAGTATGAAGGGGCTATCGCGGCGAGATTGATGTATGAAATTGCCGCAAGAGCAGTTTTGGCGAAAGCCTAGTACAGGGGTATGACCTTAAGCATTACATTTTGACTGACCCTAGATTGTCAGTGCACTAAAGTCTGTTTGCAGGAAGTAAGCTGCAAATAATATTACCGTACCAATGAGCCATTCTTTAATATTGAGGTATTCGCTTAAGCTGTGTTGTTTTCGCGAAAGCAAGACTACGTAGACGATACGCTCAAACCAATAAGCTATCACTGTTCCAACCGCAATTCCGAGCAATCCAAGAGAAGGCAGCAATGCTAGACTAACGCATACATTGATAAGACTTTCTACGATGGCGGTAATGGTCATTGTGCGCTCCATATCTAGACTGATCATCAAAGGTGTAGTCTGGACAAGTCGAGTTGGTAAGATTAAGAGTATGGTGTTGAAGATGACGTGCGCTCCATAAAATTGCTCTGTGAGCACAAGCGGGAACCACCATTTACTCGTTGCGCAGAGCACAATTACCAGCACCAGAAACACACGGTTAACCTTCTGACTGCGTCGCTTAAGGTTCTCGAGCATTTCGCTAATACCTTGCTTCATTTCAGCGAGTGCCGTAGAGCTCATTCCACCTACCACGCCCATGATCAACGGAAGCTCTTGCGCGCCATATCTCCAAATAGCCAACACGGCTTGTGGGTCGGCGCGCTGGTAGGTGACCAGAAATTGATCGACGATTAGTACGCCTAATCCAGTCAGTCCATAAATACTTAATCCCGAAGCGGAGGTCCAAAATGTTGACCGCTCTTCTTTTGGCGGAAGCTTGACCTCCTTGGTGCGCATGTACCGCATAAACGTCCAGCCCAAGCGGTAGACCGCGCTGGTAGCTAATCCCCACATAGCCAGTTGGAAGGGCCAGCCTAGGAGTAGCGGGAAAATAAAGAGTACCAGTTGAAGCACGTTGCTGGTGACCGAATAAGTCAAAAGCCTAGCAGAAGCTTGATCGGCAATGGCCTCTTGCTCTACAACGGTGCCAGATAATTGGCCAAGAAGAAACGTTCCGAAAGCGGTACCAAATGCAAGGTCAGGTGTATTCAGAAATGTAGAACCCAACAGCGGTAAGGCCGAACTAAAAAGACCGAAAACAAGTAGACTACCCAATAAAACGATGAGCAGATAATAAACGGTCCAACGGTCAGGAGTCGCAGTCTCTTGCCGTATTCGCAAATAGGCATTGCCTAGTCCATTAACCCAGAAAAAAGTTAGGGCATAACCCAGATAGCGTAACGACTCATAATTACCAATCACGCTAAGGTCCAAGCCAATCTTTGCAAGGGCGACCATGCTTAGCAAAGCAGTTCCCTGACGAAACAATTGATGTGCTTGTACGGCTCTAGCGAAAGTGATCAAAGCATACGGACTTGTTGAATTGCTAAGCTAGGACAGACTCGTCGTGCTCGGTAAATCTAACTCCATACTGCTCGAGCTCTTCAAGCACTGGCTCATACACTTCATTCATCACTGGAATAGTTACTCCCCTACTTGCGATCTTATCTTGTGACATGAGGCGAAGGAAAATCCCTAGAGGTAAGCCGACGAGCTTAGCCATAGCAGTATCCTTTTCGTCACCACGCAAAATCATGGTGGAGGTTCTTCGACGACTCTTCCCGTTGAGTGAGTAGTCAAACTCATGCTGCATCACCACGAGGTCACGGTCCTCAGGCTGAAGCTTCCATTTCTTCTCAATAAGGTCTTGCAGAATTAGCGCTGGAGTGGCATTCTTGATTGGAATTCTCTTTTTGCGGAAAAGGCCAAGCCAATCAAGTTTTCTCATAACTGGTGAATTAGGTGTTTCACCAAGCAAAGCTGCTATTCTCTCCTTAACGCTTTCACCTGCTGGCTCCATGGGAGCATAAGCATCCATGAGTTCATGATAGGACATATGGCCTTCAGCAAGAATTGGGAAGTTCGCATCGGTCATACCAATTTGCACAAGTGCATGCCAAGCATCACAGTAGCCAGGATAGCGAAAAGTCCCCCTGACAAGTGTAGGTATATCGTCTAAACCGTATTTGCTTCTATAAAGCAAACTGTCGCGGTTTGGATACATTTGTAATGTTCCTAGCCCGGCGACTTCAACCATTTTAGTCGCCTTAAATAAACGATTGTAAGGGATACATTTAAGCTTGTCATCTTCGAGGTAGTGCGCGGTGCCTTGGCCAGCAAGAACGACGTTGCGCGGGTTCCATGTTACTTTATACTTCCAAGGATTGTCTTTTAAAAATTCTGGAGCAACCAAACCTCCAGTGTAGGAACGAAATGCATTGATTGTAGCTCCTTGGTCTCGGAGTTCATTGATAGTTTTCATTGCTGACATGTGGTCAACTCCGGGGTCGAGGCCCATCTCACCCATGAATATCAGCTCACGATTTCGTGCTTCATCGCCGAGGCGGTAAAGTTCTTTACTCACGTAGCTTGCAGTGATGAGATGCTTTCGCAAGCGTATACAATCGTGCGCCACTTCCAAATGAAGGTGAGCAGGAAGTAAAGAGACAACAATATCACTTCTACCAATCAAATCACGTCGATCATTCGCTTTTGCTACATCTAACCAAGCGGGCACCCCAAGCGGATTACTACCTACTTTTTCTTTTGCTAACTCGAGATTTGAGTCGGCAACGGTTACTCGCCATCTCAATTCACTGGCTTTCGTCAAGCAGTAGTCTATCAAAGCCCCTGCCGACCGACCGGCTCCAATAATTAAGATATTCGTCATGTTAGTGTTTGTGTAACCGCTGCAAATAAAGGACTATAAGGCTTACGCCGTGATAAAGATTACTTTGGCCGTAACACTTTTTACCTTCGTACACGTAAAATTAGGAAAGTCAGAGGGTCTTCTACTCTTTGCATTCTAGTATTTTGAATACCATAGATGAGCAACCTCACTTTTTCAATTCCTTACATACATCACCAAGTAGAAGATGTTCCTGCGGATGTCAAGACACTTTGCCTTTCGGCAAAACAAGCCACCTCGCTCTCCTATTCACCCTACAGTAAGTTCCAAGTAGGTGCCTCTGCAAGATTGACGGATGGGAAAATTATTCAGGCCGCAAACATGGAAAATGCTGCCTATCCACAATGTTTATGCGCTGAGGCCGTACTTCTAGGAAGCCTGCACAGCCAGTATCCCGGACAACAAATCGAAGCTGTCGGAATTGCAGTAACTACAGATCGTGAATTGAAAGGAGTAGCTGCACCTTGTGGCAGTTGTCGCCAGCAACTTTTCGAAGCTGAAAATCGACAAGGAGCTCCTATCAAGCTCTATCTGCTCGCTGCAGAAGGCGACGTCTACGAGTTTGCGGATATGAAATCTTTACTGCCTTTTGGATTCGTGCTCTAGCATTCGGTTCTGCGTGTCTTGATCCACGCAAACTCGCGGGAATTCAGCGCGCAACTCCCATCAATGCGCTTTATCGATAATCGCTAAAGCACACTCCTCCATATTGATGCCTACACATCCCGCTCAGTATAAAGTGCATTAGCAGCTTCCAAATCTTCCTGTGTATCAACTCCTCGTGGTGATGGTTCAACACATGGGCAGATGATCGATTCTCCGTGTGCTAACCAGCGAAGCTGTTCAAGTTTTTCCATCTGTTCTAGCTGATGCTCAGGTAGCTGGGTAATGCGCATCAAGGTTTCCATCGTGTACCCATAAATACCAATGTGACGGAAGTGCCAGCTCATCTCGTTGACCTCCTCAACATCCCTCACGTGAGGAATTGGACTTCTCGAAAAATAAAGTGCTCGCTCATTTACGCCCATGGCCACTTTAACTGCATTGCGATCTAAGAGCACTGCGTCAGTGTCTGTACGTTCGATGGCAGTGATGATGGCATCTTCGCCAATTTCAAGGCGATTGGCGACTGCTTGTAAGCATGCTTTGCTTATGAACGGTTCGTCTCCTTGCACATTGACGATACGCGCATGGGTTGGCAGATTAAGCGCTTTAGCTGCTGCTGCTACCCTATCTGTTCCAGACGGGATTGAAGGTTCGGTGAATACCGCTTCAAAACCCGCAGCTCGCACCGCTGTACTGATATCTTGATGATCACAGGCTACAATGATTCGTTCGAAAACATCCGCTTGGTTTATGTTTTGACAGACCCGTACGATAAGTGGCTCTCCTCCAAGATCAGCAAGCGGCTTTTCCGGAAGGCGCGAAGACGCAAAACGTGCTGGAATAATTGCTATCACATTAGAAGCCATAAAGGATCGTTAAAGTGGAAAACTTTTGAATTTGTTGTTTAGCTTTGTTTCAACACTATTGAAAATGAAACACTTTCTGCTACTCGTGAGCGGGTTGCTTGCTGCTATGACTGCAAGCGCTACAGGAGACTCGCTAAGTTACTTAACTCCTCAGGATACGGTGATGTTAGAGATTGCACCTGATCAATCCAAATTCACTACCCACACCTTCGCCCCCAAGCAGACGCTTTATTCCTTAAGTAGGTTCTATGCACAAGACATAGATCAGCTTTATGGGCTCAACCCTCAGCTGTCTAGCCGCACACCTGCCATCGGTGAAGAGGTGAAAATTGCGGTTCCAAACAAAACCATTACTCGGTTTAGAAAGGAAAACTTTAAGCGAGAGAACTACGCACCGATCTGCTATACCGTTCGCAAAGGTGAGACCATGTATAATGTCGCCAAACGCGTCTTCAGAATGCCTGTCGATACACTATTGGCAGTCAATGGATTGACATCGACGGTACTGAGTCCAGGACAGGTCTTACAAGTTGGTTGGATGTCAACCAATGGATCAGCTAACAAGATCGTGAAGCGGGAAATGAGCCCGCTTCAACGCAAGAGCTACGCTAATTACAAGAGCTACCAAGCGCAGTCCACACACCGTGCGCCATCAAGAGGTGTGGCTTCTTGGAGTCCAGGCACAGGTGAGGCGAGTGGGACGTTGTTTGCCTTATACAATGGTGCGAGGCCAGGCACTTACCTCAAAGTGACGAATACCGCGAATAATAAGTATGCATACGTCCGAGTGATTGGCAAGCCTTCCGACAACAGTAGAAAAGAGCAAATTGACATTCAAGTTTCTGGAACGGTTGCTCGCTTATTGGGAGTTAGTAAAGGGAATTTTTATGTGCAAATAGAGTAGTTGGGGCCTGCGGTGCTGCCGGTAGGGACGTTGTTGGCCTTCGGCGATAAGGGCCTGCGGCGCTACTTTAGGGACGTAATTGGGCTTTGGAGCGGGGAGATTTAGTTATATTTTTTATTTAAACAGAATACGAGATATAAATCAATGTAAGTCATTATTTATTGAGGATTGATAAAATAACAACTCATAGCCTTGCGCATTATAAAGTATAGGTAGTCAGTCTACATTCTGAAGGACAAGGATCGTCTTTTACCGCCGAGTGATTAAAAGGGCAGATTCCATCCGCCTGATTCATTACTTTCGCAGCCCCAACCATTAAAACTCGAAAATCATAATGTCAAAAGCATACATCGTAAGCGCCGTACGGACTCCAATCGGAAGTTTTGGCGGAAGCTTATCAAGCCTCTCTGCTACTCAACTAGGAAGTCATGCCGTGAAGGTGGCTATTTCAACAGCTGGAATTGATCCAAAGCTGATAGAAGAAGTATACCTCGGAAACGTGGTCTCGGCAAATCTTGGGCAAGCTCCAGCACGTCAAGCAGCACTGGGTGCAGGCTTGAGCTTGGACGTTCCTTGTACGACCGTAAATAAGGTCTGTGCTTCAGGTATGAAGTCAATCATGTTGGCTGCTCAAACCATCGAACTGGGACATGCAGATGTCGTCGTTGCTGGCGGTTTCGAAAGTATGAGTAACATTCCTTACTATGTACCCAAGGCTCGTTTCGGGTATAAATTTGGCGGTTCAGCGCTTGTAGATGGTCTTGAAAACGACGGACTTAAAGATGCTTACGACCAAGTTGCGATGGGCGTAAGTGCTGATCAGACTGCTGCGGAGTGTAGCATCAGTCGTGAGATGCAGGATGAGTATGCGATCAACAGCTACAAAAAGGCTGCAAAAGCATCTGAAAGCGGACGTTTCCGTCATGAAATCGCTCCTATTTCAATCCCTCAACGACGTGGTGATGATCTTGTTATCGATACCGACGAAGAATTCACGAAAGTAAAATTTGAGAAGATTCCAAGTTTACGTCCTGTCTTTTCAAAAGATGGAACCGTAACCGCGGCCAATGCTTCAACCATCAATGATGGTGCATCAGCACTAATCGTCGTTTCTGAAAAGTTCTTGAAGCAACACAAGCTCACACCCTTAGCTCGAATTGCAGGATATGCTGATGCTGCACGCGAACCAATGCGCTTCCCGCTCGCCCCAACCCTCGCTGCTCCAAAGGCACTGAAGCGCGCAGGAATTAAAGCAGGGGATGTATCTGCTTCCGAAGTGAATGAGGCTTTCGCAATGGTTCCGTTGAGCTTTACCCAACAAGTAGAAGTCGATCCAGCAACTATGAACATCAACGGCGGTGCTGTTTCGCTCGGTCACCCACTCGGTATGAGTGGAGCCCGAATTGTTGGTTCATTGGCGCACGAGCTTAAACTTTCAGGTGGAAAGCATGGACTAGCTGCTATTTGCAACGGCGGAGGTGGAGCGAGTGCTTTGGTACTTGAGAAAGTGTAAAACGCTGAATCAAATCGTTTTGGCACGACACTTGTAATCTTTGGATTGTGTAAGTTTTGGTTAGAATCGAAAGATTTATTCAAAAAAGCCCAGTGTGTAAACGCTGGGCTTTTTTTTTGCTAGTAGCTAACGTTTTCCACGAGGACTAGCAACATGATGTAGTTAATACCGTTTTTGTAGCATATGCGGATCAACCCCTTTCCGAGCAAACCGATTAACACATTTTCCTACCTCCTACTCTTTGTAGGTGCAATGCTGGTTTTGGCGCAAGCTTGTAACTATACGCAACGCATCACCGACGGCAATACTGCCTGGGAGCTAAAACGCTATGCAGAAGCCTTGCCCTTACTCACCAAAGAGTATAACAAGACAAGCAGTCGCGTGGAACAAGGCCAGCTGGCCTATAAAATCGGTTCGAGCTACGACAACTTACATGAGCCAGCGGATGCTTTAGAGTGGTATCGCCGAGCCTATGATTACCAGTACGGACCTGAAGCGCTGGAGTCTTACGCCGAGATGCTCATGCAGACCGAACAGTACGACAAAGCATTGGAAGCCTATAAAGAGCTTGGATTTGAAATCGGCTCACGCTATCAATTCAGACGTCAAATGCAAGCCGCTGAGTTTGCTAAGGAATTTGATGAAACACAGTCTCGCTTCAAAGTAGATCAAGCGGATTTTAATACGGATGGTTCAACTTATGCGCCGAGCTTTGCATCGGAAGACATGTTGTTTTTCACCTCGGATCAAGGTCCGACGCTGGAAAAAGGAACTGAATATGCGTGGACAGGTAGAGCTTACTCAGATCTTTACTTGCTGCCACTTCCAGGCGGAGATCCGCAGAAATTAGACGACAACGTCAACGGACCTTATAACGAAGGTACTGCCGCAATAAGCCCCGATGGACGACACTTAGTGTTCACGCGTTGTGCGCCCTTTGGCTTTGAAACGGGCTATTGTCAGTTGTTCATGTCTGATCGCGAGGGAGACGGTTGGTCAGAAGCACAGGCGCTCACTTTCCAAGAGCCAGACATTAATTATGTCCAACCTGCTTGGAGTGCTGACGGATCACTACTCTACTTTTCATCAGATCATCCCGACGGATACGGTGGCTATGACCTCTATGCTACCGAGCGTATGCCAGCGATGGAATGGAGCACTCCTAAGCGCTTGCCCAGAACGATAAATACACCGAAGGATGAGAACTTCCCATCCTTCGATAAGGATACTTTGTACTTCAGTTCAGATGGGCATGGTGGCGTTGGAGGCTTAGACATCCTACGTACCTACCCAATTGGGTCTGACGGATATGCTACACCCTTTAATCTGCTACCACCAGTAAATAGTGGCGCGGACGATTTTGGAATCAGTTTTTCACCAAAACTCAACAGCGAAGGCCGCAAGCAGGGCTATTTCAGTTCAAGTCGCGGCGATGGTCTCGACAGGATTTATGCAGTCGAGCAGCTACCACCTCCACCGCCGCCCGTTCCCGAGATTGATCCGATTGACAGCACGATAATCGTAAAAACACCGAGCTGGATTCTTGATATTGTGGTTGTAGAACCAATCCTCTCCATTCCTGACAATCCTGGTTCGAGAGTCGTAGGTGTGAAGCCCCTCGAATCTGCTACAATAGAAGTAGATCCGGTTTCTTTCACTGAAAACTTAGTGGTCATTGAACCAGGCGAGTGGAACCTGAGTCTAGCAGAGAATACCCAGTATCGCTTCTTAGCTAAGGCGCCAGGCTACCTAAGTCAAGATGAGTCCTTTTCGACGATCGGCATGAAGAAAGTAGACGGTGCTGCAGACCAACGCTTCGAACTTGAGATTCAGCTCAATAAAATTTACGCTGGTCGTGAGATTGTACTTGACGATATCTACTACGATTTTGACAAGTCCGATATCCGCAGTGATGCCGAACCTACCCTTCGTGAACTTGCGCGAGACCTTCAGCTGAATCCTGAACTTCGTATTCGTTTAGGTTCGCACACAGATTGTCGTGGTGGCGATGCATACAACCGTGCTCTAAGTCAGCGACGCGCAGAAAGTGCCGTGCAGTTCCTCATCGATCAGGGCATCGACGCCAGTCGCTTAGAAGCTGTCGGTTTTGGCGAAGACGTGGCTCGCACAGACTGCGCGTGTAGCCGCTGTACAGAGGAAGACCACCAGTTGAATCGTCGGACGACTTTTGCTATACTTGAGTAGAACTCAAGTATGGTTCAGGGTTCAGCAATCAAGTCTTGAGCAGAGCTCAATACTTGATTGGTTCAAGGTGCGCACGTCGTACTGGCTGAACCTTGAACCAAAGATGTTGAACTGCGAAGCACGAATCAGCTTTGTGAATATTGTCGTGTAGCCGGAGCCTACACAACAATATTCACCATCCGCCCAGGCACAACAATAACCTTCTTTATCTGCTTGCCTTCGATGTAGGATTGAACAGCTTCCAGTTGAAGTGCAGCCTTCTCGACATCATCTTTCGAAGCATCAACGCTGAAAGTGGCTGTCGTACGCTTTTTGCCGTTTACACTGATTGGGTACTCTACTTCACTTTCTATGAGGTGCTTCTCTTCATGGCTTGGCAAATCCGTATGGTGTACGCTACCCTCATTACCGAGATCACTCCAAATTTGCTCAGTTAAGTACGGAGCAAATGGAGCTAAGAGCCTGACGAGTGGCTCAAGTGCTTCTCGGCTGTTGCATTTAGCCGCACGCAATTCGTTGGTACAGACCATAAAGGCGCTTACACAGGTATTCATCGCAAAGCGTTCAATGTCCTCACGTACTTTTTTAATGGTTCCGTGAACCGTCTTAAGCTGCTCTGGAGTGGCGGCCTTATCCGTGAGGATGAGCTGTCCATCATCGTTATAAAACAACTGGTAGAAACGACGAAGGAATTTGTAAACGCCTTCTATGCCATTCGTATTCCATGGCTTATGCGCTTCGATTGGACCTAAGAACATTTCATACATACGGAACGTATCCGCACCATATCGCTCAATGATGAGGTCTGGATTGACGACATTATAACGTGACTTAGACATTTTTCCAACCTCGCTGTGTGAGAAGAACTTCTCCTTATCAGGTCCGTGACGGAACTCCGTGTTTTTGTGATCAGGTCGCCACTTACGGAAAGATTCGATGTTGCCAGCAGTAAGGTGACTTGCTCGATCCTCGTAGCCATAATCGCTTATGTAATCTACGAGCACGTAGTTAGGTGCATATTCATCTCTGTTCTCATCGGTAATGAGGTCAGCAGATGAAAAGTATTTATGCTCCTTGTGCATGTAGATCGTCTCGATGACTCCTTGAATCATCCCTTGGTTGATGAGCTTCTTAAAAGGCTCAGCAACGGGTACTGTTCCGATATCAAAAAGAAACTTCTGCCAGAAGCGTGCATAGAGCAGGTGAGCTACCGCATGCTCTGTACCACCTACGTAGAGGTCGACAGATTCCCAATACTCCATGGCCTCTTTGCTTGCGATTCCATCTGGATTGTTTGGATCCATGAAACGCAAGAAGTACCAAGAACTTCCAGCGACCGCAGGCATGGTATCGGTTTCACGTGTATAACCGTTTGGCAAATTGACCCAATCCTTTGCACGCGCTAAAGGTCCATCTCCACCTGGAGCAGGCTTATAATCATCAAGCTTTGGAAGTTCGACTGGGAGTTGCTCATCGGGTACGAGTTCGGGTATCCCCTCAGCATCGTAGATGATTGGGAAAGGCTCTCCCCAATAGCGTTGACGAGAGAAGTTTGCATCACGAAGTTTGAAGTTGGTTTTGGCTTGACCAATACCTCGCTTCTCAATTTCGTAAGTCGCCTTTTTAATTGCTTCTTTGACTTTCAGGCCATTGAGAAAATCACTGTTGATCATTGTCCCAACCTTATCTGCAGCAGAACTGCCTTCTGGTCGATCGACCACTGGAATAATCTCAATGTCGAAGTGCTTGGCGAAGCGCTCGTCGCGTTCGTCATCACTTGGAACTGCCATGATCGCTCCCGTGCCGTAGTCTATCAGAACATATTCAGCGATGTAGATCGGAAGCTTCTTCCCACTAAATGGGTTGATTGCATAGCTACCTGTAAACTTGCCGCTCACTTCTTTTGCGTCAGCTTGACGTTCGATGTCACTGCGCGCTGCAGCTTTATATCGATAGGCATTAATGGCTGGTCTATGCTCATCTGTCGTGAGCTTATCTACCAATGGATGCTCTGGTGCCAGCACCATGAATGTTGTACCAAAGACTGTGTCCGGACGCGTAGTATAGATTTCAAGTTTTTCAGCGTGCCCTTCAATCTCAAAGAACATTTGCGAACCCGAAGATCGTCCGATCCAATTGCGTTGTTGTGTTTTGAGGCTATCGCTCCACTCTAAACCATCGAGATCATCGAGTAGACGCTGCGCATAGGCAGTGGTACGAAGACTCCATTGTAGCATGGCCTTTCTCTCTACGGGATGGCATCCACGTTCGCTCATGCCATCTACGACTTCGTCATTGGCGAGCACGGTACCAAGTTCCTCACACCAATTGACGTAGCTCGTACGTCGGTAAGCGAGACGATAGTTCATTAGAACTTCTGACTTCTGCTTTCGCGAAAACCCATTCCACTCTGCTGCGCTAAAGTTTTCTTCTAGAGTAGTTGCTGCTGTAACGTTTGCGTTTCCTGTTTTGGCGAAAGCTGATACAAGCTCACTGATCGGCATAGCCTTATTCAAGGCTGTATCGTAATACGACTCGAACATACGTGCGAACGCCCACTGCGTCCACTTGTAGTATTGAGGATCCGTAGTTCGTACCTCACGCTCCCAATCAAATGAGAAACCGATTAGGTCGAATTGCTCACGGTAACGCTTGATGTTGGTCGCCGTAGATTCAGATGGATGAATTCCAGTTTGAATTGCGTACTGCTCTGCAGGGAGACCAAAGGCATCGTACCCCATTGGGTGGAGCACATTATGACCCGTCATACGCTTATAGCGAGCGTAAATATCTGAAGCGATATAACCAAGTGGGTGACCTACGTGAAGACCTGCACCACTTGGGTAAGGAAACATGTCGAGCACAAAAAACTTAGGCTTGGTTGTTTCTCCAGCTTTCGGATTTTCAACCCGATAAGTTGAATTTTCTCGCCAGTATTGACGCCATTTATTTTCGTAGGAATTCGGATCAAAAGCCATAGTTCATAATTGAGAACGCAAATCAAACAAAAAACGCCCCACTTGCCGAAGCATGTAGGGCGAATTTTAGGGTGGACGAGGGGTTTCGAACCCCCGACCTCCGGTACCACAAACCGGCGCTCTAACCAACTGAGCTACGACCACCATGTGCGGATTATCAGCGAACCAATAACCTTAGCGGGCGCAAAGATAGGAAGTCAAAAGAGAACTGTTCCTATAAACTTGCGCTCACTTCGCACTTTTTTTTCGCTACTTCTTCATATCCATTGGATCAGCCTTCAGCGTAAACTTACGAGTGACCGGATTAAGAGGTGCATCGATCTTTTTCCCTGACCCATCAACTAGGGTCAGTGTTACTTCGTTTTCACCCATTGGAAGACCTTCTAGAATGTATGGTTGCCACTTATCGACCATAAACGTCTTACCGTTGGTTTCTACTTTCACTTGGTGATTAGCATCAAGCGTAACGTTTTCGACATAAAAGTCAAGGAGAAGCGCTTTAGCGTCTTTTCCTACATACGTTCCTTTTGGACGTGAGTAGTAAAGCATTGGTCCAGTGACTGGTTCAACTTTAGTGAAGGTGTTGTTTTCAACAGTAGCAACTACAGCTTTGTGAGCAGCAGGTGTTTTGATGCTCTCGTGGTAGCTACGAGAAAGGAAAGCGAGTACGCTATGCTCACCATCTTCGATTTCATAGTCAAACTCCGGCGTATACTTCGCAGCGTATGGTTGGTTGTCTACGATAAGGTGAATGTGCTGTCCCTTCCCAGAGTTTGCGCACATGGTGCTTTTAGCATCAGGTGTTTGGACCCCAAATTCATAGGTTGAAGGGTCGACTGTGAACGTAAATTTTCCGTTTTCAAACTTCCAATCCTCCATATCTGCACCTGGAAATTCCTGTCCTGATTTTTTAGGGTTGAGCGTGATCTCAGGCTTGGCCATCGGCTCCTCAGCTTCGATGGTAGGTTTGCCATTATCGCACGCCGCAAAGAGCAGCGCTAGAAAGACTATTAGTGTAGCGTTCTTCATTGAATGTGTGTTTGCGTCAAATGTAATATAACATTGCTCAAAAAAATTTGCTTGTTCAGACTAGCGAAAGAATCTAGAAGCGGTTACATTTGCGCCGCATTACGCATTCGGAGGAGTGGCAGAGCGGTTGAATGCACCTGTCTTGAAAACAGACGTACCGAGAGGTACCGGGGGTTCGAATCCCTCCTCCTCCGCAAAGCTTCCGCTTTGACAAGGGCTGTCCCAACGAGTTGGGACGGCCCTTTTGACTTTCCAGACCGAGTCGAAGCTTGCTTCAGCGAAGGGCCTGGAAAGGCAAAAGGGCCCGCCTGCGCAGCAGGAGCCCTTGTCAAAGCGGAAGCTTTGCCGCCCCCCTCTAGGGATCGCGACGAAGTCGCAATCCCTAGGGGAATTTTCAATTGCTAGTTGTTAATTGTTAATGTCCTAACGCGTAGGCGTTTGAGACGACCTAACGCGGAGGCACACCAACCTAGGGATCGCGACGAAGTCGCAATCCCTAGGGGAATTTTCAATTGCTAGTTGTTAATTGTTAATGTCCTAACGCGTAGGCGTTTGGGAGGCGGCGACCAGCACCTAAAGCGCAATGTCCTTTAGCATTTACTGTCGATAGGCATTTCCCGTACTAAGCGAAC
>CALDUE010000003.1 GCA_937923485.1 uncultured Saprospiraceae bacterium
GGAAGGTCCTCAGGAGCAAGAACCGTGTATCCACTTGCATTTTCAGAATAGGTCGATGCTATGCGCTGATTATCGATCGAATACATTTCTATAGACGTCGGCTCACCCTCAGCATCAAGGACTACCTGAATGGCATTGGTAAACGGATTCGGAAATATTTGGACACGTTGTTCTTGCTGTGGGGCTTTGGTCGATGTAACAGCATTAAGCCTCAAATCAAGTTGAGCCTCGAAAAGTGATCGCGGCTCTACCATGATGTCTCTCATTTCGTCTAGACCTTCACCCGTGAACGTTACCTCATCAGAGGTCTGAAGACCTACAAAAAAAGGCTCAGCGTAAGTAGCCGATTGTCGATTATATACTGACCAAAAATTGTAATAGATCGGGTCGCTAGCGTTGTGTCTAAAATTCCAAAAGGTCAAGTGTCGTGCGTGATGCGGATAGCTCACCCAAGGCCCTCCGTTGGTGTGAAAGTCCCCACCGTCTACGTCGTCAAACAACGAGACATAAGGTGATCCGGAATGGCTATCAATGGACTGATCAGTATTCATTTTATAGCGAAGGTAAACTGTGCTTACCCCAGAATAGCCCATGCCTGGACCATGATGATGATTCGCTTCGTCTACGCAATCTTTTACCAATACGCCGTAATTTCTTCGCGTAGACCAAGAAGTGTGCCCTCGTTTTCCAGAGATCAAAACACTGTCTACTGTTACACCTATGGACTCCCGTATGTCTGCTACTTGAGTCCAGTCTTTGAACTCACAATTCCGAATCCAAGAATTCTGTACAAATTTGAATTGAACAGCATTCCATCCATAGTCTACTATATCATTTGCGTGGTGAACGAAATCCTCAGGATGATCTAGCCATCCACTAGTGAACCGAATATCTTCTATGCCGACACCTTCAATTGTTTTGAGGTTTCTAATGGTAAATGGTTCGCTTAAGGTTGGCAAATCGATTTGAACTGGATTTTTGAAAGTGACCCTGTTTCCGTCAATTCTATCAATGATGTGACATTCAAATACAATCAGTCCGCCATCCGTCCCAAACAGCCTGGTCCACTCTCTATCATTCAATAATAAATTGCCATAGTGCGCCATGGCAAATTCTTCACTTTGATGATTAATGAAAATGCTTTGCCCAAGGGATAGACCCGCAGCAGATTCAACTTCAACCGTAAAGTCTCCCCTTAACGCTGGGGCCGTTAAAGATGTAAGTGTTGATGTATTGGTGCTTGCAGGACTAAACTTAAATTGCCAATGGCCGTTGTCGACCCTCATTTTGTCCATGAATATTTCGGTGCCGCCTACCCCGCTACCTTCTCCCTTGAGAATGATGTTGTCACTATAGATATGAATGAACTTATTTAGATCATTATCGCTACTCACCATGTATCGACCAGCGGGGAAATAGACTAGCGCAGGAACACCGGAAGCTACAGCGGCATCTATTGTCGCTTGGATGGTAGCATCGTCGTACATACCGTCATTGGCTATGGCTCCATAATCCGTTACATCGAACTTCAGATAGCTCGAAACATCTGGAATTTCTTCTTCTGAAAATGCATAACCCGAGTAAGAATAGTCCGGCAGTATTGGTTGCGTTCCGTTCGCCTGGGAGGTTACGAAATCTGTCCATACCTGAGGTGTCTGACCAAAGGTAGCTGAACACATTGCTGTGCAGATCATCAAACACAAAAAGTGTGAGCTGACGCTAAACGAAGTTTGCTTCAACCCAGAGGCTGCTAGAATTAAGTTACGGACGTTAGGCATGAATTTAATGTTGAATGATGACTTTAGATGTTCCAATAGAATTCTGGGGGCTAGATACCCTAACAACATAGACCCCGCTACTCAGCCATGATACATCTAGTGTTGACGGGAGATTGCCCCCATTGATCTTATGCATCAAAACAACTCTACCGTCAGTATCTAAGATTTCGATTTTACTTGTTTTGGGGCTAAGGTCTTTTAAATGAAGTGTGTTACTAGCAGGCACTGGATAGATTAAAAGCCCAGCGCCTTCGGGATTTGCACTGACTGAACTAGTACCATCCTGCGCAGCATTTGGACCAACATCATCCATCGTTAAAGGAGCGAACCGAATTGTTTCAAGACTATAATGATCAGCACCAGGATTGCTCAATGCAGGTCTGCTCTGACCCTCAATGTCTTCGACAATCGGATCGACAGTCAAGGTGTTAGCGTAAACCGGTGTTGAGGCAGACGTTCTCCAAACATTTGTAGCACTATCAAATTCTAAACTCGGATTTTCACTAATTACATCATCCGCGTCAAAAACAGTCGAAGTAGCTCCAGACAAGATAGCAGCATTCCCTGTCGGGTACATTAAGTTGTTTGTCCAAGTAATGTTGCTCCCTTGGTCGTTATCGGAATCTACAATTGCAACTAAGCTATTTTCAGCTCCAGTAATAAGATTATTTGCTACAGTAATATTAGCTAAGTCTTTGTTGTAATTATTGTTGTTATCAAATCCAATTTCAATACCATGGGTGTTATCAACTAAGGTATTGAAGGCGATTGTAACCCTTTCTGCTCTAAAATGCTTCGTTAGGTTAGAGCTTTGACCATCGATCGCATCTCCCAAGGTAAGCGTAATTGGAGCATCCCATCTAGTTCCGTTTAAGCCTTCCATGTAGTTATTGACAATGACATGGTCAGTACCATATATCCGAATACCACCGGTATACAAAGTTGATCCAGCAGGAGATGTCCCTACGGGCTTCCCATCGCCGAAGAAGTAGTTGCCTTCAACTCTATTCCTGTTGCCGTGACGAAGAGATAAGGTCCCGTAGCTTCTTCTGAATGTATTGTGTCTGATAATGTTATCAGATGATTTAACAGATACAATTTCAGGATCACCGTCACAGTCTTCAAACAGATTATGCTCTACGGTCGTAAAGCCGCTACTTAATGACATCTCACTCCACCCAATTCGAATTGATTCTTGTTCGTTGACAGCTCTTGGACCGTTGTTTTTGAAGTGATTATGGTCAATCACGTCATACTGGGATTGATGATAAACTTCTTCTGGGCCCGAATCATCGAATGATCCGTCGATAGTGATGTAGTGACCCGGAGTAGTCTTGTTTTGAAAGATGTTGTGGTCGACGCGGTTGTGATGACTTGGAAACGTGAAGGGAAAGGTGTTGTCGTTGTAAACACCTCCGATGAACACCCATTTGATGGATTCACTTGTCTCTAATTTGAATACATTTCGGGTGATGCGTATGTGGTTACTGCCTTCTAATTTCACCAAGCTGTCTTCACCTTGACCTTCAAAGACGAAGCCTTCCAACGTTAAGTAAGCCGATTTCTTCACTACAAAGTGAGATTCGCCAGTTAACACAACCCCACCTGCTGTTTCTGCTTTGATGATTACAGGATTAGCTGCAGTGGCTACAACCTCAAAACTTGCTTCAAAATCACGATAGGTACCATTCTTCACAACAAAGACACCCCCATTAGTCGAAGCATTGACAGCATCTGCTAAATCATCTGGATCGCTGAAGCTTTGCGCAGAACTGCTCGTAAAACCCATTAAAACCAGGCAAGCAGTGAGAAGGTATGTAATTGGTGATTTCATAGGGTGAGCAAGGCCTTATTTTGCTGCATCGGACAGCATATCGCATCAAGCAAGCGAATGGATTACTGGTGCGATAAAGAGAATACGACCCTAATTGTCTTGAATAGCTAAAAGTAAGGGATTTCCACTGGCTAAACAATACAAACGCAGAATACAGACAAGCATATGAGGTTGCACACATGTTCGCCCCAAATAAGGCCAAACACTCCACTTTATCCAGTCCAATGATCAGTGGGATGATCTAAATAGGATCAGACTTGTTCGTATTTCGCCGAAATACAAGCAAACACAGCTAAAGCTCCCATCAATAATGCAATAGCGAGTGATTCCTTCATCTCGCAGTATATTTCACTTATCAGTAAGGTGATTCAAGCCCCATGGTCTTGAAATCAACATCTCTAAAATCTCATCAGAGGTATCTAGGCCAAACGCTTACACATGAATATTTGTCGCAACAAATTCTTAGGCGCACTCCTGGGTACCATTTTACTGCTTGGCATGTTGTCTAGTTGCAAGACCACAGATTTACGTCCAGAAGGATACGTGTATGCAAGTAATGTAGAAAAGGCAAAGCAACTTCTTAGCGAGATGGGAGAAGCTCACCAGATCGGAAATTGGGATAAGCTAGAGACCTACAACGCTATTCTTGATGCTGAATTCTATGGCTTCTTGGGAAAGCAGTCCCACGCATTTAAGGAACAAAAAATTGAATTCTCCCTAGACTTTGTCCCGAAAACCGAAGATGGGCAAATGACGATTCTTAGCGGAAAGGAGAAAAATGAGACCTGGGGTGTACAATCTGGCAAGACATATTACTTGGATGACGCAAGCAAACCGGCAGTAAAAACCAATAAGAACATGAAGTTCTATATTCCTACCTACCAATACTTCTTAGAATTTCCAAGTCGAATACAAGAAGCGACTTCAATAGACTATCTAGGAACAAAACTAGTTGAAGGAGTAAGCGCAGAAGGCATCATCGCTTCATGGGGCACGGTAGCTCCTCAAAAAGATTTAGACCAATACCTTATCTGGATAAATTCCGAAAGCAAAAGGATTATTAAAATTGAATATACGGTGAGAGATAAATTTAAATTCGTCTCTAGCGAAGCTTATTTTCAGGATTATAAAGACTATGACGGAATAATTCTTCCATGCACGATGCCCGTAAAATCAAACTTAAAAAAAGACGGCTATATCTCTCAGGTAAGCATCAAAGACTTCACGCCTAATAAAGTCTCGGTTAGTTCTCTAAGACCGCTTACAAAGATTACAAACTAGAAAAGCATAAGGCGCGTCCCGTGTAAGCTTCCCTATGGTTTTGGCGTAAGCTGAAAAAACACAAACTTAAACAGTCATAATCTGTACTGAAATATTGAGACCTGCCGCCATTCCTAGCAAGAGCACCGTGTCTCCAGACTTGACCTTACCCTCTAGCAGCGCATGCTCATAAGCAATTGGCATAGAGGTAGATGCAGTATTCCCAAATCTCGGGAAGGTCTGCATAATTTTATCCAGACCAATCTTCGTGTATTCGCTAATTGCCTTGGGCGAATGCTTGGATACCTGATGGGAACAGATGAAATCAATATCATCGATAGTCAACCCAGCTTCCTTTATGCATTCATGAAGAAACTGCGAACCGTGTTCGATCATTTTTTCTTTAAGCGCAGAGGTATCTCCTTCGAAAAATAACTTCGATGCATCGCTCGGATTCATGGAGCCACCGCCAGGCACCTGACATAAGTCCCAGTGTTGACCAAAACTTTTATTTTTCTGATAGAAAAAACCCTTCTCGCCCGTCTCATCGGCTTCTAAAAGTAGCGCAACACCTGCATCACCAAATGAGAAGGGAGCAAGGTGCCTAATGATATTCTTTTTGGTAAGTCCTTCGTACTTAATACTGTCACTCGGTTTCTCTCCAGAGGCAATCAACACACGTTTATGCAAACCAGAACGTATCATGGCGCAAGCAACATCGATGGCGTTGGCAACACTGTTGCACGTATTCTTCAAATCAAAAGTCGAGCAACTTAATCCTAGTTTATGCTGGACGATGTTGGAGGTTGCAGGTTCGATAAGATCAGCCGAGGCAGATGCGAAAATTAGCAGACCGATTTCATTGGGGTTTGTGTCTTTGAGTAGCTTCTTAGCTGCGGCCGCGGCGAGGTCGGAAGTTTGCTCATCCTTGGCAGCATAATGCCTTTCGCATGGGCCGATCAGGGCATCCAAAAGTCCAGACTGCAAGGGAAATCCATGGTCATTAACCTTTTGAGTCACCTCTTCATTGGTGAGGCTCTTCTCAGGAATGTAAGACGCAATGGACTTGATGTAAACCTTCATCAACACAAATTTAGATGTTTCACGTGACTAACCTGTTTGTTAGATAAACGTTGCACATACTGGCCTAAAGTGCAACAACGTCGCGGCTGCGACAAGACTGACAACTTCAAATTTGTTGAGCAGAAGCGCATAAGGTTAGAGCACGCATCTTAGTGAAATTTGACTAAAGACATTGTGTTCGTCGTAGTGAACAGAATTTGTTGACAACATTACTTTATTGATTAGCAATCGTTTAATCAATCTCGAGCTCTTGGAGCACCTACAAGAAAGGCACAATTAACCTCCAACTGAGGCAAGTTGCGCTGGCCTATATTATTCATCTGTTTCCTATTATTGAATACCTTAAAGACATCTCAGTGACACCCTGAGGAAACAGCTGAGATTGATGAACAATTTGAGAAATTATCGATTTGAAATTGCGCGTTTTGCTGATATCCATGTGAAGTAAGGCTTTTCGCTTTAATTGGAGAAGGAATTGGATTTTCGAATATGCGGAAATTAACCGTCTGCTACTCCGAGTAAATATGGAAGCCTAACTGCTTAGTTCATGCGCTCGTTCTGCAATTTCAAAAAATGTCGACGCTGTCTTAGCATTACCACTATGCATTCTAGTAGGTAAGACAACTTTCTACGCTTCGCGTATTAAAAAAAATAGAATCCCTAAAACTACCAGAACTACTCCACTTCCAACCTGAAATTTCAATCTCCAGTTTGATGTTTCCCCTACAACAATTGGAGAAGTTTCTATAGAATTGCTCCAAGCAACAAAAGCATCAACCATTGGTAACTGACCTAAGACGTATCGCTTCTTCTCTTTGATAGTAAAGGAAACCCCGAAAAACTCAATGGAGTTACGCAGTCCACAATACAGATCCCAATCATTGGTTTTTCCTGCGAGTTGCTGCCCAACTATTGATGCCGCTCCTCCAATTTCCAAGATGACTGGACCTGAATCGACGTCACCTTTTCCCAAAACGCCCTTAGGATATTCTCTAATTCCAGGCAGTCCAAATCTACTGTCTTGAAACAGCTCTTTATAACTCGCATATTGCTCCGCAGCATAGTCTTCATCAATATCAAAAAGCAATGTAAGAATCAGGCTTTGAGAAGAGCCTCTTGCTCCAGATCGCCTATCACCTTCTCTTCCAATGGAATGCGGAATAAGCCCAGTGCTTGGGTCTAAAAACTCCTTTGTCTCATTGACCCAAGTGCTGATGACTTCAGAGTATTCTTCCTCAAAGAGTTCGTCATGAACTCTAAGGGCAACCAACAAAGTCATCATATCAGCTGGCCAGATTTGTCCTCGGTAACTCTCCAAATATGGCACCGCAGAACTATCTAACGCCACTTTTATTTGAAGACTTTTATCCTTAAAGGAAACAACCTCTGCATTGTCTCGGTCACTATCTGACTGAATCAAAAGTTTGCTGCCTAAAAGATAGGTAGTCCAACCATGGTAAAATGCGCCATAGGGTAATGGAAGATCTTTGGGGAAAATCCGTTTGCCTTCATTACTGTTTAAGGCTGCCAAGGTGCGATCAATCTCACTTATTCCATGCGTATAGACAGGAGAAGCATGATCAGCTTGCGCCAAGACGTTGCACCAAGTGAGCCCATAAAGCACATTGATGAAAACAAAACCCTCTGGGAACAAACGTTGCATCTTTTGCCCTTCTCCCGCTTTAAGCTTTGCTTCAAGAAAATTGAGTTGGTGGTATACATCAGCGTTTATTGAGCTTTCGCCAAAACTCTCGAAGGAGGGTCGGTAGTATAACGCAAGGTTGGCCCAGAGTAAGATCGCGATTAGAGTGGCGAGAGTTACTTTAAAGAGTTTCTTGAGAAGTGATAGCATGCGGAGATCATATTATTAATTTGATCAATTCCATTGTCCTCTCTTCCTTATCAGCTGAATTCTCATCCGATGATGACGCTGCAACAAAATTGGATACAAATTGCCGATGATGTTTATCAAAAGAGTAAGAATACTCAATGTATACTGCCCAAGTACCACCATATAAACACTCACCAAACACACTATGACGAATGGTATCAAATGTCCAAATTCTGACTTCTTCGATTGCTCTATCAAGTTGTCTATCCCACTTCGTTTGCCGTCAAAATGCTTAGCTCTTTGCTTTTGGCTTCTCCAAAGCGTAGCCAAGAGTGCTTTTCGAAACCATTCGACCTTCAGTAGTTTGTATAATCGCTTGAAGCGTCGGGGTTGCTTCACCTTATAATAAGATTCCGGCATTGCCTTTTGTGTAGGCCAAGCAAAACCGGCAAATGCGAATATGCCAGTAATAAACAGATTAATAAGCCAAGCAATAAAAATCAAAACCCCTATCGCATCTAAATCCAATTGATCTAGAAGGATAAGTAAGCCGTAAGACTGCCAGACCAAAAACAGGCTCGCAATGGAAAGGAATGCTTTTTTTATCATTTGTGAGACTGTATAAAAACTGAACTAAACATTTGAGCCGACGCTTGCATTCAGGTTTCACTGCCTGTAAGACTGGCATAATTGCTTCGTAAAGCTAAGAGCTTGGGGTTAACCCGCTCAACGCGCTCGTGACCCTCCTCATGAAAGAGCGGAAGAGACTTCTGCGCGTTGACTCGATACATGCTGGCAATCTCCCATCAACGCTCTTCATTTAGATATACACCGACGTAATCCATTGAGAAAAAGAAGAAAAACAGTCAAGCACTATCCGTAATTATCCAATTAGGGCAGAAAATGGCTATATTTGGATAAATTTGGATAGTTATGGACAGACTTCTTCGTATTAATGACATCTCCCAAATGATCATTGATAAGCAAATCACAGATCTTACAGCGTATTCGGACGCTTGGTCTACTGATCATGATTTCGAAGATGACCTACTCCTACAGCTACGGGAGTTAGCGACTGTGCAGAGCATTGGGTCCTCTACTCGAATAGAGGGCTCATCGCTAACTGATGAAGAAGTCAATAGCCTACTCCAAGGCATGCAAATACAGAAGCTTAAATCACGCGATGAAGAAGAAGTCGCGGGGTATTTCGCGACGCTCAAAATCATTTTGGGCAACTCAAATGACATTTTAATCAACGCCTCCCACATCCGAGGCCTTCACAAGGAGCTTCTTCGATTTAGTAGTAAGGACCAGCATCACCTAGGCAATTACAAGCAATTGACCAATCGTGTAGTTGCAACACACACAGACGGTACACAGCGTACGATCTTCAAGACTACAGAGCCAATGTTTGTGGAGCAAGAAATGACTGCACTTTTCGATTGGTATCATGCGAACATTGACGGAACAACCTACCACCCATTGGTTGTTATCGGGACATTCATTTATGAATTCTTGACGATTCATCCGTTTCAAGACGGCAATGGACGACTTTCTAGATTACTTACTACACTGCTCTTACTTCAAAACGGATACAGCTTCGTTCAGTACTTCTCATTTGAGCGAGTGATTGAGCGCAAAAAGCACAAGTATTATGCTGCCCTCATGGATGCACAACGTAGTCGTGGTGAAGAAGAAATTATTGGCACTTGGATGACCTTCTTCCTTGGTTCTTTACGAGAACTCACTCAAGACCTTGATCGACTACTTAAAATTAAGAAAGGAGACAATGACGATGTGGTCCCTGGTATGCTGAAAGAACCTAGCAGGCTACCGTACTTAAGTTTCCGCGAAGAGCGAGTCCTGCGTTACTTTGATAAGCATGATTCCCTTTCGGTAAAACAGGTCGATGAGCGCGTGCGTGAAGTAAGTCGGTCAACAGTCAAGAACGACCTTAAGAAACTCACAGAAGTTGGACTTCTTGAGCGTCGTGGCCGTGGAAGAGGAACGGTGTATGTGAAGAAGCGCTCGCTGTAATTTTGAATTCGTGTTTCCAGCTGCGCTGGAAAAATTTTGAATGTTGAATGCCGAGATGTCTCACGCGTAGTCCCGTTCTGCGTGTGGTAATGACGCGAGAACCCTCGAGTTACACACGGAAATGCTCGCTGGCGCTCGCAAGTGAAGCCCTTTTCCATGACACAAGTAAAACCTACATATATGCCTCGCCCTACCTCTAAATCTGAACTGCTCAAGTTTTCACAAACGAACTACCAAAAGCTCATAGACTACATAGAAACGCTTACACCCGAAGAGCAAGAAGCCGAATTCAAGCCTGGCACTCTGAATAGGAATATTCGAGATGTACTGATTCACATTCACCATTGGCACCTGCTATTCTTAGGCTGGTATGAAGTGGGCATGAAGGGTGAAAAACCGGACATGCCTGCCAAAAGCTATACCTGGAAAACCATGCCTGAACTCAATCTTTGGATTCAGGCAAAGTATCAGAAAACACCAGCCTCCGAAGCCAAAGCTCTTTTTATTGAAAGTTTCGCTCGCGTACAAGCGGTCATTACGTCTCACAGTGGCGATGAACTATTCACCAAAAAGAAGTACAAATGGACAGGATCCACCTCACTAGGGGTCTATCTTGTTTCTAATACTTCTAGCCACTATGACTGGGCCTTGAAATTGATAAAGCGGGGGCATAGTTAAATGATTACTAATTCTCTGATGCAGATTCCCATTCCTCACGAATGGTAACAATATTATTCCAGTATCGAATCTCACTTTCTGGCAATGCTTTTTCAAGTTCAATAAGCAGCGGTTCTGCATCAGCCCGCTCGGAATTCCAAATCGCCTTGAGTAGAGCTCTATAAAACTGATCTTTGATAGATGCATCATAAGTGTAGGGACCGTTCGAAGTTTCTTCCGTTGGAGACAAGCGTAGGACTTCGGGCCTAACCAACCTGAGGTATTGAGCATGACGGTTAGCATCATATACGACAAGTGCAGCTGTTACATCGCGTTTATTATCGCGAGAAATTCTTTCAATAAAGAGCGTCGAGTCAGATTGCATACCGTATCCCATTATCAAACCAAGCGCAGCCCCTTCGTCTGTCTG
This sequence comes from uncultured Saprospiraceae bacterium, assembly GCA_937923485.1. Lineage (GTDB taxonomy): Bacteria > Bacteroidota > Bacteroidia > Chitinophagales > Saprospiraceae > CALDTK01. The sequence goes on from CALDUE010000003.1 coordinate 10,911, forward strand.
ATTATACACACGACGTAGATGTTGAAGCGCTCTTGAAGTATCTGGATAATATAATTTCACAAGTGTATTCAACTGCCCACGTCCAGCGATTCGATCGGAAGCAAGAAGCATAGAATCTTTTCTTATTTTTTTTTGACGGCTAGTGACCTTGCTGTCTTTATCCGCAGACAAGAAAGTTTGGTACAAGCTACCACTTGCCAATTCACCGATTGTATATATAAATATTACGCATCCTCTCCCTATTGCGATTCGAGCGGTATCACCCATCGTTTTGGCGAAAGCAGTGAAATTTTGCTCTACGTTATTCGGATCTAGGCTAAGCAACGTAATCGCTCTTGTTGTTACTCGAGGACTCATCAATGAATCCAGACTAAACCATTCAGATCTTCTAGAAATTAAACTGTCAAGCCAAAGACTTCTTGGACCACTTTGTGAGGTAAACCCAAACGGACCTTGATGAATCTCCGGCTGCGTAGCCATCGAATCAAATAAACTACTGATCGTAGGCCCCTCCGACTGGGCAATAACGGTGGAAACTGAAAGAGCGCTTAAACTAATTAAAAAGGAATAGACTATTTGCTTCATACTCATCAAACGAAATTAATCGCCAAAACGCGCCCAACACCGCACGAGTATCTTCTTCATTTCAGCTTCTCACGTATTCGAAATGTAAGCTAGTGCAATCTCGGTTTGCTTCTTGATACTTATGGACTCTCTACAAAATGATTTTCAGACATGTATCACCCCCGCCCTTTAAAATCCTCCATCGTCTTATATATCCCTAGCACACTTCCTGTGAACCAATCAAAAACGGAAATGGGAAGCAAAGCTTGCGCTAAGCGAGTGATGCGATAAATGTAGCCTGGGAGCGTCACCATCGTTTTGTTTTTCTCGATAGCTCTAACGATGGTCAAAGCAGCTGGCTCAGGCTTGAGTAGCGGAATGAGAGACTTAACCCCATCAAACATGCCAGTGGTAATGTAGTAAGGCATGATGGTCGTCACACCAACATTACTTCCCGATTTCTGCAGCTCTATGCGAAGACTATCTGACCAGCCGATGAGCGACCATTTACTCGCCACATAAACCGACATCTTTGGATTGGAAAGCAATCCCCCAGAAGAGGCGATGTTGCAGATGTGCCCTGCATCTTTTTTGAGCATCCCGCCAATGAAAGCCTGTGCGATTAGCATCGGACCTGTGGAATTAATCTCCATCGTTTTAATAATGTCACCAGCCGTGTGCTCACTGAAAAGCTTGCCGACAACTACTCCCGCATTATTGATAAGCACATCAACTCCACCTGTTGTTTCGATTAGGGTTTTGGCGGAAGCTGAAATTTCTTCATGAGCAGACACGTCTACACGCATGGCCGAAATTGATCCTTTAGGCCTCAACTCCGCAAGCGTCTCATCAATATTCGTTTGGCTAATATCCCAGATGACGACCTCGGCATTTCGTTCCAAAAACAAGCGCGCCATGATCTTTCCGATGCCAGAACCACCACCCGTGATGAGGACCGTCTTACCTGCAAAGTTCTTCATGTCGTGGGCTGGGGTGAATGCTTCTTGCACTAATCGCGGTGAACAACAAGACCTCTAACATACCAATACCAAAGCGCAATCAACGTAAAAGCCCCGTGCCAGCACACGAAGTCGTATGCTAGCACGAGGCCTATCTGTTGACTGCGCGTTCTTAAAAAGAACTACGCCTTAAAGTCTTCTGTTGTTAGACCATTATCAAATTTGATATCAGTCCAATCCACCTTGATCCATGGCTTATCATCAATATCAGCTCCCCAGGTTGACATCTTGTATCGGCGATCTGAAGGGATCATGATTCCACCAACATCTTTATACTTCACTTGCATCAACATTGGCGTATCCACTACACCGAAATCAACTACCGTGAACAAGAGTTGATCAACTAAACCTGTCTTTTTGTTGATGTACACTTGGTAAATATCTGTCGGCTTGTCATCAGGCTCAAAGCTGATTTTCACGATGTCGTGTGAAACCACACCGTCGGTTTCCTTTTCTCCGATATACTCATAGATCATTCCTGGATCCAATAACTTCTGGTTCATCGCAAACCAGTAATAGTTTGTAGACCTACTAAATGCAGCGCGCTTGATAGCAGCCTCATCTTCTAGCAATTTGCCATCGGATTTCACCCAGTAGTTCTTCCCGTCGTAGCCTTGCTCAAGTTTACCTGTAAGGTCTGGCAACGTTGTTTCGTGCTGCTTAAAGTCTGCATAAGACAACTCCCCTTTAAACATATACTTCTCCGTGGTGATGTCGGTTTTCCCGTCGGGCGTTGCATAGGTATACGTGTAGACGACATCTTTCTTGTCCGCAAGTTTGCTGTAGTTTCCTACTTTTTGCACGAAAGTATAGACCATTTCATGCCCCTTGTTTTGGAAGTCGGGCTTGACCATTTCCTTGGCGGCAGTCATGGTATC
>CALDUE010000004.1 GCA_937923485.1 uncultured Saprospiraceae bacterium
GCTACGCGCGGTCGCAAAAATACATAACCGAACTTCCCTGCTCAGGCTTACTTCTGCTGGGCCAATACGAGCTTAGACCTTTAGAGAAAGCACTCACAGGGCGCATGCCACCGTTCTTATATTTCTCGCTAAGGAGACTCACATAAAACGCATCAAAAGGCATGGCGCGAAGTTCACGAAGCTTGAAGCCATGTTGATTCAGCAAGCGTCGCATGGACTGTGGACTGAAGTGATAGAGATGGCGAGGTACATCGTAGGCCGCCCATTTCTCACCATAATGCTGTGCGTCGGAGCTAGTGTAATTCGGGACGGCAATGATGAGCGTCCCATTCTCGCCAATGAGTTTGTGGAGCTGCTCAAAATACTCGTGGAGGCGATGAACGTGCTCCATGACATGCCACATGGTGATACAATCATAGGTGCCTTCTAGCTTGAAGAGATCTCCGGGCTGGGTGACTTCAAGGCCGTACTCAGTTTTGGCGAAAGCTCTAGCCCCTTCATCTGGTTCTAAGCCTCGCGTCTTCCAACCAGCCTGCTTCATGGTATGTAGAAACTCGCCTGTGCCGCAGCCTACATCGAGTAGACTTCCCGTCTGCTTGCCTGTCATTTCTTTGATGAGGGCGCGTTTTTGCGAAAGCGTAATGTCTCGCACTTGCTGATAAAGACCATTGATCAAACCCTTACTAGAGTTGGAGTGTGACACGTATTCTTCCGACTGGTAATACGGACCGATCTTATCTTCTTCTGGAACATCTTGCGTGAAGCGAAGGGTACACGAATCACATTGCCATATATCGAATGACTCGTGACTCACCGTGTGGTCTTCAGCCGTCAGGACTTTTTTTATGTCACTCGCTTCGCACGCGGGACAGGTAGAATAGTGAACTGGCATGGCGGTAAGGTAGGCGATGCAGTGAATCTTCAGCGCTTGGCGGCGCGTAGAATTCGACGAGCTAGTGAAGCCTTGTGCGTCTCATCGGTACCGTCGTAAATTCTAGCGGCGCGCTCTTCCCTGTAAAGGAAAGAGAGAATGGTATCATCTGTTACACCAAGACCACCGTGTACTTGAATGGCGCGATCCACCACACGATTGAGCATGCCCGCAACAGTAAACTTGATGATGCTAATTTGATCGCGGGCAGCTTTAGCGCCTTCGGTTTCAATGGCATGGGCGGTATGAAGGACGAGTAAGCGAGAAGCGTCGATTTCGGCCCTGCTCTCGGCAATCCAAGTTTGAACCATTTGCTTATCACCGAGCATGACCCCGTCCGATAATTCGCGGCTTGCTGCACGGTCTACCATGAGTTGAAAGCTACGCTCTGCCATACCGATCCAGCGCATGCAATGGTGAATGCGACCTGGGCCTAGTCGTTCTTGTGCGAGTAGAAAGCCTTTACCTTCTCCACCAAGACGATTGGAAACAGGAACGCGAACATCTTTCAAAGAGACCTCGGCATGACTCAGCCATCCTGAGCCTTCATGACCCATGATGGAAATGTTTCGCTCTCGCAAAAAGCCAACCGTATCTGTAGGGACGACGATCATACTTGCGCGCTGGTGTGGTTTCTCTGCTTCTGGATTTGTTATGGCCATCACGATGCAAACGCTCGCCCCGTCGGCTCCAGTGGTAAACCATTTGCGGCCGTTAATGACATAAGTGTCACCGTCGCGCACAGCTGTGGTATGCATGCGAACTGGGTTACTGCCTGCTAAATCTGGTTCGGTCATTCCAAAGCAGCTCCTCATCTCTCCTGCTAGCATAGGAGCGACAAATCGTTTTTGAAGACGAGGATTGGCGTATTTAAGCAGCAACTCAAGATTGCCAGCATCGGGTGCTTGAGCATTGCAGAGAAATAGCCCGAATACGGTCTGGCCGAGCGTCTCTCCTACTTGAGCGACTTCTGTGAGGCTTAACTCTGGACCTCCATGATCTGCGCCATGATAGAGGTTCCAAATACCGAGGTTTTGCATAGCCTTCTTGTGTGTCCTTAACATTGATTCAAGTTCACCAAAAGGCTGTTTCAGCCATGCCAATTCATTGGGAAGGATGTGCTCATCCAAGTACGCCTGAATGCTAGGGCGGAGTGCACGAGTTCGATCAGTTACAAAGAGGTTGGACATAAGATTGAATTGATCGATTAGAGCGTGGAGGTCGAAGAGTAATTCATGTTCCTACTTGTCGTGCTGCACAAAGTTGGGAAAGATATTGTTACGCAGTTAAAATAAGCTATGGATGTCCTGATTGATTGGTTTTCTCCAGATTGGACATCAGTCCTCCGTACCCTAGTGGTAGGAACGATGATGTACATCAGCATCATTGTGTTGCTGCGCATTTCTGGTAAACGGACGCTTTCTAAGATGAACATGTTCGACTGGGTGGTTACCGTTGCGATGGGATCCATGTTTGCGAGTATGCTGCTAAATCCTGACATCAGTTATACCCGAGGAATCACAGCGTACTTGTTGATTGCGGTACTTCAATACATCGTGACCACGCTCTCGGTGCGGTCTGAAAAATTTGCAGATTTGGTGAAAGCAGACCCCACAATTCTATTCTATGAGGGTAGGTTCTTAGAAAAGGCTATGCGCAAGGAGCGGGTGCCGAAGGAAGAAATACTCTCGGCTATACGTCAGAGTGGTCAAGGAGCTCCTGCTTTGATCGCTGCTGTCCTCTTGGAGTCTAATGGAGAATTGATTGTCATGAACAAAGTCAATGAGGATCAAGAACTAACGCTCTCTTCCGCCGGAAATTGGGAAGCAGTTTCTACAGAAGCCTAAGCTTTCACAACCAAAAGTTCGTCTAAAATTTTCGAGGTCATCTCCCAAATTTCCTCAGCTCTTTCAGGATGCTTTAAGATTTTTGAAAGTTCTAGTCCCTTCGATTTGTTAAAATACAGTCCTGAAATTTTCTTTTCAATTACTCCTTTGTGGTTGTTGAATGCAGGATTGACGGCAGGAAGTAAGAGGTGGTTTGCCCCTTGTTTTGGCGTAAGCAGAAACCTCCCAATCAACTTAACGATCCAAGAAGGATACTGTCGAAAGACTCCAGTATTGACTGCACCAGGGTGGACGCAATTCGCGATTATCGGCGAACCTTCGCAGAAGTTGGAAAGTTTAAAGGTGAAGTAATTGATGAGTAGTTTGGAGTTGGAGTAGGCTTTCAATCCTGAGAAGGGACGTTCATCAAATGCATGCTCAAAGACTACCTTTCCTCTCTTGGACATACCTGAACTCACGTTGACTACACGGGCTTTATCAGCGGCTTTTAAAAGGGGCGAAAATTGTGTCGTCAGGAGGTAAGGCGCGAAGTAATTGACAGCTAAAGTGAGTTCGAGGCCTTCTGAAGTGCGTTGTTCCTCTCTTGCTAACAGACCTGCATTGTTAATCAGTAGGTCTATCTTTTGAGCTTTCGCCAAAACTTGATCTGCGGCGGCAGCAGTTGCCTTCATCGAGCTTAAATCGACTGGGATGTAATGTACTTTAACACCGTCCGCAGCGCTAAGCACCTGCTGGAAGGCCTCTTCAGATTTGCGGCTGTTGCGCATAAGCATGAACAACTCATATCCCTGTCGGGCCAATTCAAGACTTGCCACCAAACCAATACCGGAATTGCAGCCAGTAATCACACAAGTCTTATTTAGCATCCCGTAAATCTACTCCAGTGGGTATATATACTTGAAGTTCGCCGAGTTTTAGCTCATTTACGCTCTAAAGGAGTATTTCGCTCTTTTACCAAAGACAAGGAAAAATAGGTAAAATTGAAGGAAACCTTGATAATGCTAACGGCGGCTTAAGAATCCATCTTTGTCCTATCGAAAGCAACCTTTCTGCTTTAGAACAACGTAAAAACTTCATCATGTTTAAGTTCTCCCTACTCTCTGCTGTAATTTTCTTTGTCATTGGAATCGGCTCTGCCCAGACCAATAAACTCCCAGCTTTCTACGCGGCTGATGCCAAAATTTTGAAGGAATATGTTTCTGATGGGCGTGTCGATTATGCGGGATTGAAAAGTTCAGGTGATTTAGCTCCTGTTGTCAATCAAATTGCCTCGATCAATTTTTCTAGTCTTTCTCCTGCTGAGCGAGAAGCCTACCTTATTAATGCATACAACCTGCTGGTTATCGATCAGATCGTCAAGAATTATCCGATCAGCTCTGTCCAGGATGTCACTAACTTTTTCGATGCTAAACGAGTGATCGTTGGAGGGAAACAAATTTCCTTAAACACGCTAGAAAAGGATTATCTGTTAAAGGAGTATGGAGACCCAAGATTGCACTTTGCACTTGTATGTGGTGCAGTGGATTGCCCACCAATCATTGATAAATCGTACTTGCCAGAAACATTGAACGAACAACTCGACCAGCAGACCAAGTATGCATTGAATAACAAAGAATTTTTGAGGACCTCTCCATCAGGAGTTGAGCTTTCGCAAATTTTCAACTGGTATTCGTCGGATTTTGGAGGAGGTAAAAAAGCTGTGCTCGGCTTCATCAACGAGCACAAGTCTAGTAAAATTGATCTTACCTCCAAGGTTGGCTACTATGACTATAATTGGGCGCTGAACCAAGGTGGTGGTGCTCCAGCTGACGATTTGAATCTAAGTAAAATTGAAGGTTCATCGGTTACACCAAGCACTTCAGGAACTGGAGCAAATGCGTTCCGTTACGTAGTAAGTTCTACTGTGGCGCAGGGAACTTATGAGTTCAAGATTTTCAATAACTTGTTTTCTCAAGATGCAGGCGGTGAGCGGTCGAGCTTCTTGACCACCTCATTGAGTGCACTATACGGCCTTAATGATCGTATTAATGTAGGAATTGCAGCGCGCTACCGCCGTGTGCGCTACGACGAATCGGGTACGGCTAACAATTTCGCAGTCTTAGGTTCTTCAAGCGGTAGTACTGCTTTCCGTCAAGGAATTACAGGACTCGGACCAAGAATAAGACTTGCACCTTTCAAAAAGCTACCAAACTTTTCGATTGAAAGTCAATATCTGTTTCAGCCACAAGACGATGCTAGTGGCGCACGAGACGGCCAGCGTTTCATTGATTTCGACGGAGCTACGTGGATCACGCAATTCTTCAATGACTTCAGTTTGGGTAGTCGATTCTCGATTTTCACGGAAGTGGACTTCATCATCGAAGACATCGGCAAGGAGGAAAACGGTAGAATAAATCGAACTTCTACGCCTGTCACTGGCATTTTCAGCTATTTCCCCAATCCTAAAACAACTTTTTACGTTCTTGGCTCGTACAGTCCTTTCTTTCAGTCCGATTTTAATTACTTTACACAAATCGGAACAGGCGCCAAATACCAGTTTACCCCCAAATTGGAGTTAGAGTTCTTGATTACGAGCTTTAATAACACTTTCATAAAGTCAGTAGATGGCTCAGCCAATACTGTCAATTTGGGATTGAGGTTTAATCTTTGACGTACGTCATGTTCGAGTAGCATAAACCATCTATGAGCATATCCCATGCGATTGAAATCGAGCGCTTCTTCAAGAGGGTAGCTATTGTGTGGGTGTCTCTGCTAATGGCCTTTAGTGCTGCTGCTCAGGCAAAGTTGTCGTTTAGTGGGCTGAAGCGGACTCAGTTAAGCTTCTTAGCGCTCAATTTGGAAAATGTTGAGGTCTCAAACCATCCAGACACTTTGCTTTGGGAGGTCCCGCAGGCTGAAATAGATGCTCCTTTAATTAGCGCCTTTCGGCAAAACCTAGTCAATCTTCCTCAAATTCAAGGGGCGAGCTACTCGTTAAATCGAGAAAATGTTGGCGGCCAAACCATAGCTTATATTCACTGGGAATTAGTTGAGGCACAATCGATTACACCTCTTTTAAGTTTTGGTGGCGTTGAAGGTAACGTCCACTTTTTAGTCGGTGTCAATGATCAAAACCTATTCGGCCGCGGACAGGAATTAATGGGCTTTTACCAAAATATTCAAGGAGAACATAATTTCTTAGTGGCCTATAAGAACCCTGCGGTTAGAAATTCTCGGTACGGAATTTCCGCTGAGTTAAGTCGCTACGCTGCAGAGGAGCCAGTCTTCTTCCCTGCAGGTTCTGCAAACTACCTGTATGTCAATGAAAACGTTTCGATAGGAAGTAGTTATTTACTACGCCCAAGACACATCGTAGATTTCGGATTGACGCTTTTTAGAGAAAATTTTACGCTACTAGATAAGCCCAACGAAATTCTTGGGGCGCCAGAGCGGCTGAGCATTAACAAGCTGCTCCTCAAAACTGGGCATAAAATTGATCGCCGTAATTATATCTATGAACGTGTTCAAGGTTCGCACAACAGCACAGTCATACAAGGTGTCCTCAATACTAATGATGAACCCTTTCTCATAGCTTGGCATGAGCTACGCTATTATGGTCTCGTTGGAAAGCGTGGCAATTGGGCAACTAGACTAAGGCTTGGAATAGCTAGTAATCGGGACAGTCCATTTGCACCTTTCGTATTGGATAGTCAATTCAACATTAGGGGAAGTGGCAATCGCGTAGATCGAGGTTCAGCTCAAGTAGTGCTCAATGTTGAATATCGTCACCTCGTTTGGAGAAACAGAAAAGAAAATTTTTGGATTCAAACAGTTGGTTTCTCGGACCTTGGGACATGGAGGTCTCCTGGAGGACGATTTTCAGAATTGACGAACGGGACTACGCTTCGTCAATTTGTTGGTGGAGGGGTACGTTTTATCAGTGCAAAAGCTAAGAATGCCGTGTTGCGTGTAGACTACGGTATTGATGTGACCAATTCAGAGCAAAGGGGCTTCGTACTAGGCTTTGGTCAGTATTTTTAGATGAGTTGGGACTGCATAGCTAGCTATGTAGGTATCAGCCGATTTCTGGCGGTGGTGCAGAAAACCTAAACTTCAGTAGAAAAAGCAGTGAAAACAGTATTTGAAGGGTCAATTTTTCCACTTCTAGTGGTAGAAGGGGGTTTCAAATGATATTGTCTACGCTTAGGGGTAGGATAGGAACATAAAGCTGCGTACTTTTGCCGCCGATTTGAAACGCCATTAGGCACTCCGGCATGCTCAACCGACTGTTTTCCATTCTGTTAACTGCTTTCGTACTTATTGCGATGGCTACTCCTGTTCAAGCCTCTGGCGAAGGAGAAGATGTAGATTATGGCGCTCAAGTCATGCATCACATCTCAGATGCGAATGAATTTCACTTTTGGGGTGACATTCATATCCCGCTTCCAATCATTGCGTGGAGTAAGTCTGACGGTTTCCATTTCGGACTTTCGAGCGACTTTTATGGACACGGAGAGAGTCATGCAGCGCCAGCGCATGATGATCATGCTGGTCACGATCATGGTGCACATGATGGTCATGGACATGGAGAGAGCGAAATGGGCCATGGATCAGCACCTCACGCGAATAAAGTCATAAACGGTTATTTCTTAGATCATGGTGTTTTGCGCCGTTTGAGTGATCCTGCAGCACGCGCTTCAGTGAGCAGCTACGATCAAGTGGATGATCATGACGGTAATCTCAAAATAATGAGTGCAGGCAAAGCTTACACGGTTGCCAATGCAGCTACATTGCTTGATTTCACAGATTGGATCGACTTTTCTATCACTAAGAACGTAGCCACTATGTTGATGGCGATGATCTTATTTGGTTTCATCTTCTTTACCGTACGAAACGGGTATAAGAAGAATGAAGGTCGAGCTCCCAAGGGGATTCAGAGCTTCTTCGAGCCTATTATCCTGTTCATCCGTGACGACATCGCTAAGGAAATGATTGGACCGAAGTACGAAAAGTACTTTCCATACTTAGCAACACTTTTCTTCTTCATCCTTATTGTCAATCTGTTTGGTTTGATTCCTATTGCGCCGTTTGGTGCAAACGCGACAGGTAATATTGGTTTAACCCTAGCTCTTGCTGTTGTTACCTTCTTTATCGTCAATCTCAGTGGAAATAGAGACTACTGGGGGCACATATTCTGGATGCCAGGCGTGCCATTCCTTTTAAAGCCAGTTATGGCTCTTATTGAGGTGATTGGCATCTTTGTAAAGCCGTTCACATTGATGATTCGACTTTTTGCCAATATTACGGCGGGCCACATCATCATCCTAAGTCTCATAGGCCTCATCTTTCTTTTTGGAGAAAATGGAGCGAGCCTTGGCGGAACTGCCGCAGGAGCAGCTTTGGCGGTTCCTTTTGTATTTGTCATGAACTTGCTGGAGCTATTCGTAGCATTTCTTCAAGCCTTCATATTCACCCTTCTTAGCGCACTTTATATAGGTGCTGCTGTAGAAGAACATCATCATGCAGACCACGACGAGGACCACGCTCCTTCAGTGCCTGCATAATTAACGCGCACTTTTTACTTTTTCAATCTTTCTCATTATGGGAGCAGGACTAGCAGCAATCGGAGCAGGACTAGCAGTACTTGGTGCTGGCATCGGAATCGGTCAAATTGGCGGTCGCGCCATGGACGCCATCGCCCGTCAGCCAGAAGCATCAGGAGACATTCGTACAACGATGATTATCGCAGCAGCCCTCGTTGAGGGTGCGGCACTTTTCGCAATCGTTGTCGCTTTGATCCGCGGACCTATTGCATAAGTTTTCCTTTCGGAAAACAAACCTGACAGCACTGGGTGTCGAGGCGATTGGCCGCAGCCCAGTGCTTATTTATTCCTTTGAAAAGATTGTCCGTCCACATGTGACGGGTTTTAGCGAAAGCATAACACAGAGAAGCCACATAGCATGCTCTTTCTAGCCGCAAATTCATTAATCGCTCCGACCGTAGGAATGGTCTTTTGGGCGCTTGTAATCTTCGTCCTTACCTGGTTGTTCCTAGGCAAGTTCACGTTCAAGCCAATTGCGAAAGCATTGCGTGAACGCGAAGAATCCATTGATGGGGCACTCGCAGAAGCTGAGAAGGCGCGTACAGAAATGGCGCGTATTCAAAAAGAAAACGCTGCTGCGCTTAAAAATCAGCAAGCAGAACGCACCGCAATGATGCGCGAGGCTAAAGAAGCCAAGGAGCAGATCATTAAAGAAGCTCGCGAGGAGGCAAAAGTGGTTACCGCTCGAATGATTGCTGATGCAAGAGTCGAGATAGAAGCACAGACTGCCGCAGCAATGATGGACGTACGAAATTCTGCCGGTCAACTCGCCGTTGACGTAGCACAGAAGGTTCTTCGCAATCAGCTCAACGATCCAAGTGCCCAAACAGCATATGCTGAGTCACTCATCAAAGAGATTAAGCTCAACTAATGAGTGCATCAACACGCATAGCAACGCGATACGCGAAATCACTGCTCGACCTCGCTCGTGAGAAGGGAAGTCTTGACGTGGTGACCGATAACATGCGTCATTTTCAAGCTTCGGTAGAGAATGCAGACCTGCGTTCTTTGTTGAAGAGTCCTGTCATTTCAACGGATAAGAAGCAAAAAGTGCTCGCTGCTCTTTTTGGCGATTATAACGAGATGACTTCTACCTTTTTCCGCATTGTTACAGACAAGCGTCGCGAAGAAGTGCTTCCAGATATTGCTAACGCATACATAGAGCAGTACAACCTTGAAGAGGGCATCAGCAAGCTCAAGGTGACTAGTGCAACTCCACTCGAGTCTTCTGCAATCGAGGCGATCAAAGCCAAGATGTTAGCAGGAGGTTTGATCACAGAGAACGTCGAACTCGAATTAGTCATAGACCCTGAGATTCTTGGGGGCTTCGTCATTGAGGTCGGCGACAAATTATTTGATTCCAGTGTAGCCAGTCAGCTTACCAAGCTGCGAAAAGGCTTCACTAACAACTCGTACCAAAAGAACCTTTGATAGGGAGTTATCTTCCCATCAAATTCAACCCTTCGTGTCTGCTTCGGCAACACACAACGTAGAAAAACAACACCATGGTTGGCGTAAAACCAGATGAGATCTCCGGGATTCTCAAGCAGCAACTCTCCGGCACTTCGACCGCAGCCGAGCTCGAAGAGGTCGGAACTGTTCTTCAAGTAGGCGACGGAATCGCTCGTGTCTACGGACTTAGCAAAGCGCAAGCAGGTGAGCTCGTAGAGTTTAGCTCTGGCGTCCAAGCGATTGTACTTAACCTTGAGGAGGACAACGTAGGTGTTGTACTTCTTGGATCTGCGGATGGAATTCGCGAGGGTTCTAAGGTTAAGCGTACAGGAACGATCGCATCTATCAATGTAGGTGAAGGTTATGTTGGTCGCGTTGTCGATCCACTAGGCCAGCCAATTGATGGTAAAGGTCCAATCACTGGTACGACGTATGCCATGCCACTTGAGCGTAAAGCTCCTGGTGTTATCTACCGTCAGCCAGTTAACGAACCACTCCAAACAGGTATTAAGGCGATCGACGCCATGATTCCAATCGGCCGCGGTCAGCGTGAGTTGATCATTGGTGACCGTCAGACAGGTAAGACGGCGATTGCAATCGATACAATCATCAACCAGAAGGAATTCTACGATCGCGGAGAGCCCGTTTACTGTATCTACGTTGCATCTGGTCAGAAGGCATCTACCGTAGCAGGTATCGCAAAGCGTCTTGAAGAAGCAGGAGCATTAGCATACACTGTGATTGTTGCAGCATCTGCTGCCGATCCAGCTGCACTTCAATTCTACTCTCCATTCGCGGGAGCGGCTATCGGGGAGTTCTTCCGTGATACAGGCCGTCCGGCGCTCATCGTATATGATGATCTCTCTAAGCAAGCAGTTGCTTATCGTGAGGTTTCTCTTCTCCTTCGTCGTCCTCCAGGTCGTGAGGCTTACCCGGGAGACGTTTTCTATCTCCACAGTCGTCTCCTTGAGCGCGCTGCAAAGGTGATTGCAAACGATGAGATCGCACGTAGCATGAATGATCTTCCTCAGAGTCTCGTTGATGCGGGAATCGTTAAGGGTGGAGGTTCTTTGACTGCATTGCCAATTATCGAAACGCAAGCAGGTGACGTATCTGCATACATCCCGACCAACGTAATCTCGATTACAGACGGTCAGATCTTCTTGGAGACCAACCTCTTTAACGCAGGTGTTCGTCCTGCGATCAACGTAGGTGTGAGTGTAAGCCGTGTAGGTGGA
>CALDUE010000005.1 GCA_937923485.1 uncultured Saprospiraceae bacterium
ATCTCAATTTGGCTTGGGCGTATTTGCTGGGCAAGAGCTGACTTCTGTAGCGATGTCAAACAAGCTGCGTCTCGGTACACGTGTTGGCGCACAGCTTCGTTATAAGGTTTTACCACAATGGTCTTTAGACCTTGGAGCAACTTACGTGCGTAAGTCCTACATGGCACCAAAGGGTGAGATGCAAAATACTGTGGGCTTGTTTTTCGACGGTGTACTACCATCTCAAACCGACGGAAAATCTAGCGTCCTCGAAATTCCACTCACCGTTACCTTTTTGCCGAATGGTCACGGAAATCAAGGCCCATTCCTTACTGGTGGGCTCATAAGCTATAGAATTTTCCGTGAGGATATGGCTTTTACTTACGACCAGCCCACTACTCAAGTCACGGAAGCCACCTATCATAACAAGCAATCACTGTTTGGTACTTCTCACGTACAAGTAGGTTACCAATTTGTGCCGAACAAAGGGCCAGCATGGCGCGTAGGTCCATACCTTCAGGTACCAATTTCGATGGTAGGTACAGGAGATCTTCCTATCTACTCTTTAGGTCTGCAATTGGGTGTTGAGCTGTTTTAAGACAGACCCCCAAGTCTAAAGTACTTCTGCTCCCGTCAAGTCACTGATGTCTCTGACGGCCTCAAGGATTGGGGTAGGGCAGTGTGTACAGTATTTTAAGCTTCCGCCAAAACCCAACCTCGCCTCAGCAAGTACATGTCCGCACGCTCGACATTCTCCTGGCGCGTCTGAGCCAAATCGATTGAGCAGTTCGTCTAGTTGTTGCGTAATCTGATGAACCTGTTTTCTAATATCTGTGGCTCTATCTGCGTTATAGAAGTCATCCGCCAAGGTGGCAATCGTCTCGGCGGCAGTGCGCATACTAGCAAAGGTCATCTTTCGCTGTTGCGGACCTTGGGTTACGTATTCCCTACTCAAGTTCTGGAGATAGGTGAGTAGATCAGCGAATTCGCGTGCAATTGTTGGATCGTGGTTCACGGTCGAATTAACGGTTGAAAAGGTCTCTAGTTTAATGAAGCCAGCTTTCCTAGTTCTTTCCAGGTCCTAAATGCTCGCAAAACATAAACCTAGGTCAGGTCGTAAACTTTGAAATCCTTCTTACTCATGCCCGATTGATCAAACTCTCGGTTACATTTACTCCCGATGCTTCGATACGTAATACTCCTCACCACCGCAATACTTCTCTCTATGTGCGCCTCTAGTAAGCGATACACACTCGAAGAATTGCCTGAAAAGCGCCTGTATTTCACCTTTGGAGGTGGCTTTACAGGAGAATACCAAGAGTACATGGTTTTCCCTAATGGGCAGCTCTTTCATCGCAAACGCGTCATCAGTGAATTGCCCTACCGAGAGTACGACCCGATTGATGCGAAGGTCGCGAAAGACCTCTTCGAGACTTACGAAAAGCAGGAGATCGCCAAATACGGCTACGACAATCCAGGCAACATGACCTACACGATCATGGCAATCACCGAATCGGATTCGACCTCCATCACTTGGGGCGGCTCTGAGGTCAAACCTGACGAGACTGTCAAGACCTACTGGCGACGCGTGATGCAAGAGGTTAGTGATAAGAAACCACTGCCGGCAGATAAGTAGGCCTTTGCCTGCTATTCAATTTTAAACTTCTTGGTCTAGCCCTTAGCTGTTCTTCCAACCGACCTTGGGCATAGATTTCTTCTCATCCTTCACCTGTCGACGTACAGGTTGATGTACCTGTGGCTTGACGTATACGACTTGTCTTCCTTCTGCTTCAACCAAGGAAAACGCCATTGCAAGTCCTGCCCATCGCGCTTCATCTGCCGAACTATAGTGGCGGTTGCGGCTCACCTTCCACGCGCGGCCTGAAATACGAAATCCAAAAGGTAGTGCTCCTCCGCTCACCTGCGACTGGTGGAGCTCAAGTTTGTACATCTCGTAGAAGTACTGTTCAAGTTCCTCTATCTTCTGAATACGAATGCGCCAATCCTTCGGGAATTTCTTCGCGAATCGTTCGGTACTAGCCCGCAATGCGTTCGGGGCAATTATCTGTAGGTGCTTCCACCAAGTGCGGTTCATGTCTGGGTTATTTTACGCTGCAATATAAAACAAAATGTTTTAGAAAGGCAACTCATCTCAAAGCTTCGCTTTTTCATAAGTTGGTTCGGGGCGAGTAGGGATGTTGTTTGCTATTAGGGATGTTGTTTGGTTCAGGATTCAGCATCCCGCAGTACTGCAGGATGGTTCAAGGTTCAATCCAGTAGGAACCCTGAACCAAATTGAAAAAATGCGCAGCACGAATCGATTTGCATGAACCTTGAACCAAATTGAAGAAGTGCGCAGCACGAATCAATTATACACTCATCGAAAAGATAGAGGAGCAGTATGCCGCGCAGCAATTTTTCGAACGCTATGCCGATCGATTTAACGACGCAATTGCACCTCCAATCGTTTTCGACGAAAAGGGTGGCATTGCGTCAATTAACCTTCCGCTAAACCTCACGAAAAAGGAAAAGAATCGACTGCTTCTTGACCTAAAAGCAATTGAAGAAGATCGAAGATTTACCTTAAAGTTCTACAGGATAATTGCCAATAAGCTGTCGACGACAAGAGATCTCATTGACCAAGAGCTAAGCCTAGGACGCTAACTATTACTGAGGTGCTATCCTTTGGGTGCGTTGTCAAGTGCAGCTAAAGCTTGTTCAATTTCGTTGAGTGTTGCAAACTTATATTCCAATATCGTAGAAGCTTCCTGACTTTTAGATGCCTTCGTTGCGTGCGAGGCAAGCTTAAGGCGATCTTCAACTATACCAAACGATAGGACATTTAAATCAACTGGACGTTGATAGGTGGAGGCTGCCATTCGTCCCGCTGGAAAATAGTCTAGCGTCTGGTCTTCAGCCGCATAGAAGTATGTTGGAGCGGAACTTGGCTTCTTTACAAAAAGTTGATACAGCCCTTCAGGGATAGGGTGGTCGCAATTGTGCCATGTAGGCATCGGTGTGCGAATTTGGAAGGCATAAGTCGAGCTAATCTTTTCATTAAGTTCAGCTGCTTTTTTATTTGCTTTGTAAAATCGCATGTTATTTAAACCCGCGAAAAGTAAATTAATTTCACGTTGTAGTTGTTTGGCTGAATCCATTGGAACAGCCAAGCCTTTTTCGAGTAGAAAATCTCTCTTATATACTTCGAAATCATATCCAGCAGTATCCAGGGTAAAGCGCTCGCTTAACTTCTGCGGCCCAAGAGCTTTCCCAATAACAACATCCGCATTTGCGTGTACTCTATCCGCAAGTGAGTTGCTGTAGCGAAGTTTTTTCAAGCTCTTCTTAGCATAAGGTCCAGTGGTTTCAACATGTTCCTTCCAACCAAGTACGGTTTGAGCGATCGAATAGAGATACTGGTCTGTGAGGTAGGCTTTTGCTTGAGCTACGCGCACATCGATGATTGCATCTGTTTTTACTTGATGTGCTTTAGCTCTTTCGGGAGTAGCTGCTTCAAAGCGAACAAGTTGATCCGCATAGGAATCAAGCTTTTTTTCATGGGTAGGAATCTGCTTTACATATTCGAGAGAATCGGCGAGAAAAACTTCATCTAGTTTCCGTTGAGACGCTCCTGTAAATGAGAAGAATCCAGAATTTTGGGCAACTTTTCTAACGGGCGCTTCGGGAATATATGGGCGCTTCGGAACACCTGCCATTGGATCAAATTCACTAGGCAACTTTTTGAATTTAGGGAAGGAAGGCATTTTGATTGCCTCAAGCCTTTCAGTTTGCATTGCTCGAATGAAGCGGTCCCTGCGCACGAGCTTGGCTTTTATTTCTTCTATAAGTGCGATCTCGTCTGCACTGAGCATTTTCTTTTTCTTGCTATTTCCAGCAGTAATTCGTTCGCTCTTAGCTACGGTTTCTCCGGCATCAAGATCCCAATTCATACCCGAATCTTGACGACGCTCACCAACATAAAGACGCATTTCGTCGTCAAATTCAGCAGTTGGTATTTCGACGTCGATCGCTTTGTCTTCAGCAAGACGCAAGGTCTCTCCTTGATAAAGCCCGGTTACTTTAACCATGCCTCCAGTCGAAAGTCTACCACCTTTTCCATTTGTACTCAAGCGGTGCGCCATCATCGAACTTGGTCGGGTCGCTTCTTCGAGTAAGACCTCGATTTGCGCGCCTGCAGGCAGTACACGGCCATCCATAAAGGTGAAGGCATTGGCTGGAATAGAAAGCTGGACGCCTTCACTCCCGGTTACTTGATTCTCTGTGTCGTGGTCAATTACCTCACGGTGAGTGCGAGATGATGCGAGGAGTTCAAAAAGGCGGTCCTCTGATTGTATCCGTTCAGTATGTAAGACAAGTTCTACGCGGCGATTTTTCGCAAAAGCTTCCTCGCTATTCGCGTTTTCAAGCAGTCGGCTTTCGCCAAAACTTGCCACCGAAACCTTATGCTCATTTAGCCCTAAATCTATCAAGGTCTGTGCGACGATGGCAGCTCTCCTTTGCGCAAGATCTGCATTATAAGCCGCGTCACCTTGTTGATCGGTATGACCGAAAAGTTCGACACGATATAAGTCTGTTGAAGTTGCTTCTTCGGCGATTTCCGCAAGTTGGGTTTTGGCGAAAGCTGAGAGATGATCTTCATCCAAGCCAAAAGTGATTAAAGAAGTCTTTGTCTGGACTTGCGCCAACAGGCTCAGAGAAAGAAGTAATAATACGCAAGTAGAAAGTAGTCTATTAATCATGGCAAGCTAGATATCGTTGTTGAGAGAACGGGAGATCGTATGCTCTAAATATACTAGATGCACATTTTAGGATTTCCGTTTTTCGATCAACCCTTTTCTACCTCCGACCAAACTCGAAGGAGGTTCTCTCCCATCACTTTTTTCACGTCTTCGGGCGTAAATCCTCGCTCGAGTAGCACGTACCACAGGTTAGGATAGTCGCTTACGTCTTTGAGACCCGTCGGTAGAGAATCGCCAACACCGTCGTAATCACTGCCAATGCCGACATGGTCGATCCCAGCAAGCTCTACCGCTCTTTCAATGTGATCGGCTACAATCTCAATATCCGCGAAGATTCCGGTATTGGAAGATGTGACGCTATCGATCACCGCATCGGCCTCTGGAGTTCCCAAAGTGTATCCGCGAGCTTCGACAATTTCAGTGACTGTCGAACGAAGAGCATTACGCTTGTTGACGACAGCAGAATCTAAAAATGTGCTACCGAAGTTGATCATCACTACGCCGCCGTTTTCGCCTAGCGCTTTGACCATTTCATCGTTCATGTTCCGCTCAAAGTCTGGCGTAAAGTATCGTAGACTAGAGTGACTTGCAATCACTGGAACGTCGACACGTCGTAATACTTGAAAAAAAGTAGAATCGCTAACATGTGAGATATCAATCATGATTTTATGATCGACCAATTCTTGAAGAATTAAACTTCCATAGGGGCTTAACCCTCCCCAAGTACGCGTCGTGTCATAGCTCGAATCACAGATCTGATTGTCTTTCGAATGCGTCAAGGTTACGTAGCGAATGCCTCTGTCGGCAAAGTGCTCTACATCTTCAGGGTAGGCGAGTGGGGCTCCATTTTCCATGCCCATCGGTAGGCTCATGACGCCACGGGCAAATTGCGCGCGGACGGAATCGGGATGGGTAGCAATAGCGAATTCATCATTTTCTGCCGCGATCGCAGTCACCATATCGATGAGTGAATCTGCGAGTGCCGCACCACCATATTTCTGAGGCCCTTGCAAATCTGCTGGAATATAGATCGACATGAAGGGGGCATCCAGTCCACCTTCACGTGCACGTTTGTAGTCAAAATCACCGTCTTCACTCTCGAGTGGAAGTCCGAGAAATTCTTTGGTGTATCTAAAATTTTGGACTTTCAAACGATATGGCAGGTCGACATGTCCATCAATAAGAATCGCGTTTTGGGCGAGGCTATCAGCGGTTTTTCTAAGTGCTGGATTAGAGAAACGATCTTTTTCCGCTTGCGCCAAAACAAGCGTAGTCGATACAGAAAGGAGTAGGGAGAGAAGAATGAGGCGCATAGTGTGAATGTACAGTACCCAGCCGCAAGGTGAGGACATTAAGCTCACCTTCGATTTTTAGAACAATTGATGAGGGATGGGGGCTTGGATGAGAGAAAGTCAGCATTTAAGCGGTGCGTAATCTTTAGGCTGCAGTATCTAACCTCAAGTTGAGCGAGAAACACACTCATTGCAAGGAGAAAAGCGTTATTTTTATGGAGCAAAACACCCAAACCATGGACGGCATCATATATCTTAGAGATGAAAGTAGCGGGCGCAGATTCGCACAGATCGATCTGGATCAGTATGGAGAAGACCTCGAAGATTTTTTAGATGGACTC
>CALDUE010000006.1 GCA_937923485.1 uncultured Saprospiraceae bacterium
CTGTCAGCTACAGCCTATTCGTATTTCTACGATTTACGTTTTGAAAGGCAGAAACCGGCCGCCAGTCCATCTCATCTAAGCGATATGCGATCTGTCAGCTACAGCTCATTCGTATTTCTACGATTTACGTTTTGAAGGGCAGAAACCGGCCGCCGATCTATCTCAATAAGCAATATGTGATCAGTCAGCTACTGCTCATTCGTATTTCTACGATTTACGTTTTGAAAGGCAGAAACCGACCGCCGATCCATCTCTTATAAGCACAGCATGCGATCAGTCAACTACTGCTCATTCGTATTTCTACGATTTACGTTTTGAAGGGCAGAAACCGGCCGCCGATCCATCTCTTATAAGCAATATGCGATCTGTCAACTACTGCTCATTCGTATTTCTACGATTTACGTTTTAAAGGGCAGAAAACCGGCCGCCAGTCCATCTCTTATAAGCACAGCATGCGATCAGTCTATTCCTTCAATTAATTTAATTCACCAATAATTTAATGCACCCAACCAAATTCAATCATCCGGACGATAACCTATCCGTAACGTTTTGTTAATACGAGTTAACACCAAAGGAGCTGAAATTTGAAACATGAAAAACAAGTACCTCCTCACGCTCATTTGCATCCTCTCCATCAGTATTAGTTCACAAGCACAAACACTTGAATTTGTAGGGGATATTCCAGGTGACCTCAAGGCATCCACAGTCACAATTTTCTTCGAAGCAAATTGTGACGACCGTGCTCGCTCAGCAACCTTCCTAGCCTTCAAAGCAGCTGGCTATCGCGTTTTCGTTGATGGCGAACGCCGACCTCGCTTTGGGGGACTCGTCACCAATGTTACCGTAGGTGACACTACCTTCTCGAGAAAAAGTCAGAATATTCTTATCCGAAATATCCATGGAAATCAGCCTACCGATCTAGTCGCTACCGTTTCTGGCGGATTCACCTACGTCAACGTTAAGCGGGTCTTTATAGACATCATCGATCGAAAAACAGGTGAAGTATTCCAGTCAATTAGCTGCAGACAAAGAAACGTGGCGCTCGGTTATGATCGCTATTCAGATGAACTACTATCCATCCTAGATCCTGAAGCACCCGAGGCATTGCCTTCCGTAATTCCGCCACGTTTAAAGCGTAGATTGTAGATCAATAGTCTCCACGTTTAAGTGCACTAAAACGTGGATATTATTCTCCAAAATATAAAGTACGAAATACTAAGCTAGAGTTACTGGTTCATAGCTTGCATAGTGCGCCTCCAACTCTTCTAGCGTAGCAAACAGGGTCGCTGGCTCATACTCAGTCACCAAGATTTGGCGAAACTGCTTTACGTTAGGAAGCCCCTTAAAGTAGTTGGTGTAGTGACGACGCATCTCGACTACTCCAACCCGCTCTCCTTTCCATTCAAGACTTCGGGTCAAGTGCTCGCGCGCAGCCTCGACGCGCTCTTGGATGGTCGGCGGAGCAAGGTGCTCACCAGTAGCGAAATAATGTTTGATTTCACGAAAGATCCACGGGTTGCCAATGGCAGCCCTGCCGATCATGATACCTTGGACACCGTACTTGTTTTTATAAAGCTCCGCCTTTTCAGGGGAGTTGATATCGCCATTACCAAAAATTGGAATGTGGATTTTAGGATCCTGCGCGATCTCTCCAATCAACTGCCAGTCCGCCTCACCTTTGTACATCTGCTTGCGCGTACGTCCGTGAATGCTCAAGGCTTGAATACCTACATCCTGAAGTCGATCGGCAACTTCTTTGATTTTAATCGAGTCATCATCCCAACCCAAACGCGTCTTGACCGTCACAGGTAAGCTCGTGCGTTTAACGATCGCTTCGGTGAGTTTTACCATGCGATCGATATCCTGAAGGATACCGGCACCAGCCATTTTGCAAACCACTTTCTTTACTGGACAACCAAAGTTGATGTCCAGAATCTCAGGCTGAGCCTCCTCTACGATCTCAGCAGCACGTTCCATGCTGTCGATCTCGGCGCCGAAGATTTGAATACCAATCGGGCGCTCTTCTGGATAGATGTCGAGCTTTTCGACACTCTTAGTCGCATCACGTATAAGACCCTCAACACTAATGAACTCAGTGTACATGACGTCACAGCCCTGTTTTTTACACAAGGAGCGGAAGGGAGGATCACTGACATCCTCCATCGGTGCCAGCAAGAGTGGAAACTCCCCTAATTCATGTTCTCCCACTTTGACCATGGTGCAAATATAGTGGCTAACTAAGCGCCAAGCGAAGCGAGAATTTAGCTTTATGACTAGAGTAACCCGCGCTCAAGTAGCTACGTTCAATTCTTTAGCCACAAACAGACATTGAAAGTGCTGTTCGTTTCTACCTTACGGCCCAAGCACAAAGCCCTCTCTATGATCTACGCTGTCATTGCTGCATTCATTATTGGATACGGTTGTATTGTATTTGAGCATCCCCTTAAATTAGATAAGACCGTCCCCGCGCTCATCATGGGTGCCATCATTTGGGCATGTATCAGTCTTGGTCACATTCCGGTAGTTGGTTCTGATCACCACATTGCCGAACTTGATGACGTATTGCTTCACCACATCGGTAAAGTGGCAGAAATCCTGTTCTTCCTTATTGGTGCAATGACCATTGTTGAGCTGGTTGACTTACACAAAGGCTTTAGTGTTATCACCAACCGGATTTCTACGAATTCGAAAAAGGGCATGATGTACCTCATCTGCGTCCTAGCATTCTTTCTTTCTGCAACCCTCGACAACCTAGCTGCGACGATCGTACTAGTGAGTTTGCTTAGGCGTTTGGTCCCTGTGAGGGAAGAACGACTTTGGTTCGTTTCTCTAGCCGTGATTGCCGCTAACGCAGGCGGTGCTTGGAGTCCAATCGGAGATGTGACCACAACAATGCTCTGGATTGGTAAGAAAGTTACCACCGGAGGATTGATTAGCCACCTCGTAATTCCAGCTGTGGTCTGTATCGCTGTCCCTGCATTGATAGCTTCATTCTTACCAGCATTCAAAGGGAAGATCACACAACCGATTAGAGACGTAGCAGCAGAAGCCGAAACCGAAAAGCTACTTTCTTCCAAGATCATGCTTTTCGTGGGTGTAGGTGCGCTAGTAAGTGTACCAATCTTTAAGACGATCACCCACCTTCCTCCCTACGTAGGCATGATGCTCGCGTTGGGTGTTGTTTGGTTGGTATCAGAATACATCCACCCAGAAGAAAACTTCGATAAAGTCAAGGATGGACATTCCTACAGTGCTCACCATGCCTTGAGTCGAATTGAGCTCGCTAGTATTCTGTTCTTTTTGGGTATTCTCGTGGCAGTTGCCGGACTTGAATCAGCTACCCTTCCGGGCCAAGAAGTTGGACTCCTCGCAAGCATGGCTGAGGCAATGGACCACGCCATTCCAAATCAGAACCTCGTTATCATCGTACTTGGTTTCCTCTCCGCAATTATCGATAATGTTCCGCTTGTAGCAGCATCTATGGGCATGTACACTTTCCCGACCGATGACACGCTCTGGCACTTCATCGCCTATTCTGCCGGCACTGGTGGTAGTATGCTCATCATCGGTTCAGCAGCAGGCGTAGCAGCTATGGGCATGGAAAGAATCGACTTCATTTGGTACCTTAAAAACATCGCATGGTTAGCTCTAGTTGGCTTCCTCGCAGGAGCTGCCGTATTCATCGGCTTG
Organism: uncultured Saprospiraceae bacterium; assembly: GCA_937923485.1. GTDB lineage: Bacteria > Bacteroidota > Bacteroidia > Chitinophagales > Saprospiraceae > CALDTK01. The sequence continues at coordinate 3,691 of CALDUE010000006.1, forward strand.
CAATCTGTGTTCTAGGAGCCTTTACTGCGTTTGCCGCGTGTAATTCTGATCGAACACCCGAACTTCTTGGCTCTTGGCAGGCGAACCTGCTTATAGAAGAGGGCGATACCATTGACGTTATTCTCGATGATGTTGGGCTCTACTTCGCCAAGGACGGATCTTATATCTATACCTCTACGCTCGACTACGAGGAATCGGGCACCTTTCGGACAAGTGGAGAGATGCTCTTTACTACCCCAGCGGCGCAAGACACGCTCGTAGAGCGGCCAGTAGAAATCGCCCTGCTAGATAAAGAGGTGCTGCACCTCAACATGAAAGAAGGTGATAAGAATAGGATTCTAGAATTTGAACGTATCGACTTATCAAGCCTTGATGATGGGGACGTTCATGCGCATGACCACAACCATGATCATGATGGACATTCGCATGATGAGGAGTTCTACGATGAAGATTTTGATGAAGCTGTCGACACCATGGGTATCGATAACTAGCATTATTCCATTGGAATTTGACTTACGCGCACTTTAAGGTTGCCAGCAAACTGTATTTCAGCGCTCAATCCTTCTGAGGTGACGAGGCTTTCTGTAATGCGGACGCTCCGTGCTTGTCCCTCAACATGTATTCCTGGCGAGACTTCTTTGCCAGAGAGTTGATTGTTGATTTCGTCTTGGATGCCTTTCAATTGTGTTGACACCTGATCCCCCATCTGCTTGTTGATCTCCTTTTTTATTCGATTTCGAAAGAGATAACCAATCGATTTGTAGAGTAAGTTCTTCGTGTCGAGCGTGATGTCAATATTTTGCAATTCCATACGTTCACTGTCCGCGTCGAAAATGGGTTGGGCGCGCAAATATGCCCAGCCAGTATAGTCTCCTGTCATGCGCAGGCCTATAACGAGTCGGTCATCTTGACCATACAGTTCCACCTCTTCAATCGTTGCTTCTTTGCCCGCTTGACTAATCGTAGTGTCTACTACAGCTTTCGCCAAAACCTGCCGCATATCCTCAAATCCTAGCAAGCTGTGAATGCTTAATTCAAACTCTTGTGAAGGCGCTGAAACACCGCTATTTTTTGGTAATGCTTGGGGATAAGCAACGGGTGGTGTCCCGAGTCCGAGCTTCGGGCGAATTGCTAAGCCAAGTGTGGTTGCGATGCCACCATCTTCTTCTACGAGTGGACCAAGCCCTATAGATTCTGGGTTGGCGAGCAAATAACTAGCGGGATCTTCCGAGATAATTTTTGGCAATCCGAGCTCTTTATACAAAGGTGCGACTACCGAGCCTGGCTCTACGTTTTGCTCGATTCCCGCGTCAATTTCAGAGGTTATTTGCCCTTTAATGCGTTGGATAAGTTTTGACGTAAGTCCGTCAATAGGAATGTTGACCGGTCCTACACTAAGCTCTGGTTTTTTGATCCAGTTATGGCCATCTAAGGTCGTTGCAGACTTGACTTTCCAATCAGCACCAATCGATAAGCTCGTTGTAAATTTTAAATTCAGATTACCTCTAGCCTTCACCGTGGTGATCAGCGCATTTTTTGCAACGTTTATCTCCAACGGCACCTCATAAAAAAGTGCACCTGCCTCATTCACGTTTTCGGGGTTCTGCCGAAAGGCCATTTCTAAGTCACCTGCTCGCTTCACAGATAATCCTACACCATAACCCTGAAAATCATCGTCCTCCAATAGTTCGAGCGGCATTTGTTGATTGACCAGCCCCACCAAAGCTGAGCGTTCGATAACTATGGGGATATGGAGGGTACTTGGAGTTGTGGTCGGCATATGTGTGTAACGTTCAACAGGTCTAACGACGTCATTTCTCATGCAAGCTTGCGCCAAAACAAGCAGTAGGCAACCGAGCAACGCGATGAACGATGTAGAGTTCTTCATAGTAGTCTCGAGTTCTAATTGCTCAAATTTGCAGAATCAACATAGATACGCCTTCAAATTTAAGACTAGATGCAACGCAAAAGCGATCAGCGTGTCGTTAATGTCAAATCTCACCACAAGATGAATAAACTGCTCCGCTACCCCACTATATTATTTCTGCTCCTCTATGCGGCCAGTGTAATGGGGATGCACAAAGGAGACCGCTGCGAATTACGAGGGTTCTTTGGCGTCACCCACGAAGAACCGAGTAAAGAAAAGCTCGCAAGCCTAGGCTACCAGCCGAAAGGAGGTACGATCGTCTCGAATGTCATCGGTTGTACGGCTGCGCTAGATGCGGGTATCCAGCCTATGGATTACCTCTATGGAGTAAATGGAAAAACTGCTGTTGGATCAACTGGATTTTTCTGCCTCATGCATGATTTTCTGCCAGGAGAATCCTTCCAAATCGACCTATTGCGAGCTGGAACAAAGAAAACAGTCACCGTCACCCTCGGTCGTCGCTCCGATGCCTGTCAAAACGAAACCCCTTTCCCAAAACGTGGCTTTTTTGGTATTCGCGATACCGAAAGTGATCGTCAGCCTGGGGTTCTTATTGAGGTTTCGACGAATGGTCCAGTTGCTCAACTTGGACTTCGTGATGGTGATCGCCTGCTGCGTATAAATGGATACCCTATTGCCGATTATTCAGACCTCGCGGTTGTAAAACGTCTCATAACTGACACCAGTAACGTGAATTTTGAATTCACTCACAATGGAAAATCCTTCAATATCACTGGACCAATCCCAGTGAGACAGTACATCCCTAGTGACTGGAGATCGAACCAAAACGTCTTTGAAAATAGTGCCGACGAAATGAGACAAGCCTTCGACGATATTGATTTTGATGAGATTAAAGCAGAAATAAGAAGCGCAGTTCGAGAAGGCGAACAAGAAACTGAAAGCGCCATAAATGAAGCCATGAGTTCTATGCGCAGAGCAATGAATAGTTTCCGATCAAGAGGCGGAAATTGGGAAGAACGCGAGGAGTATGTGTACACGCCTGATATCGACCCATCTGACTTGGACGTTAGGGTTGAGCAACCTACTGTAGACGATTTCTTAGATATTGAAGACCTTGAGGTACGCCTTCCTCAGAATCGAGACTTGAAGGTCACCGACTTCTCAGCAAGTCCAAATCCTAGTCAAGGTGAGTTCGATCTTAGCTTCAACTTGCCCACAAAAGGCGAAACGAGCATCGTGATCTATTCTTCCGAAGGCAGAGAAATCTACGCCTTCGACCTAGGAGAATACAACGGCCTGTTCAACGACGAACTTGACATCTTGCGTAATGGACCAGGGACGTATTACCTTTTGGTACGTCAAGACGATCAGGTTTTCGTTAGGAAAATCATCTTGGTCGAGCGTTAATGCCTAAAGTACAAGCGCAGCAAGCATGTTCTAAGATTTGTTTTTCAAGCAGAAAAGCAACCCGATGCACGTACAATACGTATGCTCACGAGCACCTTTTTGTACATTGCAGAAGAGTTGGTACCGTAAATTCATTTTCCGCTACCTTTGCGCCGCTTTTCGATCCTGTAGAAAGGAAAGCCAGTTTAAATCACACGCATGGCAAACGAAGTAAAAGAAACACCAGCTGCTCCTGTGGCACCACTTGGTGGTGACCAAATTAGTCTAACAGAAGTCCAAGGAGAAACGAGTGACTTCCTCGAGAATAATCAGAAAACCATTATTCTTGTTGTAGGCCTCCTCGTTGCAATCGCAGCGGCAATTTTCCTATTCAATAAATTTGTGACTGAGCCGAAGCAGGCCGAAGCAAGTGAGATGATGTGGAAGGCGCAGCAAATGTTCGAACGAGACAGTTTCTCTCTAGCACTGAGCAACCCTGCTCCTGGATACATGGGTTTCTTAGACATCGCTGATGAGTACAGCAGCACGCCAGCTGGCAACTTGGCCAACTATTACGCGGGTATCAGCTACATGCAGCTTGGGCAGTATGACGCAGCTATCGACTATCTTAAATCTTTCGATGATGATGGTACAATCTTACCAGCAACCAAGAATGGTGCGATTGGCGACTCGTATGCGCAAAAAGGAGATTTAGATACTGCTGAAGGCTACTACAAAACTGCAGTTAGTGACGCTGGAGAAAATTCTCTTCTTGCACCTTACTATCTCTTTAAGCTTGGCTTGCTTCGTGAGCGACAGGGCGATGCGTCCGCCGCCAACGAGTTATACAAGCGTATTCAAACAGAATTCCCAACCAGCAATCAAGCTCAAGACATTCAAAAGTACTTGATGCGAACTGCTGGATAATCCCATGAACAGGATTTTTTCCTTGAGGCGTTGCCAACCGGCAACGCCTTTTTTCGTTTCTACTGCATACCTAACTGAAAGACTATGGCCAGCGCACTCAAGAATCTCTCGACCTACGATGAATCAACCATGCCTGATGGAAGCGAGATGAAAATCGGCATCGTACTCGCTGAATACCATACGGACATCACCCATCCGCTTTACGAAGGCGCATTTGAAACCTTGATCAAACACGGCGTGAAGGAAACTAACATTGAAACTGTTCAGGTTCCTGGAGCTTATGAGCTCCCTGGAGGTGCACGCATCCTTAGTGGAAAGGGAAAATTTGATGCGATCATCTGTATTGGATGTGTCATCAAAGGAGGAACGCCACACAATGACTATATCAATCAAAGTGTAGCCAATGCACTGCAAACAATGACGGTGGCTACTGGTCGCCCGTTCATCTTTGGACTCCTTACGCCAAACGATCACCACCAAGCACTTGATCGTGCTGGAGGTAAACTTGGTAATAAAGGCGTAGAATGCGCTGTTGCTGCACTTCGGATGGCTGCCTTACGTAAGGACGCATGCGAACCTGAAAAAACGATTGGCTTCGGTCGCTAAAAAATCGTAGAAGTCGATGCGTGGCTTTGAGCTGAATACTAAAAACGTAATTCAGGTACCGGACTTACGTCAAAACTTGGGCCCTCGAGAACACCAGTAAGGTCGAGCTCTAGTACCCGCTCGCGTCGTCATCAGGATTACGAGGATCTCCTACTCCGATGAGTGTTGTTCCTTCAACTTTGACAGCCTTCACTCGACCTATAGAGCTGACCTTTCGAAAAGTATGTCCTTTGCCTTCAAGGGCTTTTTGCTCGGCTGGACTTATAGCTCCTTCTTCATAGATCACCTCATCGGGTAACCATTGATGGTGAATTCTTGGTTTTGCAACTGCCGCTGGTAACGCTAAATCATGCACCTCATCATTAAGCAAGACTTGAAGGACTGCTGTGATAATTGTTGATCCACCTGGACTTCCGAGAACGAGATCTGTTTTTCCGTTAGTCTGTACGATGGTCGGCGTCATACTAGACAACATACGCTTACCTGGCGCGATGGCATTCGCTTCTCCGCCGACGAGGCCAAATTGATTCGGTACACCTGGCTTCGAGCTGAAATCGTCCATTTCATTGTTTAGAAAGAAGCCGCCTGTTTTACTCCAGACCTTTGATCCAAAATTCCCGTTCAAGGTCGTTGTGACTGAGCATGCATTGCCTTCTGTATCAATTACACTCGTGTGTGTGGTTTCATAGACTTCCTTGGCGGGAGCTTTTAGCATAGTGCCACTTGGCGTAGCGCTGTCTGGAGAAAAAGTTGACCACTTATTAGCGAGGTACTCATCAGAAAGGAGACTATCGATTGGTATCTCTACTTCATCAGGATCTCCGAGGTAGGTAGCTCGATCTTGATATGCTCGCCGCATTGCTTCAATCAAGATATGCAGATAAGCAACTTTATCCGTTTTGGCGACAGCTTGTAAATCTTGATTCTTCAACATGCCTAGCATCTGTGAAAGGACTACCCCACCTGAACTTGGTGGCGGCATACTGTGTACAGTATGACCATTATACTCATAGGTGATTGGCTCACGCCAGGTCGATTGGTAATCACTGAGGTCTGCTTTGGTCCATATTCCTCCTCTCGCGCTTACTTCTTTCGCTAATGCTTCTGCAAAACTGCTGTCGTAGAAATAACCAGGACCTTCCTCTGCGATTCCCTCTAATGTGAGTGCTAATTGCGTCTGTTGCAAGAGATCCCCCTTTTCCCACGGCGAATCTTTGACAAATGGAAAGTCGAAGGTATTCTGGCGCTTAAAAGCATCTTTATAACTGTTGAGTCTATCAGCCTCTGTCTCCGAAATTCGATACCCTTCTCTTGCGAGCTGAATTGCAGGTTGAAGCAGTGATTTCCAGTCTTTCCGTTTGCTTCCGAGTGTATAGGCTAGCCACAGTCCATCTACCTGCCCAGGTATTCCTGCTGCGAGCGGACCTTCCAATGATTTGGTGGGATGCACATCGCCATCAGGGGTGAGATACATGTCTCTTGAAGCTCCACTCGGCGCCTTTTCCCGATAGTCTAATGCACGGACTTTGTCGTTAGCAGGCGCGTAAATCCAAAAACCGCCTCCGCCAAGATTTCCAGCACGGGGGCAAACTACAGCAAGCGCAAATTGAACAGCTATGGTTGCATCGGTAGCGTTGCCACCACCTTTGAGTACCTGTTCACCTACTTGACTAGCCAATGGATGAGCACTTACGACCATCCCCTGGGATCCTTCTGCTACAGGTGTTGTTCGGTAACCCAGTTTTGCGTTACAGGCTGCAAGAAACAAGACACTCACAATGAGCGTAAAAAACATTCTATTATTCATCATTTCTGTCGCTTTGGTGCGGGTTTTGTGATAATACATCAAAGATTACTTTCATGCGATACCTCCTCGTTTCTTTCGTCATCCTTGTGACTGCAATATCGGCAATGGCTCAACATGAGCCAGTACACTTTAAGCAGCCTGTTTCGATGATGGGATACGCGAGTGGTGTGGCCATTGAATGGAAGACATTGAATGAGCTGGACGTTGATTACTACGTCATTCGACGCTTTGCTGAAGGTGAATACAACGTCGTGGGCACCTTAGAGCCTAGGGCTGTTCACCAAGACAGCATATCAAGCTACCGTTACATTGATCAAACACCATTTGTACATGATCTAGCATTCCAGATTCGTGTAGTCTACACCGATGGTAAATATGAAGAATCTGAAGAGTTGCTCGCACAACATGCGCACAGCAGCAGAACTAGAATCCTGAGTGCACTTGATACTGAATCACTTGCTAGACTGCGCATTAGCCTAGATAGCGATGTGGACCAACAAGTGGTTTTGAATATCAAAACGCTTCAGGGTCAAACGCTCGAAACCTATAACCGCAGTCTATCACAAGGCGTCAATACCCTTGAGATCGACTATGAAGGATGGCCAAAAGGATATTATTCTGTCGAACTTTCAGATAGCACCTCTGCTACAATGCAATGGTTGGTTCATGTAGATCCTGCTATTCCATCTGCAAGCACTCGCAGAATTATTGAACCTTAACGAGGCGCAAAATTTTACTGGCATTCGGAAATTCAGGAGTGCTCCCTTCTATTTCTAAATATGAACAAGGGTTCTATCGTGGAATAACCGCTCGAAAATGCGGTTTCATCCTAATATTACAGAAATACTATTATTTGGAGAGATTTGGCAAAAGATAGGAATGGAAGAATCTAGCTTCTTTTTGGTCCAATTCAAGCAATTATTGGTTGGCAATACCATCGATAGGTAAGTCAATCCGACGGCTAATGCATTGATAATGAAGGGGACGTAACTTTGCGCTACGTTTTCAAGTAAAACTATCTAATTTACTATTAGAAAGGTTGCAAGTGAACAAAAGCCTCCGTCTTAGTGCTTAGAGGATAAGCATACCCTTGACAAAAGGCTAAAGCCCAGTCTTATGAACAAATTCTTTTTTCTACTGATCACTGCATTTTTGTGCAGTCAGTGCGCTACTGAGCGAGCAAGTGAGATCAACATTGCTGTAGAAGAACTTTCAGTCTTACCTGTATCTTCCAAATCAGTGCCAGTTTTGGCGAAAGCCGAAAATGTAGAAACTCCAACCACACGTGGAGAAACTTTCGTTACGCACAAGGCTAAGATGCTCCTGAATTCTTTGCCGAGTATCACACCCGAATTACGTTCGGCGCTAGAGGGGCAGAAAGCGCTTCTCATGCGACAGAATCCTCGGAAGCAATTCGTGGTCAATGGTGCAACGTATACACGACAGGACTTTCTTACAGTGATAGATGGCTTGTTGAGTGGGAAGACTAACGAACACGCACTTGAGGCTGTTACTACTAGTACTAACGGAGAGGTAAAGTTTACTGGTTATTTCAGCCCAGAAGTAAAGGTGAGTAGTAAAAAGACTAAGAAGTACCGGTATCCAATCCTTGAGTATCCTTCTGATTATGAAGGGAAGCTCCCAAGCCGCAGTGAGATTGAGTCTGGAAAGGCATTCGACCTTGACAAGTATGCGATTGCATATGCCAAGCACCCACTAGATGTGTACATGCTTCAGCTTCAAGGCAGTGGATTCGTAAACTTCAAAAATGGAGGACGCAAGTATCTCGCATATGGAGGAACAAATCGTTTTCCCTATCAGAGTATTGAGCGAGCTGCTAGTAAGTTAGACTCCTCGCTCACCGACTTGAGTATGCGTTCTTTGCGCAAGTGGGTCTCTAAAAAAAGTGATAGAGACACGATTACTAGAGCAAATCCAAACTACGGATTTTTCAAAGTAAGCGATGGTGCTGCAAGAGGAGCTGCAGGTATAGCTTTGACTCCGATGGTGAGTGTAGCGGCCGACCCTAAGCATTATCCTCTTGGGTCAGTTCTACTAGCTTCAGTTCCCGTAGCCGGTAAGTCGAATACATTTGAGACAAAAATTCTCCTCGTCCAGGATACGGGCGGAGCAGTAAAAGGTAACCGTCATCTAGACTTGTATACAGGTGTAGGAGAAAAAGCTTTGGATGTAGCAGAAGTGACCCACGATTATGGTCGAGTGTTCCTGCTTACACCTCGTTAGGAGACCACAAATTTTATAGATCAGCGCGTCAGGCCATCGCATAGCTATGTGGTGGCCTTCGTTCATTAAGGGTAAGGTCAGGTCTGGGATGCGTTACGGCCAACTTTTCCTACCTATTTCTAAGGATTTCAGTGTTCAGATAAGTGGCTCGAACCTTTATATACTTGGTCTCCGTATCAATATTTGAAAAAAAATTCATCTGACGGCTAAACACATTGAATTTTACCAGATATGTAAGTAGCTTTACACCAGAATACATCGCTTTACGCAACTTGATTTCTCTCGAAGCACAAGCAGAATTCAGCTCAATCCTAAGTCAAGACGAGACCTCACTAACCCATGAATAAAAAAAAGGCAAACTCAAAAAATTCATTCTTTAAAGGCAAGTCTGAAATGCTGCTCTTAATCGCGATCATGACCATCGGAGTGGGAGGATTAACCTTTAGCTACAGCGGAAGAAACACGAACAAGATAGACGCCTCTGCTTCTGCCACCGATACGACCAGCTCTGATGGAAAAGTAAAGTCAGATAGAATGATTTTACACCTTAATCAGAAGAATTCTAAACCCCAGCAACGCTTCTAAAATTGTTGCTATCCTCCTTGTGTGTATGCGTATTGCACGAGGTTGGCTCCCATCTGTAATGCCTGTAAGCGCATTGCTGGCGTGTCATTGTGAACCGCCTGATCTTCCCAACCATCTCCGAGGTCGGTTTCATAACTGTAGAAACAGACCAATCTACCTTTGTAAATAAGGCCAAATCCCTGAGCAGGCTTCCCATCATGCTCATGAATCTTAGGGAGACCTGCTTCCATTTTGTACTGCTGATCATAGATTGGATAGTCAAACGGCAATTCAACAAATTCCAATTCTGGAAAGACTTGCTTCATCGCAGGTCGAATAAATGGATCAATTCCGTAGTTGTCGTCGATATGCAGAAAGCCACCACCGACGAGATAATTCCTAAGATTTTCTGCCTCTGCCTCACTGAATACGACATTTCCGTGCCCCGTCAAATGCACGAATGCATGTGAAAACAGCGCAGCAGAACCAACTTCTACCGTAGCATAATCTTCTTGAAGTCCAAGCCCTAGCTGCTCGTTGCAAAACCTAGCCAAGTTGGGTAGCGCCGTAGGGTTAGCATACCAATCGCCACCACCGTTGTACTTGAGTAGGGCTAGTTGAAGGTCTTGTGCGCTTACGCCAAAACAGCATAGCAATATAAAACTGAGGGGGAGAAGCTTACGCATAGTACTTGATTGTTATAAGAATCGGGCCAAAGGAAACATTTTACGCGTGTAAATTCCAATTCTCTGCCGAAACTCTAGGATTCACTAACGAATTATAAGGCGCTTTGGTCTAAACTCCTAAATCCCGCAGTCTAACTAAGGCAGCCAATGCAGCTGTCTCCGTTCTCAAGCGAGCGCTACCCAGTGCAATTGACTCAATACCCTGCTGACTTGCGCGCTCAACCTCAGCAAGGGTAAAATCTCCTTCTGGTCCTATAAAGAGGCAAGCGCTTTGACCAATAGGTACTGATCCCCATTCCCTATTTCTGTCCAATTCGGAATAACAATGAGCAAGCAAGCACGTATCGTAATCTTTTGCGAGGTCGAGCGCCTGCGTGTAACTCACTTCTCGAATTCCAGGTACCCAAGCTCTACCCGACTGTTTGACCGCCGAGATCACTTTAGAGACAAGTCTCGACATTTTGTATCGTGTGCGCTCCACTCGCTCAGTACCTAGCAAAAGAATCTCGCTAACGCCAAGTTCTGTGGCTTTTTCTGCCAACCATTCCATTCTACCCGCATCATGTAGCTGACCAACAGCTAGTACCGTTGCGGCTAATTTTGGTTCATCGGAATATTCTTTGACACTTGCCTTGAGGGAGCGTTTATCGATCCTCGTGATCGTTCCTGTAAATCTTCCACCTTTCCCATTGATCCATTGAATACCATCACCAACTTGTAGGCGGAGCACTCTGACCGCATGCAAGGCTTCTTCGACTGGAAAGGAAACTTCTGTTGTGGATGAGTCTGGTACATAGAACCAGTGATCGGCATGTTTCACAGCCGATAGTTACAGCCTTTCAACGACATATGGTATCCAAGTCAGATAAAGGTTACTTTCGCGGCTCGATTGGTTTAAATTCGACACCCTTTTTGGTCCATATGCGTTTGAAGCGCTAGAAGTTAGATTTTGGCGAAAGCCTCTTAGAAACGCCGGTAGGCAGACAAGCAAAATTTATGCAGATTCTCGTGATGGTTGGGCAGCTCATTTTGAGCTTATCTATTCTTGTTGTACTCCACGAGTTTGGGCACTTCCTTCCGGCAAAGTGGTTTGGATGTAGGGTGGAAAAATTCTACCTCTTTTTCGATCCATATTTCTCTCTTTTCAAGAAGAAGATCGGTGAAACCGAATGGGGAATTGGTTGGCTGCCACTTGGAGGATACGTCAAGATTAGCGGTATGGTCGATGAGAGCATGGACATGGAGGCGCTTAAGGAGGAACCCAAAGAGTGGGAATTTCGCAGTAAACCTGCTTGGCAGCGACTCATCATCATGCTTGGTGGTGTAACGGTCAACTTCATACTCGGCTTTTTGATTTTTGCAGGTATGCTCTGGTATTGGGGCACTGAAAAATTACCGACCGAAAATGCAGTTAACGGCATCTACGCAGAAGAGCTCGGAAAAGAATTCGGTCTGCAAAATGGTGATCAAGTCTTGGCTATTGATACCGTCCAACTAAGAAGCTTTGGTGATTCCTATGTAAAGGAGGAAATACTCTTCAATGCAGCTCGTACACTTACCATCCGCAGAGATGGACGAGAAATGAAGATTCAGTTTCCTGATTCTCTTCAGCGTAACCTTACAAAAGAAGCGTACAAGGACAAGCGTCTCTATACCCTACCTAGATATGCAGTTGTCGATTCTATTGATGAAGACTCCCCAGCAGCTAAGAGCAATTTAGTGAAAGGTGATAAGATTCTCGAAGTGAATGGTGTAGCTATCAACTGGCTACAAGACATGGTCAAGCAATTCAAGAATTACAAGGGCAAAACAGTTACACTAACAGTTGACAGAAACGGACGAGAGGAATCCGTTCCGATAACCTTGACAAAAACTGGTCAAGCTGGATTCTGGACCTTTGATGATACGCATTACAAGTATGTCCAGCAGCATTACACGATAGCTGAGGCTATTCCGAAAGGCATTGATAAAGGTCTCACCGCCCTTTCCAATCAAGGCAAAGCTGTCGGGCAGATGTTCAGTAAGAACATTGATGCAAAAGACAGTATCGGAAGTTTTATTACGATAGGACGTGCTTTTGGCGGAGTTTGGAGCTGGCCTAGGTTTTGGCAACTCACAGGTTTACTGTCCTTAATCTTAGCGGTGATGAATTTGTTGCCTATCCCTGCTTTGGATGGCGGACATGTTATGTTCTTACTCTATGAAGTTGTGACAGGCCGAGCACCTAGTGACAAGTTTTTACAAGTCGCAACCACTATCGGGTTCGTACTCGTGCTTGCACTTATGGGCTTTGCCATATTTAATGACGTTGCGAAGGTCTTATAAGCCTCGTTCAGCTAAAATGGGTTAGCCGTACTACTTACCTTTGTGCTTATAAGCATTACCGATTGGTAATCGCTAATTGACAATCAAAGATGAGCAAGCACGGAAAGGTACTCGTAGCAATGAGCGGTGGAATCGACTCCACGGTTACCGCAATGATTCTGCATGAGCAGGGTTATGAGGTCATTGGCATTACGATGAAAACGTGGGACTACGCCAATGTAGGTGGCTCACGTAAAGAGACTGGCTGTTGCAGCCTCGACTCAATCAACGATGCACGGTCGGTAGCTGTGGATATGGGCTTCCCACATTACATCGTCGACATACGAGAGGAATTTGGTGATCATGTCATCGACGACTTCGTGAGTGAATACATGGCTGGACGAACGCCGAATCCATGCGTGATGTGCAATACGCACATTAAGTGGAGTGCGTTGCTGAAGCGAGCCGATGCGATGGACTGTGAGTTTATCGCCACTGGCCACTACGCGAAGATTCACGAGGAGGCAGGACGCAAGTTCGTTCGGCGCTCAGCAGATGCGCATAAGGACCAGAGCTATGTGCTTTGGGGCCTAAGTCAAGAATGTCTAGGGCGAAGCCGCTTTCCATTAGGCCATATGACGAAACCAGAAGTTCGTCAGTTGGCCTATGATTTTGGTTACGAAGAACTAAGTAAAAAAGGCGAAAGCTTTGAGATCTGCTTCGTTCCAGATAACGACTATAGAGGGTTCCTCAAGCGCCGCGTCGACGGACTCACCGAGAAAGTAGCCGGAGGTCAATTCCTGGGTCAAAATGATGAAGTACTTGGAACGCATGAAGGCTATCCATTTTTTACGATCGGTCAGCGCAAAGGACTTGGCGTAGCTTTTGGAGAACCGATGTATGTAACCGACATCTTACCTGAAACTAATCAAGTAAGACTTGGTAGACAAGAAGACCTCATTCGCAACGGGATGGGTGTTGGTCAACTAAATCTTATGAAATACGAGAAGTTGCCGGATAATTACGAGGCAACTGTTCGCGTTAGGTACAAGGACAAGGGAACACTAGCGGAAATCAAGCAACTCGGGGATAATTTTCTCGATGTAACTTTTCTCGCGAATGTGGGAGGTATCGCTCCAGGTCAATCTGCTGTTATCTACGAAGGAGACGACGTAGTTGGTGGCGGACTCATAACATCAAGTCGAAAATGATGAAACGCACACATTTCCCAGTTCTCAGCATCATCGCTCTTTACGCACTCCTTAGTTCGTGCGATACTGAACCAGACAGCTTTGTCACCACTGGAGATGAAAGCTTTTTCGTCCCAGCAGGAACTGACGTTATTCAGTTTCAAGTAGACTCCGTCATTTTTGATCCAAGCATAAGAGGCACAGACAAAATTGAATCAAGCTCTACGTGGACGCTTACCAGTCTTAGCGAAGACGAAAGCGAGACTTATTTGGTCAGCGTGATGGGCTCTGACTCAGGAAGTGTAGCGACACAGCGTTATCTCTGGGACTTTCAAACTACCAATGAAACTGGGAGTCAGCACAGCGCGCTCTTGGATGGCTTCAACTATATCAATTTAGTCACTCCGTTTACGGAACGCACGACCTGGAATGCACTGCTTAATGCAGACCCTAATTTATCGATCAATGTTGCTGGCGAGCCATTAGCCATTAATAAAGATTGGACAATGGCGCGTGTAGAAAGTATCGAGCCATATACGTTGCCCGATGGCAGCACCGTAGAAGCTGTCTTTGTAGTTCTAACGGAAGCAGAAAATGCTATCGAGCTCCGTGAATTCAAGGAGGTCTATGGTAAAGGTTTAGGTCTGCTCGAACGTTCCCAGCGTTTCCTTGATACACAGCAAGCTGGCTCGACCGAACCTTGGGAAGACAAGGCTGAGAATGGATTTACTGTTGTCATGAAAAGAATCTTTTAGTGGAGACGCTGGTAGAAGTCGGCAGTATTCGTAAGACGCACGGGTATGCTGGAGAAGTCAAACTGGTCGTACATGAGGGATTCGGTCCAGATATCCAAGCTGCAGAATTCCTCTTCATCGGCAGCTCCCCTGAGAAAGCTTTGCCCTACGAGCTGAAGTCCATGCGTGGTGCGGACTGGATCGCCGAATTTGAGGAATTGAAAAGTAAAGAGGAGGCTGCTCGATTACGAGGTTCTACTATCTATCTCAGAGCAGACGAAGTCAGCCACGAAATAATAGAAGAAATGGAAGCTAATCCTGATGAATCCCAAAAGTTCGTAGGTTTTGCAATCATCGATGAAGAGATTGGGGAAATAGCCATGATCGAGGAAGTGATTACTTACCCGCAACAGGAAATAGCAAAGCTTACTTACAAAGGACAAGGTGTGCTGATTCCGCTAAACCAAGCACTCATCACTGGAGTCGATTTTACGAAGAAAATCGTCTTTATGGACCTTCCTGAAGGGATTTTGGAACTCTAGTCCGTGCTCGTTTAGCCGACTAGTATTTCTCGTAAAAGAAAACCTCAACGGTTTGAGGTTGTACGCTCACCTGCCTTACCAAATCTGGACGTTTTTCAAGTATCACCGGTAAGGAGTTCGAAATTTCTGACCTTGCTTGATCAATAGATACTACTGCTTTGAAGTCAGCAGCTTTTATCGTTTCATAGTCATGCAAACCAACGGCAACTTTAAGCAATACCTGCTTAGGAAAAACACTAATGCTATCTTTCTTCGTAGCACCTTTGATTTCCACGGGAACATAGATGCTCTTCTCTGTAAACTGCTGACTTTCAATAGCTACACTCACAGCAGTTGGCCTAACCGTCATAGAAGAAATACTTGTTTCCTTTAGCGGTGTCGAAATACGAACCGTATCGATGACCTCTGTAAGAATAAGGCTATCCGTCATCCAAAAGAAAATGGAATCGATCACTGAAATAGGGCCAGAGATCGTGACTGAATCGGGATCCAATCGAGGCGCTTTGCTGGACTGAAATCCTCTTGCATATTCTATTCTTGAGGTCAATCTCAGCGGTACCATTTTAGAGGCGACACGTTCCATTTGAATCACGATACGTTCGTTAGTGATTGGATTTACATCCAAGCCCTCGTCTTCAAATGCATTGGCAACTTCACTCCGGATAGAAATAATTCCGTCTGAATTTTCTTGCAATTCGAGGCTATCGATTGTAATCATTCGCTCGTGATTACTTAAGCCCTGATTGACCAATTCCCATCCCGTGGCGCGTACTCTTGCCTCTAGCGAGTTGGGGGGAGCTTGCGCAAAAGCAAGCCCCTGGGGAAGCTCGTAGTTGATCCCAATGGTCTCAATCGTGTCGTAGTCTTTTGAGAGTTTGATTGCAGTCCAAAACAACAAGGATGCGAGTAAGCACATCGTAATCGTAAATCGTTGGCTGCGTTTTGAACTACTCGCTTTCTGATTCGCCATACTTCGCTACGGTGAGGTCATGACTTATAGAACCGACCGTGAAATCAAGGTAGGTATTCTTACCCACCTCAAGGGTGATGCTGCCTTCTTCCTTATCGATCTTGCTGACACGTCCCATGATCCCAGCGCTGGTCACCACCTTATCTCCTTTTTTAATGGCATCTTGAAAAGCAGTCTGCTTTTTTTGACGTTGCGCCTGAGGGCGGATGAGGAAGAAATAAAAGATGGCGAGCATGAGTCCCAACATCACTGGGGTGGTCATGCTTGGACTTAGTTCCAACTGAAGAAAAAGTGCTTGAAATTTCATGTGCTAGTTAAGCTTATCAACAATGCCCTCTAGACTGAGGACAGTCTGGCTCGGGTAGGTGTTCGCCGTCAAGGTTACAGGTTTTTTCTGTTCTCCCGACTTATTATCTGTATTGAAAACCACTTTAACGCTCGATGTGTCTCCTGGGGCGATTGGGCTCTTTGGGAATTCAGGTACTGTACAACCACAAGTACTCGTTCCTCGCTGTATGATAAGTGGCTCTTTACCAACGTTTTGAAAAGAAAACCTGTGACTTACAATTGCTCCTTCATCTACGGTACCAAAGTTAAATGAGCTTTCTCTAAAACGAAACTTAGGGAGGTTCGCGGTATCCGCAGTTCCGTCTCCGCTGACAGGAAATCGGATAATTCCATCACTCGATAAGTCTGCTACTGAGGCGGTTGGAACCGTTGGCTCGTTACTTGCACCACAACTCATTAAGAAAATAATTATTACGTAAGATAGAAAGCCTAGCTTTCCGCTTGAAAAATTGAAATCGTTCACGATGACAAATGTACACAACCAACCTTCGCGAATCTTCCTTATTGGGATGATGGGCTGCGGTAAATCAACTATCGGTCGTGGACTTGCGCAATCACTC
>CALDUE010000007.1 GCA_937923485.1 uncultured Saprospiraceae bacterium
ACTCCTAATCCTGCTTCGCAAACACCTGACGCAACAAATCCGTCGTACGTGCGCCTGGATTTGAACGAATGTTCAGCTCTTCTTTAGCAACCTGTGCGAACAGACCATCCAGTGCTTGGTTGGTAACGTAATCGTCAAGCTCTGGATTTAACTTCTGCGTGAGTGGAATCTTGTTATAGCTGTTTACCAATCCGCTCCAGTACTCGTCGGCCTTGTACTTTTTGAGTGAATTGACGATCACAGGTTGAAACTTCGCGTACAGTTGATCTCGGGTCTTGGCAGCGAGAAAATTTGTAGCTGCGTTCTTGTCCCCCAATAGGATGTTGGTCGCATCCGTGATGGTCATTTGCTTAATGGCATTTACGAAAATCGGCTTCGCTTGCTTTGCAGCATCTGAGGCCCCCTCGTTCAGCTTTTCGATTAGGATGTTTTCAACGTTGCTAAACCCAGGTATGCCTTGGAGCTTATCCGTGATTTGACGCGCTTCTGCGGGAAGAAGAATCTTGTACGGAGAGTCGAAATAGCCATTCTTCTGGGATAAAGCAGTCGCTCCAGTGCTTACGCCCTTGATCAAAGCTTCTTTCAAACCATTGCCAATTTCTGCTTGGCTTAGTGCACCGCTAGAGGTAGCAGTTTCAAGTACGCGGCTCAGCGTCGCCTGATCACAAGCGGTTGTTGTAAAGACAAGAAGTAGAACGGCGGTAAAAAGTGGTGTGAGTCTCATGTGTGTTTTTCTAGTTGACAAAACTACGGCAAATAGGGTAGTGTATGCAAGTAACGCTGAAAGTCGATTTATCCTTGTCTATAAGGATGTTATCGTTTTCCTATCGATGTACGATACAGAGCTGTTGGTAGATGCAGCCGAAGTTCTTAGCACTACATTGCCTACATGAATTTCAAAGCCGTTTTTTCTCGCATCAAAGTTTTTTTGATAGGCTTGGTGGTGCTGCTCCTCATCTATCCAGCAGCGTTTCTCCTTAGTATCGATACGATTACGTTGAAGGTGAAGGACAAAGAGCGCATTACCATTGGCAAGGGGGCAGACGTGAACAGTAAGTTCATCATCTACGGACAAGACGAGGTGTTTGAGAACACTGATGCGCTGCTATTTATGAAGTTCAACTCGGCAGATTTTCAGAATCAATTAGATCCTGGAAAGACATATCAAGTGAGAGTTGCAGGGTATCGAGTACCTCTTTTTTCTTGGTACAGAAACATCGTGAAAGTGATGTAAAATCGCAACTATACTGTTATGTGCGTAGCCCATTTTAACGGCACTTACCAGGTCGAGAGAAAATTGTCGTAGACGTTTTGGCTAGAGATTTCTTCTCTTACCTTACGGCAAAATCACCTACTATGCAGATTGGAGTAATTGGTCTCGGAAAAATGGGCGCGAACATCGCACGACGCCTTATGCGCGGCGGACATGAAGTCGCAGTTTTTGATCTCAATAAGGAGGCTATCGCCGAATTAGGGAACGAAGGGGCGACTACTTCTACCTCTCTCGAAGATTTAAGTTCGAAGCTCTCAACACCGCGTACCTTTTGGATCATGGTCCCTGCCGGTAAGCCAGTTGATTCAACGATCAAAGCATTATTGCCACATGCTGAAAAGGGTGACACGTTCGTAGAAGGTGGAAATTCAGATTACCGTGAAAGCATGCGTCGTGGCGTAGAACTCAATGAGCATGGTGTTGACTATGTCGACGTAGGCACGAGTGGTGGCGTATGGGGCCTTAATGAAGGCTACGCCATGATGGTTGGAGGCAAACAGGAGGTTGTTGAACGCCTTCGTCCTGCGTTTGAAGTTCTTGCTCCAGCTGCAGATAAAGGCTGGAACTACATGGGGCCAAGCGGTTCAGGCCACTTCGTCAAGATGGTACACAACGGGGTTGAGTATGGTCTCATGCAGGCATATGCAGAAGGCTTTGCACTCATGAAGTCGAAGGAAGAATTCGGTCTTGATTTGCACAAAGTCGCTCAAACGTGGCAGCATGGATCAGTTGTACGCTCATGGCTACTTGACTTAGCAGTCAACGCCCTATCGGAGTCACCAAACCTAGAAGAATTAGCAGCGTATGTTCCTGATTCAGGAATGGGACGTTTCACGGTTCGTGAAAGTATCGATCAGCGCGTACCGTTACCAGTCATTACAGCGAGTTTGCAGGAACGTTTCCAGTCTCGGACGGAGAACAGCTTTGCATACAAGCTACTCAGTGCTTTACGCAACCAGTTTGGTGGTCACGCCGTCAAAACTTCTGGTGGCGACATGAAGGATGGAGGCGCAGCGTATGGAGATAACATTGCGCGCTAGTATTCGTAGAATTAAGTGAAATTCTAAGTGAAGTGAGATGCCTTAAGCGACCAGCATCCTGCTGCGTCCTTAAGGCATCTCACGTCCCACGTCCCACGTCCCACGTCTCACGTCCCACGTCCCAAGTCTCACGTCTCAAATCTCTCATCCCAAACCCGACATCCAACATGGCTTTTGACATCACCACCCAAAGCAACATCAATACCTGGCTCAACGGTAATTACGACGCCGAGAGCAAAGCTGAAATCAAGCGGCTTCAAGATGCAGGAGAGGAAGAGGCGCTTACCAATGCGTTTTACAAAGACCTAGAATTTGGGACTGGTGGATTGCGTGGCATAATGGGAGTTGGCTCAAATCGTGTGAATCGTTACACTCTTGGTGCGGCGACGCAAGGTTTTGCGAACTACCTCAACAAGACCTTTGATGGAGACATCCGAGTGGTACTTGCACACGATTGTCGCAACAACTCGACCTTGTTTGCCAACCTCGTTGCTGATGTTTTTTCAGCTAATGGTATAACGGTCTTCTTTTTTGATGGCATGCGTCCGACGCCTGAGTTGAGTTTTGCCGTAAGGAAACTAGGTGCAAAAGGAGGCGTAATGCTTACCGCATCGCACAATCCAAAGGAATATAACGGCTACAAAGCCTACGGTCCGGATGGTGGTCAACTTGTTAGTCCTGATGACACGGGCGTCATGAGTGAGGTGCGGAACATTAAAAGTATTGATGAGATCAAATTTGAGCGAAATGCAGATCTCGTAAAGAGCATCGGTGCAGGCATCGATGAAGATTACTACAACGAGTTGGTCAAGCTTTCGCTAAATCCAGAGGCCATCGCCCAGGTGGCTGATATGCCGATTGTCTTCTCTCCGATTCATGGAACGGGAGCCGTCAGTGTCCCTCCAATTTTGAAGCGTTTTGGCTTTACCAATGTCATCACGGTGGAAGAGCAAATGGTCGAGGATGGCAACTTCCCGACGGTGGTTTATCCAAATCCAGAAGAGCAAGAAGCACTCACTATGGCCTTGAACAAGGCGCGTGAAGTGAATGCTGATCTTGTCATGGCTACCGATCCGGATGCGGACCGTGTAGGTATCGCAATTCGTAATGGAGAGGGCGAGCTCGTCCTACTGAATGGTAATCAAACAGCTTGCCTCTTGGTCCACTATGTACTTAGCGGACACCAACAAAAGAAGGATCTACGCAAGTCTGACTATGTCGTCAAGACGGTTGTGACGAGTTATATGATCGACCACATTGCCAAAAGCTTTGGGGTCGAGTGTTTCAATACACTCACAGGATTCAAGTTCATCGGTCAGGTCATGACCAAGCTTGAAGGTGATCGTCGCTTCCTCGTTGGCGGTGAAGAGAGCTATGGTTACCTCGCAGGTGAGCATGCCCGTGACAAGGACGCGGTTATCAGTTGTGCCTTAATTGCTGAGATGGCCGCCTATCACAAATCGCAAGGACGAAGCCTTTGGGACGTGTTGATCGATCTCTATGAAGAGTATGGCTTCTACCTCGAGAAGTTGATTGCCGTTAAGAAAGAGGGTAAGGCTGGTGCTGAAGAGATTCAGGCTATGATGTCCCGCTTTCGCGAAAACCCGCCTTCTGCTTTAGGTGGTGGTGAGATCGTTATGATCAAGGATTATCAGGAGTCTGTAAGTACTTCTTTCCCTTCCGGTAAAACCGAACTCATCGACCTTCCGAGTTCAAATGTGCTGCAATTCTTCACGGAGGATGGCACGATCGTGAGTGCGCGTCCGAGTGGTACGGAGCCGAAGATTAAGTTCTATTGTTCGGTGAATGCAGGTCTTTCCGAGGCTGCTGATTTTGAGCGTACGCAAAAGGCGTTGGAGGCGAAGATTGATCGGGTCTTGGCTGATCTCGGGGTGTAGATTTTATCGCAAGGTGGTTAGTGGTTGGAGAGCTCCGCTCTTGCTGGCGGGCTATATCCATCGTAAGGTCAGTATGGACAAATACTACGCTGTTTTCATCGCAGAGTCGTCTCGCCTACTGCGAGTCTGCGCAGAGAGCAGAGGTGCTATGTTAAAAACCAAGGATTTTCGACGATTTTTTCGAAGAGTCGTACATTTATATAAACTAAGGCGCGCCTATCACTAGGATGCAGCCACTGCAGGCCGGCCTTTGTGCCGGTCTGCCCCTTTTAGGCCTCCGTCCTCCATGTTCATTTTGTGATAGTTTTCAATGTAGAACGCATCATTTTTGATCAAAGCGTACATGGTAATTAGGAGCTTACGTTGAACGGCTACCAAAGCGCTCATTTTGCACTTTGTCCGTTCGTACTGTCGGTCATAGACCTCTTTAAAAATACCATTATTTTTAGCACTCATTGAAGGGAAGAACAGTGCTTTTCGAATGCGGCTATTGCCTTTTTTAGAGATTCGCGTTTTGCCATTGACAGATGTTCCGGATTGTTTGTAGACGACATCCAATCCAGAGTACTTAATCAACTGAGCCCGACTGGTGAACAGCTTCAAACCGTCCGTTTCGCCAATGATGGCAAATGCAGTTTTATTGCCTACACCATGTATCGAAGTAAGCAAATCAACAGCTCTGGCAAGTCGATCATCTTCGCTCAAAAGTCCTTCCATCTCATCAAGGACGAGCTTTTGTTGGCGATCGAGTAGCGCAATCATCTCAGTGAGTCGTACGATTGTTTCTTGAGATCCTCCTTGAGCGTAAGAGGCAGCATGGAGCTGGTTTTTAGAAACTGTTCGTTTGTCTTCAATCTGCTGATACTCACGGCCTAATAGCTTGAGCATTCGGCTCATTTTACTGTAAGGCTCCCATTGACGTAAATTACGTTGGAGGCCAAATCGTGCAATTGCCTGAGCATCTATTAGGTCTGTCTTGGAGTTTTCGTTGAAGCTGCGGACGAAGTTTTTGATTTTGTTAGGCAATTCAACACAGACTGTAAAACCCCTTTGGTGAAGGGTGTAAGCCAATGCTTCGTAATACACCCCAGTAGCCTCCATCACAACAGTGAGCTTTACACCTTTAGGATTCTTCGCTTCGAGCCAATCCGCATATTCATGATGACCTTTAGGATCGTTATTGAATTTACGCTTACCACACGATTTCTCTGAATGATCGGTAGAGGTAAGTGCGAGAAGACGCACATGGAAATCATCTTTGCCGATATCAGTACCAGCACATTGTTTAAGTAGTTTTTTCATGATAGAACAAAGTGAAAGGATTAGAAAAAGGGTCGGAGAACTCCCGTCGTCTTTTCTTGTAGCTTTAAGGTGTCTACTTCGAGGATTTCTCTTAAAGTGACTTAAGTGCTATTGTGACTCTAAAAGCCTCCTAACTACGAGTTTCTTTCTTTGCTAGTGCCTGCCAAAAGAGGCGGCTTGACCGCAAATGAAGTTCTCGTAGCCAGGAGTAAGCTAGTAAAATGAAGGCCGCTAAACCCACTCTTGACTAGCCTAAATGCAACTTACAAGACCGCAGAGCCCCGCTCAGCGCATGGGTCCACGTGCTACGCACGGGATACGATGGATCGCTGCGCTCCGTGTGGGTTCAAAGAGATAGAGTAGGGGATGGTTTACGGTGCTGTTTTCATCGCAGAGTCGTCTCGCCTACTGCGAGTCTGCGCAGAGAGCAGAGACCGCAGAGTCCCGCTCAGCGGGTGAGTCCACTTGCTACGCACGGGACAGGATGGATCGCTGCGCTCCAAGCTAGTACGATGGATATGGATATATCAGACTAAGTTAATGTGGTCCCTTTATTCATCTAGCTGCAGTGAAATTAAAGGCCGTTGACGATCCTGACCCAGCCATCAATTAGCTTGCTGCCTCCGAAATTGATGAGTAGTCCTAACTTTTTATCTGATAGTTTCAGATAGGTAGTGAGTTGAGTACGGTGTATTGGCAGTAGTTCTGAGACAGCTTTCAGTTCTAAAATGATTCTATCATCTACGAGTATGTCAACCTTAAAGGCATCGTTTATAAACAAACCTTCATACTCAATCGGAAGACTTACCTCAGTTTTGACAGGTAATCCAGCTTTTTTAAGTTCATAGGTCAGGCACTTTTGGTAAACGCTCTCGAATAATCCAGGTCCTAATTTTGAATGGATTTTAATAGATGCATCTAGTGCGATCCCAGATATTTCATTCTCTGTTAAATTCATGCAGCAAGAAATAAAATCTCCTCGACTTGACTAATGCATTAAGGAATTACAACATCTAGCCATGTCGCTTGGCGAAAAACTGTGATTCAATGCGTCTAGTCATGCCGTCTAGTTATTCCGTCCAGCTCAGCGATCTCTGCACTCTGCGTGTCTACGACATTAGACAACTCTGCGATAAACTGCGTCTAGTTAATCCGTCTGTTATTCCGTCCAGCTCAGCGATCTCTGCACTCTGCGCGTCTACGACAGTAGACAACTCTGCGATAAAAGAATTTTCTACCAGCGCCTGCTTTAGCAGGCCCCTTGCGATAAATAGCGTCTAGCCTTGCGCCCCTTACCCTTTGCGCTTCTGCTTTAACAGACACCTTGCGATAAATTATACACTGTAGTGCCTGCTTTAGCAGGCTCCTTGCGATAAACCTAGCGTTAGAATACCACTTTATCCCTGCGATTCCCTTACCCTACACCCCTCAGCGATCCCAGTTTTGGCGAAAGCCCACCCACCTTCATCCGATTTATACCCACCTTCGTCGCAATACCTACCTTAACCGACTTCCTTGCATTGCATAGTACCTTACGGTTACCGTATGTTTGCCTTATGAAAATCGAGAATACCAAAGCGCAACTCCGTAAAGGCGCACTCGAGTTAGTTGTACTCAGCATCATCCAACAGGAAGAAGAAGCGTACCCAACAGATATCATCAACAGTCTTAAAAAAGCCAAGCTGATCGTTGTTGAAGGGACCTTGTATCCTCTGCTTAGCCGCCTCAAAAACGGTGCATTGCTCAAGTACACCTGGCGCGAAAGCCAAGGCGGACCGCCACGCAAATACTACAGCCTCACCGAAGATGGTGAAGCTTTTTTAACCGAACTCCATTCCAGTTGGCGCGACCTCGTTGACGCTGTCGACACCACCACCAAATCACTCTCCTTATCATGAATAAAGTAATTCAAGCCAACCTCGGCGGCATCGCCTTCACCTTTGATGATGAAGCCTATGAACGCCTCGATGACTACCTCGCTTCCCTCGATGGATATTTCAACCATTCGCACGGGCACAACGAGATCATGCACGATATCGAAGCGCGCCTCGCCGAACTTTTTTCTGCAAACCTCAAAGGTCGCAGCATCGTCACCACCGAAGATGTGAGTGCAGCTGTAGCGACGATGGGAAGTCCAGAAGACTTCGGCATCGAAGCAGACGATTTGGAAGAAGAAACCTTCGAGCAGCGATCTTTCGGACATCAAAGCCGAAACCGCAAAGGAGGCAAACAGCGCTATTCTCGCTACGGTAAGCGCCTTATGCGCGATCCAGATGATACCAAGTTAGGAGGGGTTTGCTCTGGGCTAGCTGCGTACTTCGGTATCGAAGATCCATTGGTTATCCGTATCGCTTTTGTGGTCGCAGTGGTTTTCGGTGGATTCGGTGTATTGCCATACATCATTTTATGGGCGGTAATGCCTGTAGCGCATACTGCAGGAGACAAGCTCGCCATGAGAGGAGAAGCGATTGATGTGCGAACAATCTCCAAGCAGGTAGAAGAGGAGTTCAGCAACATCAGCTCAAAACTCCAAGAATGGGGTGATGAGGTGAGCAAGACCGACTGGTCCAGCAAGTTTGGCGGAGGCGGAAAGCGCCGCAACCAGAAAAGAAATAACCAAGAGCCTCATGACGAGGGTTATATGGTGTAATCAACAGGAAGCTAGGTTTTACTGTTAAAGTGATGTTTATGTCTCTAGACATGGGCATCACTTTTTTACATTTAGTAAAGCTACTTTCGCCACCGAGCACTTCGCATGCCATTCACTCCTAGTTCTTTGCCCTTGTTTTTGATCCGCACAAAACTCCTTTTCCTAGCACTTTTGGTAGTGATTGCGAATGTTTCAGCCCGAGGCGAAGCCCATGGATCCGCGCACGATTGCGAGACGTTCGCTGAAACCTCAGACCAGACCTACCATTACACCTTCGATCAAGCAAACGTCGAAGCGTATGAGTCGATCATCGCTTTGCGTCTGTCGGAAGGTCGAGCTCAGTTGAGAGAGATACGCCGTCAGCAACCGGGCAACCTGATTCCGATTTGGCTAGAAGACTACGCCGACTTTTTCGAAGCATACATCGATGAAGACGAAGTTGACTTCGAGCGACTTGAAGAGCGCTACCACGAGCGGCTGGAACTGTTAGAAGAAGGTCCGGAAGAGTCACCTTATTACCGCTACGTGCAGGCGAACATCATGCTGCACTGGGCGCTGGCTCGACTAAAGCACGGTCAGTACCTCACCACCTTCCGTGAAGCTAGAAGGGCGTATAAGTTGCTGGAAAAAAACTTGGAAGAGCATCCAAATTTTGTCCTCTCGCGCAAAGAGCTTGGCGTCCTTCAGGTTGCTGTAGCAACGGTACCATCGGGATACCAATGGGGGGTAGAATTCGTCACGGGGATGACCGGCGATCTGGATGGTGGCAAACGCCACATCGAGCAGGTCCTCGCCGAGCAGGAAAGAATCGGTTCGCCTTTTCTGCAGGAGACCACGGCCATCTATGCTTTTCTATTGCTAAACCTTTCGCACGAAGAAGATCAAAGTTGGTCGAAAATCAAGGACGCCGGTTTTGATCCAACACAGAGTTTGCTAGGAGCATTTGTCATGGCCAATATCGCCATGCGCACCGGTCGCAATGATCAAGCGATTGAAATCCTTTCCCATCGTCCTCACTCACCACACTACTATCCGTTTCCCTACCTTGACTTTATGCTAGGGGTGTGTAAGCAGCGCAAACTCGATCCCGTGGCAACGGTGTATTTGAGAAGTTTTGTGGAGCAAAAGCGAACAGGAAACTTCATCAAAGAAGCCTACCAAAAGTTAGCCTGGGAAGGTGCCTTGCAGGATAATCCCTACGAGTACAAACTTCAGTTGGACAACGTGAAGCAGTTTGGAAACGACGTCGTTGGAAGTGATAAGAATGCCCTTCGGGAAGCACATTTGCAGCAGCAACCTAATCCAGAACTCCTTAAAGCTCGCTTGCTTTACGATGGTGGCTACTACGATGAGGCTGCTGAAATGATCGCACAGGTCAATGAAACGAAGCTTCTGAGCGAGCAGGTTATCGAGCTTCCGTATCGAGCTGCGCGCATTGCCTCGGCACGAAACAAGTATGAAGAAGCCAAGCGACTTTATCGCCAAACGATAGCCATCGGCCGTGATTCGCCCGCCTATTTCGCTTGCAAGTCCGCAGTGGAATTAGGAAAGATTGCTGAAAAAGAGGGCAACGATCGAGAGGCTGAAGGTCAGTATAAGCTAGCGATGCAGCTCAAACCGAGCGAGTATGGTCCGGGCTTACATCAGCAGGCGAAGGCTGGTCTTGCTCGCTTGCGCTAAAACCTGACAAATCCACCGTGCGCGGCTTCGAAAAACGTGTATATTTGCGGCCGCTGAAGCGGATCCGACGGGTGAAGTGGAGGCAAACGGCGAGGTAGCTCAGTTGGTTAGAGCGCACGACTCATAATCGTGAGGTCGGGGGTTCGAGCCCCCCCCCCGCTACTTGGAAAA
>CALDUE010000008.1 GCA_937923485.1 uncultured Saprospiraceae bacterium
GCGCCATTAGCGTCAGCTCCGTCAACAAGGATTGGCTCTAGACCAGACTCAACAAGACGGTTACCTGCGCGAAGCTCGATGGTGTACGGTCCGTTATTTAGAGGTCCTTCTAGAATCTCATCAGCAGTAAGCATCACTTGACATGCTTGATCCACTGAGGTCTGCACACCAGGTTGGTTGCAGGTAATGTTCTGTGCACTAGCGAAACTTCCAGTTAGAAGGGCCACTAGCGACAGCATCATCCACCGAAGTGAATGAAGTCGTGTAGTTGGTGTTTTGATCATGAAGATTATAATTTGTTGAAAAACTTGTGGAGAATTACCCTATGGCAATGTCATGGTTACTTGTTGGCACAGGACTTGCACTTAGTACTGTATGTAGTGCGCCTTCTTCTCACGTTTGAGAATCGAGCAAACGAAATGCTTTCGAAAGCAAACTCGCACACCATACACCAGTATTGGATTAAGTACTGGTGTCTCCCAAAATTACTACTAAAGCATGTGGCACACGTGAATCACGTGTTGAATTACACATTAGTAGTTAGTTCTGTCGAACCACAGAGTACAACAAAACTGACCTCAGGAGACCGAAAACAAAGATATCCCGACCCTCAGCCATGTCTATACCGCCGAAACGGTATAATACATGAGAGAAAGTCGAGATATGATAGCTAGATCCCTTGCTCTAGCTGAGCTCTACCCTACCTAGGGTAGATTTGATGCAGGTTTAGACCATGCTGTCAGAATAGACAATTGCAAGAAGCCCCGCGGTATTATTCACCCCTAGCTTACGCATAATATTTTTGCGGTGAACGCTAACCGTTTGATCACTTATGAAAAGCTCGCGTGCGATCTCCTTATTACTCAACGCTTGAGTGATGAGACGTAAAACTTCAATCTCGCGCTTTGTCAGTTGATAGCGCTTCACGAAGCGATCTGCATACTGATGCGAGGTTAGAACTGCTGGCAATTCCGCACGATCTGTAGGAGATTCTACTCCTTGACCGATGAATTCTTCTCCTTGCATCACCGAATCGATCGCCTTAAATAAGTCTTGAATAGCATAACCTTTCAAAACATATCCATTTGCGCCAGCCTTAAAAGCTGCTGCTACGATCTTTGGATCATCGTACATTGTGAGTGCAATCACCTTTACCCCACGATGCTCACGCTTAATGCGTGGTAACAGTAGCAGTCCGTCATCTCCAGAAAGATTAAGATCTAGAAGTATGACCTGCGGCTTGGTCTCATTTACCACATCCGGTAAACGAGAACCGCTAGACTCCTCTGCGACTACTTTGATGCGAAATTGTCGGCTTGACTCGAGAACAGACTTAAGTCCTTCTGCGAAAATTTGGTGATCCTCAGCGATGAGAACCGTAATTGTATCGTTAATGGCCATGTTAGAGCGTTTCAGGCCTAAACAAGTCCTATTTTCGTGCCACTTTCCTCCTAAGAGTTTCGTATACATTATTTTCTATCCTATTAATCCTTCAAAATCTATGTGTTTATGTAACCTGGGAGGTGTAGGCTAGCTTGAGTTTCAGGAGCTTAAAGACAACTACCCTCAGGCTCTGTACGATGACTATCAGCTATCTCAGCCGTGCCTCGGTAAGTATAACTTTGTCGGCTTCACAAGATTTCCAATCAAATCGGTACCACATCTTCCTGCTGTACGTTTACACTTTCTGTGCGATTGTTAATTAGCCTTCTTGGAACTTGCGCACTCTTAGCTGTATTTACAGCCAAGGGGCAGATTTCAGCGGGGGCGTCGACCAATCTACGAACCGACACCCTGCGGGTTACCGACACGTTAGACTTAAGCTCAATTAATTATTTCCCTAACACAGTAGCTGCCGTCCTCCTAGATGTCAATTCCACTTCGGTAATAACGCTAGACCATAAAAATGACTTTTGGTGGATTTCCACCACGCGAGATACTAGTGAAAGTGACCAGCGATACATTATCTGGCGCTATAGAGTTTTTAGTTCACCTGTTCCAAATGTTTTCAGCCTACTCGATTCTGTTCGGTTGCTAAATGAACGCCCACTCAATGAGATTCTTGAGGATGGGCGAGGAATTACGCTGGGAGAACTGCGAAGTGAACTGGGTGCCGTCGATTACAGAGGCTCATTCGGTCGTGGGCTTCGTTTTGGCAACAGCCAAAACCTAGTCTTAGATAGTCGACTCGATTTGCAGCTAAGTGGAGATTTAGGAGGAGGATTGACTGTCGCTGCAGTGGTTTCTGATCAGAATATTCCCCTTCAACCTGAAGGAAACACCGTGCAGCTTCAAGAATTCGACAAACTCTTCGTTACTGTCGCAAAAGATAAGCATAGTCTCACTGCAGGAGACTACAGCTTGCGATCTCAACAGGGACACTTCCTCCGCTTCGACAAAAATCTACAAGGACTCAACTACAATTACGGATCATCAGGCGATTTGACAAGAAGTAGTATCGGTGCGGCAGCAGCTCGCGGTCAATTCAACCGGATACAGCTTCCACTTGAAGACGGAAACCAAGGCCCGTACAGACTTACAGGACAGCGGGGCGAACCGTTTGTGATCGTACTCGCAGGAACAGAGCGTGTATATCTGGATGGGAAACGCCTAACTCGTGGAGTAGATCAGGACTACGTGATCGACTACAATCGTGGGGAGCTGATCTTCATGCCGCGATTACTTATTAATCGTTTTCAGCGGATACTTGTCGAATATGAGTATGTTGATCAAGAATACCTCCGAACGCTCGTAACGGCAGAGACCTTTCACCAAACAGGCAAGTGGAGTTTTTATGGTCAAGGGCTTCAGCAACAAGATGGACTCCGAAGAACCGGTAGTCCCTTACCGCAAGGCGCAGAGCAACTACTTCGAAATGCGCCCGGAAATCGGACTGGTACGTTAGTTCCTTCCGCCACTCCACTTGAAGTGGGGACAGCGAACCCCCTTCGCTATTTATTGACTATGGATACTATGGTGTGCGGGATTGATACGATCATAGATACAGTATACGTATTTGCCCCTGAGGCTAGCGATACTGAAGGCTTTAGTGTTAGATTCACGGACGTTGGTGAAGGAAACGGGAATTATATACTCTCTACGACTTCGGTGGCCAATGGATCAAGTTTTGAATTTGTTCCTCGTGCAAGTGATTGCTCAAGCCAAGGGAGGTTTGCCCCTTTGTTGTTGGTGCAAACTCCGCAGTCTCTGCGCTTATTGAGTTTTGGCGGAAGCTATGAAATTGACTCTGTATCGGGCGTTTCGTGGGAGCTAATTGGCAACCAGACCGATTTGAATAGATTTAGTAACGAGAGTGAATCAACCATCGCAGGATACCTAGAGGTCGCTAAATCTTGGAAAACTGGCAATGGCATCCTTAGCCTAGAGGGCTCTTTAGAAGGCACCGGCGATGGCTTTGAAGCTATCGCTGCGTGGAGAGATCAAGAGTTTAATCGGGACTGGAATTTGGGATCGCTTTCTCAGATTACCAATCTATCCGAGGGGTCTCAGCAACTTTCAAATGTCGCGCTCGCGTATAGAGAAAAGTCATTCCAAGCCGTTGCTTCTTCCAAACATTATCGACAAGGCGATGATTATCAAGGCTTTCGCCAAAACTGGCTACTAGGATTCCAAAAGGGTGCATGGACACTCTCTCAGTCGGGGAACGTATTGTCCGCGGAGCGAAGCGGCACAAATACTGGTCGAACCGAACTGCACGCCACCGCGAATAGACGAGGTGCCCAGTGGACTCATGAGGTCGGAATAAACGATCTGCAGACCACAAATTACGATGCTGTGATCGATGATACTTCCGCAGTAGATAGGGGGATTTTAGAATGGTGGGCAACTGCTGCTACACAGGAAGTTGATTCGATGTGGCAAATCAGTACCACTTATCGAGGTCGGAGGGATCAAGGAGTAGTTCTAGGTATGGATGACACACAATTGCAACACCAGCTAGAAGTAGAATTATCCAACCCAATTGAAAAACCTAACCAGATAGCGCTAACCGCAACCTTACGCAAAGGTGACAACTCAACTGAAGAAGAAGCTGAGGAGTACTACTACCTTGGAAGGGCGACGCATGGATACAGCACAGCAAAACGTTGGTTCAGAACATCTACTGTTGTAGAGGCTGGGAGTGGACAAGAAAGGCGCATAGCAATTCAATATTTACGTGTTCAACCAGGCTTAGGGCAGTATACTTTTCGCGATTATAATGGAGACGGGATTGAAGATTTAGATGAATTTGAAATAGCTGTTTTTGCAGATAGTGCCTCGTTTATTAAAACCGTGCTTCTTACCGATGATTTTGTACCAACAAATACATTAAATGTAAACCAAACAATTAATCTCGACTTTGGTCGAATAGGACTCCCTAGCGCTAGTTTTTGGAGCAAATTTAGCGCACTGAGCACAGCCAGCTTGAAGCGAAGAGCGCTGCGATCTGCGGGATACACGCAACTGCTCGAATTACCTGTCCCTCAAGGAGATACAAATGTTATCGGAGACAACCTAAGCTGGCGAAGCGCCTTATATTTCAACCGAGCAAGAAACGCATTCAGAGCAGAAGTGGAGCATCGCCAATTGAGTACCAGAGCTATTAGTTTACAAGGATTGCAAGTATTAAGAACCTCAGGTCAGTCTGCAAAACTGAGACAACCTATCAAGCAATCTTGGGCCATTGAACTAGAAATTGACCGCGAATTTAAACGCTCCGAAAGCGAGGGCTTAGTTGGGCGAAACTTTTTGCTTAGTACTAATCAAATTGCTCCTTCGGTAATCCTGCAACCCAACGCTGGTCTCCGGGCAAAATTAGAAGCAAATTTCCGCGATGGGCGATCCGAAGATGGATCAGCGAGTGTTATAGCCCAATCAATCATCGGAGAGCTTGAATTGCGTATTTCAAAAGTAGCTGAGCGAAAGAAAATCTTTGGAGGTGCGACCATCAGGTCTTCTATTGAGCGGATAAATCAGGAATTTGTGGGTGAATCAAATAGCGCCGTTGGTTTTGCACTGTTGGAAGGCTTGCAACCAGGACAGAGTTGGATATGGAGTCTAAGCACGGACCAACAGATAGGTAAAGCGCTACAATTATCACTTCGATACGACGGCCGTCAACTGGGTAGTGGTCGCATTGTTCATACTGGCCAAGCACAGGTTCAGGCTATTTTCTGATAATAAGTACATTTTTTTGACTTACGAATGGCGCTCAAACGATACATGTCTGCTTGCCGACAGACCTTAAACCAAAGCTAATTTGTACTTTTGAGTAGAGATTCAACAGAATCTTTTGTCCTAGTTCGTAGAATCACCAACCCCATTATGCGTACACTTCTCCTCTCCCTTCTATTTCTGGCCGGAGTATCGGCCTCGTTTGCCCAATCTTTTACGCCCTACAGCGCATCAGTTTCTAATGCTGCCAAGCATGAAATTAGTTTTCTTGATGTAGAGCGAAGTGTCGTTTTGCCGAAAGGTGAAAATAGCTTTGAGCTCGTTTTACCAAGCCCTGATGGAAGCACTTTTTCAGTAGATCTGACTGAAACAACTGCCTTTCCCGCTTCGATGCGGGCAAAGTATCCAGAAATCAAAACCTACCGTGGATACGCTAAGGAAACTGGAGCAATGGTAGCGGTAAGCCAAGACCCTCGTGGTATTTCGGTTTACGTAAAGGAAGTCAATGCGCCTAGCTGGCAGATTGAACCGATCTCTGCAGGTAGAGCACGCATGGGAACCACACTCGCCATGTCTGGAGATGATGAATACGTAGCGCTTGCCTGCGGATTCGAACCAAATGAAGAAGACGAAACAGAGTTTACGACTTCTGCCAACACAAGCGATGAACTTCAATCACGTCAAGCACAAGTAGTAAAGCGCAGATATATCTTAGCCTTGGCTTGTACAGGTGAATTTGGTCAAAGTAGTGGAGGAACAAAGCCAAGAGTAAATGCTGTGTATGCACAAGCATTGAATATCCTGAATGGAATTACCCTTTCTGAAGTTGCGCTTGAGTTCGAGCTTCACCCTGAAAATGACACACTTATTTTCACGAACCCAGATACCGATCCGTATAGAGTAGCTAATCAGGGTACCGCTCTTTTAGGTGAGAACCCACCAATCATCAACAGCAGAATAGACATCAGCACTTATGATATCGGTCACGTCTTTACAAACAGGTGTAACGACGTTGGAGGTGTAGTAAGTGGACGAGCATGTAATGATATGGGTAAAGCCCGAGGCGTTACTTGCAACGGTGGGAATATTGTAAGGACTGTAGAAAGAATCCTTGCCCATGAGGTGGCCCACCAATTCGCTGTAGGTCACTCTTGGAACAATTGCCCTAATAGTGCTAACCAACGATCTGGAGTTAGTTCCTTCGAGCCTGGAAGTGGGTCAACCATCATGAGCTATCAAGGCACCTGTGGACCTGACGACAACGTGAGTGTAATCACTTCTCCTGTCTATTTTAACATTGGCGCAATTCAACAATTCAGCGATTTCACGCGAGGTGGGTTTGGAGAGACCTGTGCTGATCTAATTACGGTAGCTAACAATGAACCAGAAATCACCCTGCCTTACACCAATGGCTTCACAATTCCACAGTCAACACCTTTCATCTTGGAAGGCACAGCTGTTGATCCTGACGGTGACAATCTCACCTATAATTGGGAACAGTACGATTTAGGTTCTGCGACGTCACTTTGCGACCAGACAGCTAGCAGCCCACTTTTTAGAAGTATTCCTCCAAGAGCGTCTGGGTTTGTACGTTTCTTCCCTGTTCCTAATACCGTTCGTGCTGGAGGATTTGATTGCGAAGAGCAATTACCAAGATTCGGGCGTGAACTTAACTTTCGTCTGACAGCACGTGATGACAATCCTGCAGGCGGTGGAGTTTCATGGGAGCAGGTAACCTTCAACGTAAGTGATGATCCAACTCCTTTCCGCGTAACGAGTCAAACCTCTTTAGCAGAGACGCACGCTGCTGGAAGCTTCATCAATGTAACTTGGGATGTAGCCAATACCAATCAGGCTCCAGTAAATTGTCCTGCGGTCAATATTCTACTGTCTATGGATGATGGCCTGACCTTTCCATTTACACTAGTAGCGAATACCTTGAACGATGGTGCAGAAGGTGTAACTCTTCCTGCCAGTGTTGAAGGTTCAAACGCTCGAATCAAGGTTGAAGCTTCAAATAACATCTTCTACCAGCTTTCTGAATCACGATTTAACATCGTAGTTCCTACCGAGCCTGGATTCACTTTTGTGCCATCTAACACAACAAACTTTATCTGCTTACCAGAATTGGGTCAGGTAGAATTTTTCACTGCTCCCCTACTCGGATACGACTCTACACTCACGCTTCGCATTGCGAACACCTTGCCTGCTGGAGTTGTAGCCAACTTATCAGATACTCAAATTGCAACAGGTGGAAGCTCAATGTTGTCTGTGGACTTTAGTGCATTCAACCAGACGGATAGCGTTCTAATTGTTGTGGAAGCGACTGGTCCGAATGTAGACACCGCTATTCGAGAAATTTTATTTGACGTAGTCAGTAATGATTTTTCTGACCTTGAACTACTTGGTCCAGTAGATGGAGAGTCTGGAATTTCTGCTCTTCCAATCTTTACATATACGCCATCATCAAGAGCTACTTCTCACCTCTTACAGGTGAGTGTTGATCCACTTTTCGGACTTGGAACTACAGAAGTAGTCGATCCAGATCCAGCCGGAATTGATCTTGGTCTCCTGTTGGATATTAATACGGTATACTTCTGGCGCATAATCCCAAGTAACCGATGTGGAGAGGAATTAGACGCCCCTATCAATGCATTCCACACGTTTGCTGCCACTTGTGAATCCTTCTTTAATTCAGAAGTGCTCAATATTCCACCAAATGTTCGAACAACGATTTCGGCACCAATCAACATTCCTCAATCGGGACAAGTGAGCGATCTCAATGTTCCAATCGTCGATATTCAGTTTGCTGAGATAAATGACATTCGAGTAGTTCTAGAAGCACCAGACGGAACGCAGCAACGTCTATATAGTCGCCGCTGTGGAGGGGATCGCTTGTTCACTGGCTTTGATGACGACTCTCCTATTGAATTCGGCTGTTCACCACTACCAAGTGATGGAAGTCTTCGCAGACCGCAAAATCCACTCTCCATCTTTAACGGGAAAGAAATCCAGGGTGAGTGGAGTCTTCAGGTTGAAGCCATAAACCCAAGTACTGGTGGTGGAGAATTTAGAAACTTTGAGATTCAGTTTTGCGCCAACATTGTTAGTCTCCCTCCAACATTAGATCTCAATACTGTTGAGGTTCCACTCGGTGGTTTCCAAATTTTGGAACGAAGTGTTATTTCAGCAAACGATGCAGACAATAGTGCAGGTGACCTTGAATTCATTATCGTGACAGAGCCCACACGTGGTCATATTGAAAGATATGGTGAAGAACTCAAGGTTGGAGATCGTTGGACTCAAGCCGATGCACAGGTAGGTGGAGTAACTTATGTAGATGATGATGGAGTAGTTGGTGGAACGGATGAAATGAAAATCGTCCTCTCTGACAACTCAGGTAATCTTATCGCTACGCCAACGATTTTCTTTGAGATTGACGAAAACTTCGTGGTTTCAACCGAAAACATCGAGCAGGCCAACATAGAAATGCTCCTTGCTCCTAACCCAACACGAGACTTCACAACTGTACGTTGGGGAGCTCCTAGCCAAGGCGGACAATTGAACATCTTTGACAATCAAGGAAGACTAATAGCTCAGCAGGCAGTTGCCAACGGTCAACGCGAAGCTCAACTTGACATGAGCTCCATGGCGCGAGGTTTCTACCACGTCAACTACCGCGGAGAAGAAGGTACTCGTACGCTACGCCTAGTGGTGCAGTAAGCAGTCTATCACATTCTTTCAGAAAAGTCCTGTCGATTAAGTTCGGCAGGACTTTTTTTTTTAGCGTAAGCTTATTCCTTCTTTCAAATAAGCACCAGTTTGAAGTAATCCTCTTAGACCAAGGAAGACCAAGAGTGCAATCCAGAGCGCGCTAAGCTCGCCCAAGTGAGGTAACAGTAAGTAGTAACTCGTTAGATAGCCGATAAGGGCGATCAACATCAAATTGCGCATAGCTCTCGTTGCGGTAAGGCCAACGAATACCCCATCCCAGATGTAACAGGCGGTACCGATGATTGGAAGAGCCACGAGGTAAGGGATATAGTTTTGCGCTAATTGCCGCACCTCAACCTCATCGGTAAAAAGTGCAATGAGCTGCTCACCAGCTAACCAATAGCCCAGTGAGAAAAGCACCGCCAACCCCATTCCGTAGCCCATAGAAAGCTTTATCGCTCGGTGAGCTCCACCGTTACTTTTCGCACCTACATACTTACCGACCATAGCTTCTGCAGCGTAGGCAAAGCCGTCAATGGCATAGCTCATCCAGTTGAGAAACTGGAGCAAGACTGTCGTTGTGGCGAGCGCCAGTCCGGAGGCAGCGGCAGACTGGCTATAGAAAAACCCGAAGGCGATGGTGAGGCTGAGCGTACGCAAAAAGATATCTGCGTTGACTTTGAGCAAGCGTGTATATCGATCAACTTGCTTGAGCCAACTAACCTTGATCGTCTTTACCTTTTGAGGATACTTAAACCAGATCAAACCAAGCGCTAAAGCCATTGAAGCGTACTGTGCGACCACGGTTCCGAGTGCCACGCCCGTCGTGCCCATATTCAAGACCTTTACCCAATAGACGGAGCAAATAATATTGACCACGTTTGAAAAAATGGCAATAAAGAGCGGGTAGGCGGCATTCTGCTGCCCGAAAAGCCAGCCAAGCAGCACATACAACATTAGTGTCGCAGGGGCCGCCCACATGCGCGTGTAGAAGTAGTCTTCTACCAAAGTTCCATATCCTTCAGGGACGTTCATCAAGAAATGCGCTAGTGAAAAGAGCGGTACTTGCAAGACCCATAAAAGCACCGCGAGCAGCATCGCCAAGGCACTCGCAGATAGCAGAGTGGCTCCTTGTGCTTGGATATCATTGGCTCCAAAAGATTGAGCAGTGAGTCCAGTGGTACCCATGCGCAGGAATCCAAAGTTCCAATACAAGAAGTTGAACATCATGCTTGCAATTCCTACTGCGCCTAGGTGTTCAGCGCTTAAATGCCCCATCAAAGCCGTATCTACCGAACTAAGTAGCGGCACAGATACGTTGCTCAAGATGTTGGGAATCGCTAGTCGTAACAGCTCTTTATTCACCGCCACAAGGTACCTGTAACACGCCACCACAAAGCTTGCGTTCGTTTGTTTCCTTTGCGGTGTCGCTGATACATACACTCAGCGATCGTTTAAGTAGTAATGAACACTATGAAAGCTAAACTGCGAGTCGGGATTATTTTCGGAGGACCAAGCCGCGAGCGTGAAATCAGCTTTGCTGGAGGCCGCACGGTATTCGATAACCTCGACAAACGTCTTTTCGAACCTGTGCCACTCTTCATGGATGCTCGGCGCAACCTCATTCTGCTCGATTGGCCCTTTGTATACAAAGGCACAATCCGTGATTTCTGGCCACCGGTCAATTATTATCCTTCTGATGCTGGACCGTACCAGCTTTCAGAAGAAAGTCTTGGATCGCTTTCCAAAAGTGAGCGTCAAGCCATGGCTAGCGAGGTTGGTAGGTCTGTAGCTTACGATGAGCTTCCCGAGATCATCGATGTCGCCTTTCTCGCCCTTCACGGGGTTGGCGGCGAGGATGGAGGGGTTCAGGGTATGCTGGAAAGCTTAGACATTCCATACACTGGTAGCGGGATTCCAGGCAGTGCAATCGGGATGGATAAGGTGCTCCAGAAGCGTCTCATGGCTGCGGCAGGATTTCACGTTCCTCCTTCGATTAGCCTTGAGCGCAAAAAGTGGGATGACATTAGTACTTCGGCGTCATCGCGTTCGGCCCCGCTGGACGAGGGCCGAACGACTTCGCGTTCGGCTTTCGCCAAAACCATCTATGCGCAGGCGATCGGAGAACTCGGCACACCGCTGGTTATAAGAGGTGCGAATCAAGGATCGAGTATTGGAGTAACCATCCTGAAAAACCCTACGGTTGAAGAGCTTACTGCTGCAATAGACAAGGCCTTCTTCCGCCAAACCATTGAGGTTGCTGATTATCGTGCGCTCCATGCGGAAGCGAGACGGACATTTATCGGCAACATAGCTGATCTGCGCCACGGCATTGGTTTCCCTATGAAGGTTAATGGCAATACGCTTCTTCAACCGATAGAATTGCAGCACCTACTTGATCAAACTTCCGAAAAGCAAGTTACGCTTGTGGGCGGCCATACAGAAGTACGAGCTGTGATCGAAGGGTTTCTCGATGGCACAGAAGTGTCTACCATCGTACTCCGAGACGAAGACGGTGGCACATTACCCTTACTACCAACTCAAATCGTTAAAGGAGGAGAAGTCTTCGATTACCGATCAAAGTATCTACCAGGCTTGAGTCGTAAAAAAACTCCAGCGGATTTACCGAACGATCAGATCAGCGCACTTCGCAAAGAAGCTGCTCGACTGTTTGATTACTTCGAGTTTGATACTTACGCTCGGATAGATGGCTTCGTTAGTCCAGACGGGCGTGTATCACTCAATGACCCGAACACAACATCGGGTATGCTTCCAAGCTCATTCTTCTTTCACCAATCAGCCGAAATCGGATTGAGTCCAGGTGATTTTCTCACCTATATTCTTCGCACATCTCTACGTGAAAGAGACCGTAGAACCGTCGTTCCTAACCGCTACGGGGATTTGGCCAAGCAAATAGACGAAAAGCTAACAGCCTTGCAGTCGGCAGCCGACAACCGAAAAAAGGTCGCTGTTTTGCTTGGGGGCTACTCCAGCGAGCGCCACATATCTGTAGAGAGTGGACGCAATGTTTTTGAAAAATTGGCCAGCTCGGGTGAGTATGCACCTAAACCTGTATTTGTTGCAGGAGATAGTGAAAGCCATCGCCTATATGCCTTGCCGATCAATCTGTTACTCAAAGACAACGCAGATGATATTCGCCAAGCGATTGAATCGACGGAAATGTTACACCCAGCGACAGTCGAAGCGCGTGCCCAAGCGAGTGCAATAACCTCACGTTTTTCAAGCACACAGACAGGATATGACATTGAAGAATTGAGCTACGCAGACCTCAAAGAGCGGTTCGATGAGGTGTTTATCGGTTTACACGGTCGTCCAGGTGAAGATGGCGAAGTCCAGCGGAAGCTTGAAGAAGTCGGCTTACCGTATAACGGAAGCGGGTACGACAGTTCGCAGTTGACCATCAACAAGTACGATACGCTGCAAAAGCTAGGTACAGCCAATTTCATTGTGACAAAGCAACGCCTAGTATCCACTGAAGAATGGCTTGCTAATCCGCAAAGGGTAGTCAAGGAACTTGGCGAATCCATGAGCTTTCCAATGATTGTGAAGCCTGTAGATGATGGCTGTTCTTCAGCCGTTCAAAAGATTGATAACCCTGAACGACTTCAAGACTTTCTGACTTTATTGCTCCATACAGAGCCGACACAATCTGCAGAATTGAGAAAACGGCTGGGAATTCACCCGAAGGATGAAGTACCGCAAAAGCCTGTTGCTTTGGTAGAGCAGCTCATTTCTCGCAAGGATGCAGATTTGTTTTTGGAGATCACAGGAGGTCTGCTGACAAAAGCTACAGAGAAAGGCAACAAAGAGTACCAGATTTTCCAGCCTTCCGAAGCCTTGAGCTCGGGAGAAATCTTGACGCTTGAAGAGAAATTTCTTGCGGGAGAGGGGCAAAACATTACTCCCGCTCGATTTGCTTTTGGTGAGATCAGCTACGAGCACGTTGCCGCGCAGGTGCGAAAGACGCTAGGCGAGGCGGCTCAGCTGCTAGGCGTAGAAGGATACGCTCGAATTGATGCGTTTGTGCGTGCTTGGTCTGACGGCCGCGTTGAGACTATCATCATTGAAGTGAATAGCTTACCGGGCATGACCCCAGCAACCTGCATTTACCATCAGGCTGCAATTGAAGGCTACACTCCCTTTGATTTCATTGACCAAATCATGGCCTACGGAAGGGCGAGGCAAGCAAAGTTGGCAGAAGCTTAGCAGCTGTCTAAATTGCGATACATCGCATAAGGTCAGAACCTCGTACGTTTGTCATCTATGGATCAATCGTCTAACTCGGTTCCAGACAAGAACAAACCTGCGGAGCCAGGTATGCTTAAGAGCGTGTTGGGCTTTTTCATGAGTCGACAGTTTTTGAAGACTGTGGTGACCTTGATCGGCCTTGTTGCCATTAGCTTCTTCCTACTAAATGCAGGTTTGAAGTGGTATACGAATCACGGCCAACGCTTAGAAGTTTCCAATTATATCGACATGAAGCTCAACGATGCATCCTTGCAGATTGAGCGGTCGGGTTTTAGATTAGAAATCATTGATTCCGTGTTCTTAGTAGACCGACCACCACATGTCGTTTTACGTCAAGATCCTGCGCCAGGATCGTTTGTAAAAGAAGATCGACGTATATACCTGACGGTAACTAAAGCAATAGCCGACGAAGTTGAATTGCCATCACTCGCAGGCACCTACGACTTTGATCGCTACCTCCGAAAATTGACCATGCTCGACGTTCAAGGGAAAGTGAAGGAACGTGTATACAGCAACCGATACCAAGCCAATACCATCCTC
The DNA here is from genome assembly GCA_937923485.1 of uncultured Saprospiraceae bacterium. Classification (GTDB taxonomy): domain Bacteria; phylum Bacteroidota; class Bacteroidia; order Chitinophagales; family Saprospiraceae; genus CALDTK01. Next base: position 13,699 of record CALDUE010000008.1, read on the forward strand.
AAGGTTTTTTATGAAGGAAGGGAAGTCTCTGAGTCTGAGTTGAAAGCTGGGTTTAAGATTCCAAAGGGGTCGATGCTGGAGTTTACAGTGACAAGCAAAGCTGGCGGCTTGGCTGACGTACCCAAACTGACATGCCTCACTTTAGAAGAGGCTAAGTTCCTCATTCAAGATTACCGCCTGCGAACAGGACGCATACAAGCTGATGCAACCGTTAGTAACAAAGAATTGGCTTACATCTGGCGCCAGGATCCTCCTTACAGCCCTGGAGCTACTATACCTTTCGAGTCAGAGGTTCATCTCTTTCTTACTGCAAAGCGCCCAGAGGACTGCGACAGCCTTTAACCTGAGGGCATTGTAGTTTAGAAACCTTAAAGGAGGAAACACGCTAGCCTAGCCTTGCGTTACTCAAGGATAACACCCTATTAGACAGCTAAGCCCCACTGCAAGCCCACTGCGTATGTTCCTCAGATTTTTCCTTATTGCCTCGATTTTGGTTTTGGCGAAAGCCGCATATGCCCAACCGGGGATAACCTATTGGCCAGACAGAGGCACATCAACGCAAGCTATTAGCCAGCAATTAAATCAAATACAAGCGACTTGTTTTCCTCCTGAAAACACCTTGCTTACAGGGGAAACCGTATCTTTTTTCTTAGATCCCAATGGCTTTTTCTCCGATGCAATGTTTGTTGGCACGCCCAGCCCCGCTTTCGGTAATGCTACATTGCAAGGGGACACACTAATTTTTGCAGCTACCGCCAACCTTTCGATGGGAGGCTTCGATACCCTACAAATCGAACTTGTAGATTCTGGTGGTGAGATTTCTCCACTCGAATTCATCGTCGGTGTGGGATTGCCAGGATCTCGAACAGGACAAACCCTCACCATTGCGGGAGGAGATGTTAAAGTATTTGGCTTGAATACTCCAGACGGCAACTTGTTCTGCGGTTGCGTAATTAACAATGGGACTTATGAATTTGTCGACGACCGTGTCGCACGCTTCACTCAATTTGCACCTGGCGACAGCCTATTGTATGAATCCTCTAGAGGCCCAGGAATTGACGCCCTACTTGTTGTGATTTGCGACGATTTTGGCACCTGTGACTCGACAGATATTACAGTCACCATAACAGGTCCGACTATCGAGCTACCTTTCCTTGACGATTTTAGTGAAGGTGGATTTGTAACTGATCCTCGGTTCTGGCTCGATAAGGATGTTTTTATCAATGATGGATTTCCGTTGGAAGCACCAAGTATCGGTGCGGCAACTTTTGATGGCATCGATGCAAATGGACAACCTTACGGAGTAGGCTTTGGACAGACTGATGTCCTCACCTCTGCGTTTATCAACTTGGCGCCATTCGATGAGACGAGTAACATCTTCCTCAAATATTACTACCAAATTGGGGGTCGAGGCCTCGCTCCTGAGCAGAACGACGAGCTCGTGGTTTCAGGTAAGACCGAAGACGGCACATGGGTCGAATTCAATGTGCATAGCGGATCGGAGACTGGAACTACTGATGACAGTTTTCGATTCGTAAGTGTACCGATTGACAGTGCAGCTTTTTTTCACGATGAGTTTCAGATCCGCTTTGAGATGTTTGCTAATCTGAATGGAGGCTTGGATGTATTTAACCTTGATTACGTGAGGGTTGTGCAAGCAACCGATGCTGGGCCTGACTTCCGCGACATCGCGCTCAGTGCGCCACCATCAAGTATTCTTACTCCGTTTACGGCAATCCCATTCGAGCAATTTGAAGGCCGATCTAGCTTAATCCGTAGTGATGTGCCAGTTGCTTTGTTCAATCACTTTGGGTTTCAAAATAACGTGAGTACGAGTGAGATTAAAGTGGATGACGCCAATGACGCCCAGCTATTAGATGCCGCGCTTTTGACAGCGGCTCAATTCAATCTTGATCCTGGGTTTACTGCTGCCGACGTTACTATCCCTCCTGCCCCACTTTCGACGTTTAGAAGCCTAGCGGATGGTCTTGATCGCGCCTCTGCAAAACAGCTTACGACTTCCTACGTCTTAGGAATTGACCAAGATCAGATAGGCTTGGAGGCAACGCTCCGCAATGACACGGCAAGCACCACGGTTAGCATAGATGATTTCTATGCTTACGATGACGGTAGTGCTGAGTTGGGCTTGTTTAATTCGGGTGTAGGAGACGTATCCTTGGTGAGCTACGACCTATTTGTGGCCGATACTCTGCGAGGTATTCGCTATGCATTTCCACGTTTGAATGACCTTGATGCCTCCAGTCAATTGATCACTATTGTCGTCCACATAGATTCTGAAGGCCTGGGTAGACCAGATGAAGAGCCTATTTACGAGCAAGATTTCGTCAGGCCATTTTTCCCCTCTGATGTGGGCGATTCTTTGCAGGCATTTACGACGTATAGACTTGAAGATTCAGCAGGTGAGCCAACGGAGCTCATCCTCCAGCCTGGTACATTCTATGTCGGTTGGCAACAGATTAGCGATGACATTAGTCCAATTCAGGTAGGACTCGACTTGTCCAATGACAATTTTGATAAGGTGTGGTCGGACTTTGGATTTGGCTTTTCAAGAACAGATGAATTCATCACAGACGTGGAAGCAAGTCTGATGATTCGACCAGTCTTTTCTACAGAAGAACTTCAAAATTCGAGTTCTACGAAAGATGTTGATCAGCTTTCGCTAAAACTCTTTCCAAACCCTAGTCGTGGGCAAGTTCAATTCTTGGGTCTTCCCGATGATGCTCAGAACCTCCGCATGGAGATTTACGACTTGACTGGACGAATGGTAGAACAAATGTTCGCTCAGCCTGAAATCAATCTTAACGTTACTCCTGGCATGTACATTCTTCAACTTAAAAATGAGCAAGGACAGCAGGTTTACAGCGAACGTGTAATCGTATATTAGCACCAGCTAAGGCTTTTTACCACATTTTTACCAATACCTTTTACCATGCAAGTAATTGACGTTCAGGCTCTCAAGAAAAAAATTGATGCTAAGGAAGATTTTATCTTCATCGACGTGCGTGAACCTCACGAGTATGAAGAAGCTAACATTGAGGCTCGTCTAATACCACTTGCGACCATACCAGATCACTTGGACGAGCTTCAGAATACGGACAAGGAGATTATCATTCATTGCCGCTCTGGAGCCCGCAGTGGGCAAGCTCAAGCATTTCTGCTCAATAACGGATGCAAGAATGTAATTAACGTCGAAGGAGGTATCCTTGCTTGGAAACAAGCATTCGGGGCGTGAGTGCCACACTTTAGGTTTTACCGAAAGGTAGACCCTATAACAGCTAAGAAGGCGAATAAAAAACTCCTAGTTCTAAGGGGATGCATTAATCCGTGACGTAATTAATGTAGGCCTCCGTCCAATTGTGATCATCGCGTAAGGATTTCACAAATTTCCGAGCCGTAGCCTCCTCTTTGAACGTTTGGGCGACTACAGAGAAACTTCGCCCATCGTTGAAAACGCCAACAAAAGGCTTTCCGGCTTCCTTTTTCTGAAAAGCAGCGAGGGCCCTTTCAGCATTTTGAGGATTTGAATATGTCCCGACAATCACAAAGTAGTGGTGACCGTCAGGTACGTTTGCATTCTTGACAGGCGCAGGCTTCGCTGGCTTTGACACCACAGCTTTTGGCTGCACTTTACGAGGCTTTGGAGCGGGGATAGTCTTCTTCTGCGCCGCCTTACGAGGCTTTGGTTTTGCGCTAGCACGCACTCGATCTGCAAGTTCAGGGCTACGTAAGTCAGGATCTGCAGCTGCCGGACTGTAGATTTCATTCTCTACGTGACTTCTAAGCTGTGTTCTGCTGCTGTCGCGGGAACTCTTAGAGAATATTAAGAACAGAATCGAGAGTATGAAGGCTCCGATAACCAGTAGTGTAGATGTTCTCCAAGTGTCCATAGCAGGTTACAAAGATACAATAATGAAAACGCTCTCCATGGCTTTTACTTAGCGTAACCTCAAAGGTTATCAAATTATGGAATACTTCTGTAGTGGAATTGATAGATTCCGCTTGCGCTAAAAGTCATCGTTAAAGTTATCCTGCACGCTATATCTTCCCGCCAATGGACTATCAAGCATCACTCACTTTTGCCCGCGCTCGAGATCAAGAAGACGAACTTGGCGGCTATCAAGCTAAGTTTTTTCTACCGCTCGGACTTGCGAGAGACGGCAAAACAGTAACCTATCTAGCAGGTAATTCACTGGGTTTACAACCACGGGCAGCAACAGATTTGATTGAAGATGAGATGGATCGGTGGAATCGATTTGCCGTAGAAGGTCACTTTCTTGGGGATACCAAGTGGGTAGACTATCACACTCTTTTTACGAAATCTCTCGCTAAAATTGTTGGTGCCAATGAATCTGAGGTCGTTGCAATGGGCGAATTGTCCGCCAATCTGCACTTGCTGCTTGCCAGTTTTTATCGTCCTGAAGGTGAACGTAAGCTGATCTTGATGGAAGCTGGTGCTTTTCCTAGCGATCGGTTTATTGTTGAAAGTCACGTTAAGTGGCACGGCTTAGACCCCAAAGATGTTATCGTAGAGATTCATCCTGAGGATGGCCGCTATATCCTCGATACGGATCAGATCACGGAGACAATAGGTGGGCTTGGCGATGAATTGGCTCTTGTCATGATGAGTGGTGTCCAGTATTTCACTGGGCAGTATTTTGATATGGAAAGCATTACCAAAGCTGCGCATGCCGTTGGCGCGAAAGCGGGCTGGGATTGCGCTCACGCGGTTGGCAATGTGCCGATGCTGCTGCACGACTGGAATGTAGACTTTGCAGTCTGGTGCAGCTATAAGTACTTGAATGGAGGTCCTGGGGCTCCAGGAGGGATCTTCGTGCACGATACACATGGGTTAAATCCAGAGACGCCCCGACTTGCGGGATGGTGGGGACATAACAGAGCGACCCGCTTCAACATGGACGGTCCATTCGATCCAATGCCAGGAGCGGAAGGCTGGCAATTGAGTAATGCCTCCGTGATTGGACTGACGCCGCTACGCTCAAGTCTTGAGCTATTTGATGATGCGGGCATTATGCGCTTACGTGAACGGAGTCGCAATCTGACAGGCTACTTGGAATTCATGATCAATCGTGCTGACCCTGATTACGAGGTTTTTGAGATCATTACGCCAACGGAGCCTAAGCACCGTGGTTGTCAACTGAGTGTTGCAGTACACGGTCCACTTGGGAAGCCTATTTTTGATGCTCTCAAAATGGCCAGTATCATCTGTGATTGGCGCGAACCTACGCAAGAAGGAGGCCCAGGTGTTATTCGTTTGGCTCCTACCCCACTCTACAATACGTATATGGACATCCTGCGTGCAGGTGAGACATTGCGCGTAGTATTGGAAACGGTGAAAAAGCAGATGGGCTAAGCTTGTGATTGCCAAAGCTTAATAATGCTCACAAGAATATATTGCTTGCTATACTGACGCAGACTAAATTTTACAATCCTAGCGCTCATGTTATCGATTGTAAAACCCGAAATGGTCTAACAGAATATGTTGTGGTGCAGCGTGCGTTACTGTTAAGCTATCACCTGCCTGTAATGCATATTCTCGGTTTAGATAAAACCAACCGTTACTTGCATCTGGAAGTCTGCGTACTTCCAACCAATCTAGATTACGCTCCACACCAAGGCTATCAAAAGCCTTTATTGAGAGGGTCCCCTGATCAAATCGGTAGCTAGAGCAAGCGATCCATCCAGAAAGTACAACTTGAGCAGCTGAATCCAATTTTGGAGAATTCATTACCGTTCTATACGTATTTCCTTGCTTTTCACTTCGCACCGTATTTAGCAAAAGAACGGTGGTATCTGTTGAATAGCCTGAAAGATTGCTCTCTTCTGAAACATCTCCTCTTTTGCCCGCTTCGGCCTCAAAACTCAAAGGACTGTGTGCAAGTGTACCTGAGTATTTACGCAGCGTATCTATCTCCAAACGAAGGCCGGTAAATAATTTACTTGTATAAACGGTATCAGCATAGTTCATCAAAAACCGTTCGCCGTCAGAGAGCACGGTATCAGCAATCCCGTGTATTAGTAAGAGTGGTTTGTTATTTGGCAAAGCGTCTAGCAATATCGCCCTATCAATTTCTTGCCTAGACATGAGTTGAGTCACGTCAACTAATGGCCGAACTGGTGCTCGCCCAAGGTTTGCATTGATCATTGGCAAGCCCAATGCCACTGAGGTTTTGGTGGATGCGAAGTGCGTAGCCCATTTCCAATTTGTATACACGTTACTATTCCAAGAAACTTGACGTGGTACGGATAAAATCGCTTGAAAATCACCTGATTCAACACCTTGACTTTTCATATCATTATCTAGGGCTTTGAAATCAGAAAGACTGAATAAATTATGATGCGCGGTCACATATTTCTTGTTAAAGAAGACGCCTATATCAATGCAATAAAAGACTATAATTCCTGCCAATACTACATAGGAGGTTGCTGGACTATGCTCTTTCAACCAGGTCAAAAATCTGGAAAGGTATAAGGCTCCTGTTATCGCAATCACGAAATAGAATGGCCAAGCAAGTCTTGGTACAGCTTTGAACATCAGCAAGAATCCTGCGTAGCGTTCAATCAGCAACTGTGTATCTAATGATATGGACCAGTTGAAGCAGAGGAGATAGACGAATAAAGCACTAAGCGAATAGACTTTCCATGTTTTTCCAGCAGCGGAAACTGGCCTAATTGACAAGGACTTTAAAAACCGAAAGAACATATAGGCCAATCCTCCAAGTACTGCGACGATAGGTATGATCCCGAGGTATTGTATGGATTCAAATTCTACACCTGGAGTCAATCCAAATACTTTTGAAAGAATAGAAACGTCTGGGAAAACGCTACCTGGTATACTTGTTCTAAAATTGAAAACGCCCCACTGAAGGCCGATTCGATCCAAGAAAGGATCATTAAGTTTGAAGTAGATATACGGTAATATTAGCGCTATTCCCATCCCAAAAGAAGGAATAAGAACTCTACTATTGATTTGTTTGCGACCAAGCATTTCTAATAGCCCGAAGCCACCAAATACGAGTAGCGTCAGTCCTGCACTAAAGCCAACGTAGGGATTATTGAAAATGAAAAAGCAGAGAATTAAGGTGACTAAAACATCCCTAAAATCAAGTTTGGTCCGTTCTCGCAGTAACCACCAGATGGTTATTGGTATCACGAACGGATAGACTAATCCAAAGTGCCCGCCAAATCTCATCATCTGTGGGCTGAGGATCACGATTAAAGGACTGAATAGCAAAGCGGCAAGCGTTGTTGACCCAAGCCTCTTCAGAATAGCATAAACAAACGGTGTAGCCAAGAGGACACCTATGTTGTTGGTGGTATGAATCAGACCTGTTATATATGCCGACAGGTCGACGATATTTCTCGAAATCCATTGCCATACAACTAGCCACGCACCTTGTGCATCGGTGAGAAAGAGAAGCTCTTGGTTGGGATAGAGCATTGCATCTAGCATCACTCCTTGCTTACCATGCATCAAGTGATATGCTGCATCGTAATAATGAACGAGGCCATCGCCGCCAAACGTAAACAGGTGCGTATTCGGAGCCCAGAACAACGGTCCGATTAGCCAAGCTAGCCCTGCCGCAGTAAGCAGTACGGATGCTAGTACAGCCGCTCCGTTTCGAAATGACGGCGCCTTATTCAATGTATCGAGTTTATCGGTTGGTTTACGAACTATTACGAGCCAAACAGCCCGTACTTCGTAATGCAATAAAGCGCGCGCACCCCGTCTTTCCAATTGATCTTTTTCCCTTCGGCATAGGTGCGACCATAATAGCTAATACCAACTTCATAGATCCTGATGTCAGGTATACGAGAAATCTTTGCTGTAACCTCAGGTTCAAAACCGAAGCGATTTTCCTGAAGGCTAAGAGACTGTATGTGCTCTCGCTTGAACAGCTTGTAGCACGTCTCCATGTCTGTAAGATTCAGGTTGGTAGCGGCATTACTGAGATGGGTAAGAAATTTATTGCCGATCGAATGCCAGAAAAATAGAATTCGGTGGGGATTTCCTCCTATGAATCGACTTCCATATACGACATCTGCATTTCCTTCAAGAATCGGCTTCAGCAAGTCATTATACTCTCTAGGGTCATACTCAAGGTCTGCATCTTGAATAATGACATAATCGCCCGTTGCAGCTTTGATACCTGTATGCAGGGCGGCACCCTTGCCCTTATTGACCTCGTGCTCCAAGAATTCAATCGGAAAATCTGGATGTTCAGTCTGATACTTTCTTACAGCATCTGGCGTATCGTCTGAGCTGCAATCGTTTACAATGATAATTTGCTTCTGCAAACCGTCACGCAGCACAACATCTCGCACTCGATCCAATATGAAATGGATCGTACGAGCCTCATTATAGGCTGGTATTACGATAGAAAGCGTTTGTGACATAACTCCTTAGGCGAAACAGAGAACGAAGATGTAAATATCTACCCAACTACACACAATCTCAATACCCTAAATTGGGATACAAGCTGATTTGAGGCGCGGAAAAGCTACTTTCCGCTGATTATAATGCGTTTCTCTACTCTCTCGCCATTCATGACAAATGTCAGAATGTAGAATCCATTAGCTACATCAGAGAGTCGAAGTTGAAATTTGCCACCTGGCATCAGAACTTCACCAGCTTTCGCGAAAACAAGATGTCCGATCGTATTGAAAACATAAACTTCGGATATAAATCCTATCCTACTTGATTCATTTTGTACTTCAAAAATCCCATTACTAGGATTAGGCGAAATACTTATTTCGTCTTGTAGAAATGTTGAGTTACAATCAAAATCAACATGGTCTAGGTCAAAGAAATCCTGCAGTTGTCCACGCACAATACATGGCCGGCTAACTAAAAACGCTGCTATTTCATCGGCAACTACGTCCTTCCACTCGAATTCGTTTACCGGATCACCCCACCGCTCCGCATGAAGAGAGATTTCAGACTCGTACTCATCCATAACTTGCGACAAATGAACGAGTGTCGAATCTTTACTAAACGTCTTAGATAATAATTCTGAGAAGCGCGAAGTGTACCGCGCTCTAAAAATCTCATTATCAAGCAAATTTCTATAGAGAGTGCTAGCAAATCTATCCGCACTAAAACTACCATCCGCAGGGGCTTCAAACATCATGTGCTCAAACATGTTCTGCTCTGGGAAAGAAAGACCTGCATCCAAGTCATAAAAGATCCAACGCCATTTCTCATTTGGTTTTCTTCTCCAATGAGCACTGTTATTCGCAGGCCAATCCAAATTTGCGAAAAATTGCTGTGCAATGTGGTAGTCAATAAAATTATCAATATCAACTTGATCAAGTACGAATTGATAATTCGCATCAATCGACAAATCATTCTCTTCAGCAAAGTCCACTAACTCGTAATAATCTCCCTGCGACCAATCCCATATATCGACAGCATCGGCATCTACACCAACCTCATAGGCTAGAAAATTCTCATCGATTCTATCGGTCAGCGTGTACAAGCCCCAATACTCTCCATTGAGATATACGACCACAGGGCGATTTTCTTGGGACTCAAAATTTAGACCTTTAACGATGCGATTAGCAAGAACATCATTAATTATAGAAGGCCCTTTCCAGGCACCTACACTTGTTCGAAGCACCAGTCGCTTATAACTCTCGTGATCACGAGTTTTTAGGAACTGATGCTCGAATGTTGATTTTCCATATGCCGATCGCGCATACAATCGAAAAGATTTCTGAGCCGCCTGACGCGTTTTTCCGCCATGAATTCGCAGGCCCGCAGCTTGCGAAACTCCTAAACTTCCATTTAATTCGAAAAAAGAAAAGTGAGTATCCCTTTCCCAATCTCGACCTCTCATAAATGAGTTACCAGAAAACTCAATGTCAATCGGCGTACTTTCATCTAAATTAACACCAGTAACATGGATGCCTGTATCGTAATGAAAAAGACTATTAGAATCTACAACTAATGATACAACAGGTACTGAGTATCGATCATTAAGCTTCCCATCCGCAAAATAAGTTTTCGTGTAAACTGGACTAGTCAACTGCCCAGAATCGTATGATGCAAATCGCAACACATGACCCTTATGAAGTTCCACAGCTGGTGACTCCCAGCCTTGATAACTTAGATCATTTGAGGAAGCAGTTGTTACAATTTCAGAAACCACATTTGGATCTCCGACACGTGAATCAATAAATAATGAACCAGTATACTCTTCATCTAAAGGAGTTGGCATATTCCCATTCCGCGTAAAATATACCTTATCAAAAGAATCACCTTCTATGCTTAATTGAAAAGGCCTTTCGTAAAAGCCTTCCTCGTGAGAGAAGGTCAATCGATTAGTAAGGTTTAAAGCCCGAGGAGTAGGAAGAGTAGTGACTTTCCAATTAGCACTACTGTTGCCTATGCGTGCGAAGGCCACGTCATCTCCCAAAGGTGGTAAGGTAACCTGGTCAACCAGCTCGCCATTTAACTTGGAAAGCAACAAGGATTCACCCCCAGCAGCTATCCGAAAATTAGCGTGGAAGTTGTCTCCAGCATTTGTATTCTTTCCAGAAGCGAAAATGATCAAGTATTCAGCTTGGCCTAGTGTAAGAGATGGAAAGGTCCATTTCAATGGATTCATCTCATCGTCGCTTAGTACGTATTGACCTAAATCGATGGGTTGATTTGTGGCATTGAATACCTCTATCCAATCGCTAAAATCACCATCTTCATCTCTTAAACCACTCTTATTGCTTGATACAACCTCGTTTAGACGCAACGACTGGCTAGAGGCCGACGCCAACCAGAACATGCAACCGAAAAGAAGTAGAAACCGAGTAGAATAAAGGTGCATACGCATTTCAAATGTACTAACGCGAGCGTACCAGTGTAAGCTGCCTTGACAACGCATAGCGGAATCCTAAATTCTACATGCCTTTCTAATTAACTAAAGTGCCTGTCAACCTCCGCAAATTCAAGTCTGTGACTAGAATATCGAATACAGATTGTAGGCGAATCAACTGCGCATTGATGTACTCCAGCTGTACAGTTCGGTAGTCGAAGCTGTTAATGTTACCTGCGCGAAGTTGTTCTTCAGAAAGGGCCAAGTTTGCTTCTGCGGTTTCAATGAGCAAGTCTTGTAAATCGAGCAGCTGCTGTTGAGTCTCATACGTTGCCAACAAGCTCCTAGCTTCTACATCTGCATCTTCTTTTGCGTTACGGACATTGATGTTAGCGATCCTCTCCTCTACAATGGAATTCTCAACCTCTCGCTTACGTGCACCAGCATCCCAAAGGGTGTAAGCTGCTTGTACTCCAATTGATGCAGATCTGTTATTTCCAAAAATTAATTCGGCAGGAAGCATCGTTCGAGGATCTTCTCCATTGAGTCTGAACGCAGTTTCGGTGTAAATGAGTCCACCATTTAAAGTAATGCTAGGCTTCAATGCAGTGCGAGCAATTTCTGTATTCGTTACGGCCAACAACTCCTGCGTCTTCAACAATTGAATAGTAGAACTCGAATCAATGAGTTTTTCAACGCGATTGAGCTCCCAATCTCTTGGTTCAAAGACGAGTGAGTCAGCAAGATCTCTGCCCGCGAAGGTCTCTGGTGAAGCATCTAGTGCGTTGTATAATGACCTCAACGCATTCTGATAAGTGAGGCGAGAAAGCTCAACCGTGATACTATCGCTGAGTAAGTCAGAGCGTGCTTGCAGTAATTCTACCGACCGCGCTTGTCCATATTCCTTTCTCAGTTCTTGATAGGCAACGCGATCTTTATTTAACTTGTAAAGTTCTTCATTGACCTTTACTCGTGCTTGCTCTAGCTGCGCTGTA
>CALDUE010000009.1 GCA_937923485.1 uncultured Saprospiraceae bacterium
TTGTGTAAGTGGTGGCGGGCTGAAGGCTACGTTTTGGACGACCAACGTGCTTCAGTCGGCACAGCGCGCTACAGGCGGTAAAATGTTTATGCATACCAGCCTCATCAGCGGTGCGAGTGGAGGCATGATCGGTGCTGCATATTTCAGAGAAATACAGCTTGGTAAGCGTTTGGAGGCGATTGAAGTAAATGCATTGGGCATGAATTCCGGTCAGCTTGAAGGGAGTGGGTCAAGAGGCGCGAGGGAAGTCAGCTTACGCCAAAACCAGCCACAAACACCCAAAGCTGTAAAAGTTTCATTGGCAGGTTTTGACGAAAGTGGAATAGCGTCGAAACTGAAAATTGGAGCAGATTTTCCAGAAGAAAATAGAAAGTTTGAAGATCGGGTCTTGACAACACCCGCTGAAGACTCATTCCATCTTCAAGTGGTGGGAAAAGATTTGCTTAACAGTGTAGCTTTTTCGATTGTATCAAAAGATCTTTTCTTGCCGTCGGGTACTTTTGAATATGAAGGTGATAGCTATCAAAAAGATCGTGGATATGCCTTTGAGCAGCAGTTGCATGATAATTTAGATGGTGCCTTAAATAAATCTCTTGGTGACTATGAAATTGCAGAACGTTCTGCCCTAATCCCGATGCTCTTACTCACTCCATCAATTGTTAATGATGCGCGCCGTTTAATCATTTCTCCTTTAGGAGTAAGTCACTTAACGCTACCACCCGTCGCTGTCGGTCGAACGGCCGAATTCGAAGTCGATGCCGTAGATTTTGGGGCGCTTTTTAAAAACTGCCGTCCAGAAAAATTGTCGTTTACAACGGCTTTGCGCATGAATGCGACCTATCCGTATGTACTTCCCAACGTGTACCTGCCGAGTACACCGCCTGTTGAGGTGATGGATGCGGGTTTTCGTGACAACTTCGGTGTTTTAGAAGCGAGTCGATTTCTGCAGGTATACCGTGACTGGATACTTGAAAACACGAGTGGAGTAGCGATGGTACAGGTGAGTACACTAGAAAAATTTGAAGGCGTCGTAGACCACGAGCCTAAAGGCTGGATTCAAAGCTTTTTCAATCCGCTTGGTGTTGCTGGGCAACTGATGTCGCTGCAAGACTTTCAGACCGATGAAACCGTAGGCTTACTCTATGATTTGTTTGGGGAGGACAACTTCGATTTCATCCGCTTTAGTTATCGACCAGCTCATGATCGCGATGCGGCGAGCATGACCTTCCACCTTACCCACAGGGAAAAGCTGGACATCGAAGAGAGTATCAACCACCCCGACAACGTCCTAGCAATGGACAAATTGAAGCGTGTGTTGGCGAGTGAGTAGGTGCTTAAACAGCTTATCGATGAACTATGAATTGCTTGTGTTCCAAACCGATTTTGGGAGAAATTAATTGGGCAATGTAGGTGCCAGGAGGCAATCTCGAAATATCAATTTCAACCGATTTACTTACCTGACCATTAAACTTTATATTTTGCTCAATAAGGCGCTGGCCAGCACTTGAGACAATAGAGAGGTTCGCATCATTGCTTTCCTCCTCACTAAGTTTAAAGCGAATATTTAAATATCGGCCAGCTGGGTTTGGAGCTAAACTCCATGAGAAATTCGTATTTTCTGAGGATTCGGTTGAAAATTCAGTAATGCTTGATGAGCGATTACGTAGTGCATCAGCGTCTGATTTTCCTGAGATGAAGTCAATGGCTACTGACTGTAAAAAAGGGGAATTATTGATTACACGTTTATCGAAGTATTCCCCTTGTTGATCACCTTTAAGGTCAATTGCTGCTGTAAACAAATCATCACCTACGTGGTACACTTCACGCAAGATCGCTCCTTTAAGGTCAGATATCGCTGCAGAGCTAATGATTTCATTTGCAGAAGTAACTATTTCATAGATGATGGATTCATCGAGAGTGATAGTGCTTACATCTGCTGATCCATATGGCGAGATTGATTCAGCACCACTAACCAAAAAACGAGATTGATGTCCTTCGTGCGAAAGTGGGAATATTCTTCCATTTTCTCCAGAGACTAAAAATAGAGGGTTTTGAGAATCAAGATGTCTTAAAGCCAATAAATCATTTTCACTCGTATCTATTGCAATAGATACTGTAGGTTGCTTAGGAAATGCCAAAACCTGTTCATCATATGCTTTGTTGGATGACTGAAGGGTCTGACCAAGAGATACAGAGCTTCCACTAACCGTAATAGTTTCATTCTCGCTTGTTAGAATAGCGTAAGGTATTCCATTAGCTAGATGTAATTTGGTAGAAGTAATTGCTGCTGCAGTCAAATCTTGCTGGTCATATGAAAACGCATCCCCAGCTTCAAAACTCACGCGGTGCAAGGATAAATTTTCATAACTAGCTATCCCCACACTCGATGCTGTTATCATAACGAAGCCATTTGAGATTGCTTCGTACGCAACAAAGTTGTCTTCAAAAATTAATAAAGGATCAGGGCTGTCTTGATTGTCTTTCAGTAAATAAAAACCCTGTGACTCTTCATTTTTATGAAGCGAGAGTATGAATCCATCATCTGCTGTCAGATGTTCCGACCCAGCGAGCGTACCTGGGATAAAGTCTAAATCAGATTCAGACTCTTGTGTGGCATTATGGGAATAGCTAGTATATCCTCCGAAATTTGAAAATTGCTTTGGGCTCCATTTGGTACCGTTTTGATCTACAATTGTAGCAAAGCTTTTGTGGTAACGTTCTGCGAAGTATGGACGTAAAACATAGTATTCTGATTTGCCAGGAGGAGAAAGCCTTGGGTACGTTTCTAAATTGAAAATTTCATCAGGGTAGCACCCTGAAAATGTATTTATAATTGGGCGTTCGTAAATAACGAATTCTCTTGTATAGTTATTAAACTCCGTGCCTTCATCCTTACATGTAAAGAGCAGTTGAGTAAATCCTCCATCTTGACCATCACACGAGGAGAAATTAGAACCAGGTAGAGGGACTACACAATAAGGAGAAAAAGTTGAGCCGCTTGCTGGTTCACAGATAGATGAATTACGCCAATTATCAAATGACCTTACTTCTAAGGTTTCGCGACAAAAAATGACATTTGTGCATAGCAAAGGATCCTGATAAGGTTGCTGGCCGTTTGTTGCCGGTGATGTTGGAATGTAAGTCGCGTCAAGGCCTAGGTCAGTAAATATCTCGTTTGCCAGTCTGTAAAGATTATTCCCATCTGGATCATCATCATAATCTGGTCTATCAAGGAGCAATTGATCATGCCAAAGGACCAATTGCTTTAGAGTGATTTTTACCTCGGTACAAGGGCCCTGATCAATAGGAGGCTGCCATGGGCCAATAGCTCCTCCTGGAATATATTCTTCCGTTAGGCATCCTGTGGAATCGAAGAGCGGGCAGTCTTGAGTGAAGCAGCCAGTATTAGGGTCTTGAGTGATCGTTCTATCATTTGATGCAAAAGTACTCCAATATTTACTCCTAATTTGCATGTCAGCTGGGCAGTAGCGAACGCGATCACATCCATGCATTCCCCCTGTGTTGTACCATTTATTGTCATTAACATCTGCTGGGAAGTGAATACCAGAAGCTCTAGCAGTAGAAAGTAATCGATTATATACCCCAACAGATACAGTCTTCATACTTACTTTTTCACTGTCAACATCGTTTCCATTGCAGGTAAACATGGTTTCGCATTTATCTCCTTTACTTCGAAAAGGTATTCGATTACCCATTTCGGAAGTCCAAGTTCTACCTTCTAGTAGATCCCCTTGGCAATAAACATCATACTGGCATGTTTGCTGACCAACATCGAAACCGGATACTTCGGTGGTAATGCCTGAGCCAGTAAGTCGGATTCCATCTTCGATCACGCAATCGCCAGAAACTAACTTGTAACTATAATTAAAAGGCGCTATTAAACCATCAAAACTCACAACATAGTTATCTAGGCTTGGATCTAACGCAACAGGGTTTCCATCAAATTCGAAAGACGGTACATCATCAGATACTCTTGTAAAACGAAAAGTAATCTTCCCGTCTTCAAAATCTTCACATGGAGGATCTAATTCTATTATAGGGCGAGACCCTGTGGTATAAATATATTTTGTTATTACACAACTGGAATTTTTGAAACGGACAATTAATTCATAGTTTGTGTCTGTTAAAGGAATAATAGAGGTTCTTGTATCTGTGTATGTTTGGCCTCCAAAAGTGAAGCTAGAGATCATTCTAGTTAATGGGTGTTGGTAGTCAAATCTGAATTCTGTTCTACAATTTTCGTTTACACGCAGAAAGTATGCTAAATCATTTTCTAGATTAAAAATATCAAAACATTTTAGGGTTGAAGCTCCACAGTAACTTGTAATCTCAATGCAATGTTCTCCCGAAGATAATCCTCCTTTTGTGATATTTGCCGAATTGATAGTCTGTAGTGGTCCTTCATCCCATGATATTGTTGCTGGTAATGGAATTGATCCTAAGTAAAGGTCTACACTGCCTAATGTTCCGCTATTGCAACCATGTGTCACATCTGTTCTTATACTTCCTCTCCAATATTGGTTTTCGTCTCTTTCTCCTATTTCAATAGGATAATTGAAAACACAACCTTCGTTTGAAGTAATTACAAACTCATAAATACTGGAAGGCGCGAGATTAGTTGCAGAATATACAGTTCCCTTATATTCAGGTTCAATCATTAGGTTGGGTAAATTACTAGAGTACGTGTAATTTTGATTTTCACTGCCTACCCAGATTTCGACCTCTCCATTATTTGTATCATAACAAGCGTCTGCGATTTCTATATCGACCTCTATGTCGGAATCTTCAACTCTAAAGTCAAAAGTACGGACATCTGTGGAGCACCCAAATTCATCTTCCACAACTAACGTGTACTCTTCAGATCCCAAATTTGTAAAGATTGACCACTTGTTCGGTAAGAGAATTTGTCCTGCACTATTGCGCAAGTGCATGGAAGTCTCGCCATTGGTAGCAGTACAAATCTCTATGGTTCGGATACGTAAACTTCCATCCTGGCTAGCACAAGAGGTTGGAAGGTTCTCATCCGTACTTCGAACGTCTCCTTCTATTTGGCAAGTTACTTCATGGCTACCTGTTTTGAAGCCGTTACATCCGTCCTGAAAATTTGCAATATATACTCCTGGTGCCCATTTAAATGGATCTGGGATGTAATCTTCTCCGTTATTCGTGATTAAAAATTCAAAACCTTTAGAAGTCTCGAGAAACCAATTTACTTGTGAGCTTGATGGTGGCAAATCAATATGCAGTGCAACTGTTTCGCAGTCAGATTTTAGAGGAGTGAGATTAATAGGATAAATAGATATATCCCCTACAGGCATTTCAAATATTTCCTCACAGTTTCCAGTTGTTAAGACTCTGACATGATAGAGGCCAGATTTAAGGTCGCATATTTCCTTTATTTCTCCAAGTTCTAATATATGCTCGGAAGCGTATTCGTAACCATCGCCAGGGCCCTCCTTTACTACATATACTTCGTATTCACTTTGGACATTATTGAAGTAAAATGAATTGAGCTTCAGTTTTACACAATTATTGTCATTATCTGAGCATATTTCACTGAAGTATATACCCGTATTGAATTGCGCATACACAGGTAGCTGGCAAACGAAGAAAATTGTAAGGGAAGCAAGAAATGAAATATTTGCAAAATTGTTCATAATCACCAGTTTGAGTTTTCAGTAGAAACAGACGTTGTTTTGTCATCATACGACCAATCGAAATTTGACAGATCAGATTCAATATTATTCAATAGTTGTTTCGCTCTGTCTCGCACAAAAAGTTCTTCGAATAAAGTGCCTGAATTACACGTCGCTCTATTCGCCTCATTAATGGTTGCTATACCCGTTTGATTGTCAATATTTAGGCATCCTAGACTCCTATAATCCGCTTGGTATTCGTCACTGCATTCCGGAGCAGGACAAACGGAAAAAGTTATGCCTAAATTAACATATAATGAGTAGGTGGTATTTGTTGCGAAAGCACGTTCCCAATTATCATCATAACCGTCATTGTCTATATCTTCAAAGATTCCTCCCACTCCAAAATGAGTTGCGTCAAAGAGTGCGTGATTGACTTCATGCGCCACTGTTTCGTAAAACGCACTGATTCCTTGAATTTGACCGCCAGGTCCAGGCTTAATCATCCCTGCTCCAGGTCCTACGGTTATAATACTGGGAGAATAACCTGTAATTATCCATGAATCAGATAATTCTTGTGGGCATCCTTCATGCGACCCTCCTAATGACGTCTCAGGCACTAGTCCAGTATGAAAGCCCCATGTGCCAGATGGAAGAACAGTATGATACGTCGGGTCACCTCAAAATTCATCATTTTTTATTATATCTTTTCCTGGCACATAGTTAAGGCGATTGTCATATCGAAGAGTGCTTGAAATAGATTTTGTGATGGGATCACATTTGCCATTTTTAACATCAAAAATAGTCACTGGACCGCTTGAAGTTAAAAGATCTTGAATTGGCTGAGTTTGCTTCCAATAGTAAAACCAATTTGGTTCTGTAGGTTCCCTAAGTTGATTGGGATTATTCGGGTCAAAAGGAGGCCTTGTATTTGGATTCATTTCATTTTTGACAAAAAATGTACGTACAATTTTATCATTATTTGTTTTAGTTATTTCTGGGGAGTCAATGTGTATTGCCCTCACCTCTTGATCTCCAAACTTATCATTATTTGCAGGTAGTGATAAGTTTTCGATGATAAGTCTAGGAGGATCGTCTTTTTTGGACGTATGGCCAACTGCTGTCATCGTGACACCATTAAATGCCTTTAGGGTGTAATCATCTAAAGTGCTAATGTCTGACAATGTCCAAGACCAATTTTGGTTCTCAATTCTAATTGGTTTTATTTTATATTGAATTGGTTTATTAATAACAATATTGAAATCCTCGTCGATTGCACTTCGGAAAATCTGATTTTAGTTTCTCCGCCATCTTGGCAAACTGGGTCAGTTCCATAAAGCTCCTCATTCATATGAGCCAAGTTGACAGGTTCAGTTTCTAGCCAGTTAGACTGGGAATAAACTAATAGCAGCGGTAAAGTAAAAAAAACGTTAAGGTATATTTCATATATACAAATATACACACTAATCTTGGAAAATGTAAATTGGTGTCATTTTTTTTAAAAACAGCCATTCCAACAGCTTACCGCAACAAAATTATGTTTTCGCCTCTTTTTGTTGTCTACGCTCCAACCTCCAAGTCAAGACCACCATCATCGCTAAGGCCAAGAGTATGAAGCCATAGCCAACGCGTAGGTCAAAGTGCTCGGTCAATAAGCCAATCACTGCTGGACCCAAGAATAAGCCCAAGTAGGCAATCGAAGTCACCATACTTAAGGCTGCGCTAGGTGATAGTCTTGGAATACTTCCCGACAGACTAAAAATTATAGGTACGGCTACTGAAAGCCCGGTTCCGACCATTGCAGCGCCAAGGATCGTGGTGAAAGGACTAGGGTAGGCCAGTGAGATGAGCATTCCGAGAAAAGCTAGACTCGATCCGCCGCGGAGAATGAGTTGATCTCCTAAAGATGATCTGAATCGATCGCCAAATAGTCTTCCGATAGTCATGGTAATAGCGAAGGCCGCTAAAGACCAAGGCGCCATAAATTCCTCACTTCCTGCGATCTCTAGCATATACTTGGCCGTCCAATCAGAAATACTGGCCTCACTCATCATGGAGCAAAAGCCGATGGCGCCAATGAGCCATGTGGCTCGCACAGGTATTCGAAAAGCAGAGGAGTCTGCCTCGCTGGGCACATCTTCACTATGCAGGTGCGGGTATAGGCGTGGGTACGC
>CALDUE010000010.1 GCA_937923485.1 uncultured Saprospiraceae bacterium
CGAAGTGATGGCTCAATTGCAAAAAGATGGGAAAACTTACGGTCTGGTGATTGTCGATCCGCCCTCCTTTGCAAAAAAAGCGAGTGAGGTCGATGGCGCACTCCGGGCCTATCAACGACTCACAGCGCTCGCCGTACCCTTAGTCGAAAAGGGTGGCATCTTATTACTCGCTTCCTGCTCAGCAAGAGTTGATGCAGAGAGCTTCTATGAGCTACAAAAGAATGCACTGAATTATAGCGGTCTCTCTTGGAAAGAACTGGAGCGTACAGCGCACGATGTTGATCATCCAGTTACCTTTCCAGAGGGGAAGTATTTGAAATCGCTCTACGTAAAGATCGCGTAGCGATCGGTATTTTGGATGTCGGATGCCCCGCGCGGAGCGCGTGGGTCCTCGTGCTTCGCACGGGATCAGATGTGGGACCACTTCATTGGCGGACGCTAGAAGGGATGTTTTGCTTCAGGGGGTGGATCTCCCACCCACCAGGCGAGGGCAAGACCCCGTCCCCACAGAAGAGCAAAGAACAACTTGAAACCCAACAGAGAGAGGGCTCAGCACTAGCCAATTGAATGGTACCTGAACCTCAATACCCCGTTCAAAAAACGCCCTCGCATATTTTACTTGCGAAGGCGTTTTTATCGAACGATAAATCTAATGACCTAAGATCCCTTCTTCTTTGCTGCAGCAGCCTGTTGCTGTTTCAAAGCTTCCTCCAACCTTGCACCAAAGCCAGATTTCTTTTTCGGCTGCGCTTTCTTCTTCACCAAACCCGCCTCAATCTTTTCATGATTGATGATGAAATTCTTGGTGATCAAGGTCTGCGCTATGTTGAACACGTTAGAGAATACGAGGTAGACTGTTAGACCCGCTGCGAAACTGTTGAAGAAGAACAAGAACATCACTGGCATGCCGTACTGCATGTACTTCAATGCAGGATTGCTCGCCATTTGGCCCATGTCCATCATCTTCGAGTTGTAGTAGGTATAGATGATCGTCGTCACTACCCAGAGCAGGGTGAACATCGAAATGTGATCTCCATAAAATGGAATCTCAAAAGGCAACTGCGCAAAAACGTCGTAACTAGAAAGATCGGTCGCCCAGAGGAAGCTCTTTTGACGGAACTCGATACTCGCAGGGAAAAAGCGATACAACGCAAACCAGATCGGCATCTGCAAGACCATCGGCATACAACCACCCGCAGGGTTTACACCATACTCCCGATAGACCTTCATCGTCTCCATCTGCTGAGCCTGCGCATCATCCTTGAACTTCTCCTTCATCTTGGCCATGCGTGGCTTAAGTGCCTGCATCTTTGCCTGCGAGTGAAGCATCTTGTAGGTCAGCGGGTATAACGCCAACTTAATAAGAACCGTGAGGGTCAAAATGATGAGTCCAGCTGAACCGATGTATTTACTCAGAAAGCTGAAAATTGGACGGATGATCCATCTGTTCACAGTGCCAAATAGCGACCATCCGAATGGGATGATGTCTTCCAAATCAGAACCTACTGCCTGCAAACGCTCAAACTCATTCGGTCCGACATAGAACTTATAATTCGCTGTTCCTGCGTTAGCATTCATCGGAATAGAGAGCATAGTCTCTAAGCGTTTGAGGTCCGGCGAATCCTCAGCTTCAACTGCAGATTTCATGGTTGCCGATGCAAAGGGTACATCTGCTGCGACAAGGCTTGAATTGAAAAATTGGTTGGTGTTACTTACCCATACTACTCGTCCATCAGAAATCTCGGTATCTTCTCCACTTGCAGAAACGTAATCAGGATTTTCATCCAATTCCTTCCAGTAGGTCAGTGAGTTTTGCTGCTCGTATTGGACGTTTCGCTCGATCTTGCCGAGGTAATTGACCCACTTCAATTCGAGTGCTTCGATAGCACCTGTTGCTGCTGCGAGTCCACTTGTTGTTACAGCGTAATCAATCGTGTAGTCGTCGCCAAGTGTATACAGCTGCTGAAAATATCCACCACCTTGCGCAGGAGCAGTAAAGGTGATTGAGTTTCCCGACTGCTGCACTTCAAAAGGAAGACTTCCAGTATTCACGAAGCCACCAGCCGCTCCAGTTGCTGGCAACTTGTACGTCCACTCGTTTCCTGGATTTTCTAGAAGTTGGACCTTAGAACGAATTTCTTCCTTGTCTTCGCCAATTACCAACTTGTCGTAAGTCTTCATCTCTGCTTTAGTGATGCGACCACCAAGACTCGAGAATGTTAATTTGAGCAGGTCGTTTTCGAGGGTGACCTCTTTAGCAGCCGTACTCGCGCGCGGAGCAAATGCTCCATAGGTTGAATTGGCCAGTGCAACTCCCTGAGCTGAGGTGTCAGGAACATAAGTGGCAGGCGTTGGTGCAGCCGCAACAGCACCAGGCGTGGTGACAACATTAGCGATGCTATCCTGATAGCGTTGCTCGGCGATTTGCTCAGCAGAAGGAGCGGAGAGTTGCGTCCAGAGCAACATCACTCCAAAAATCAATAGAAAGCCAACGATCGTATTGCGATCCATGCGGTGTATTCGTTCGTGAAGCCCAGTAAATGAAGGCATTACTGCCCTATTCTAGCTAGGTCTATGTAGTTTTCGTCAGCTTTCGCCAAAACCTATTTCAATATCCTCAAGCAATTCAACGTCAGGATTGGTTTTGGCGAAAGCCTAAGAAGCCAATCAACAATAAAGCTGCTTAGCGAGCACAAAAGTACCAAACCCAGCGGTCACAGAAGCACCAAAGCTGCACTTTGAAGACGTAGGTGGAGAAAGCTTCGACAAACTCAAGAGACTAGTACACGCATTGACAGTGTTAGGAACTTTTATACAGCCCTCAAAATCATTGAATACTACGCATGAAAGGGCTAGAACAAGGTGATCTGTTTTACAGCTTATCTATTCACATATCCTTCGCTTAGTAATTGTTTACTGAACAAAAAACGTCAACATAAACTCTTACTATCGTGCTTCCTTTTGAAGCCAATGGCTAACCAGCTTACATGAGACTATCCCTACTCCTTCTTCTTTCTCTCACGCTATTTGCTTCTGCTTTCGCTAACAACTTCGAGGGGTACGTATACGACGACTACGGAATCCCAATCGAGGATGCGACCGTCTATCACCTCAACAGTGGAACACACGAGCATACCGATGCGTTCGGTCATTTTCTATTGGAGAACGTCGCAATCGGGGACTCCATTGAAGTACAAGCTCTGGGTTTTGCCTTGAGCACACAAATTGTTGGAGACCCCAGCCAAGCGCTAAAGCTGTCGCTAGAACCGCTATTTGTGGAGCTCGCGACCGTTAGTATTACTCCAGATATAGAAGTTGCACAGGAGATCAATCGGATTGATGTTGCTACGCGACCAGCTGTTTCTAGTCAAGAACTACTCCGCACCGTGCCTGGACTTTTCATTGGACAGCATGCAGGCGGAGGAAAAGCAGAGCAGATGTTCTTGCGCGGTTTCGATGTTGATCACGGTACCGACATCGCTATTTCTGTTGATGGTCTCCCCGTAAACATGGTGAGTCAAGCACACGGACAAGGCTACAGTGATCTTCACTTTGTGATTCCAGAGACAGTAGAATTTGTGGATTACACGCTTGGGCCGTATGATGCACGCGTAGGCAATTTTGCCACAGCAGCTTCAATCAATTTACAGACAAAAAGAAGCTTAGGCCAAAACTTACTTCAGCTTGAAGGCGGACAATTTGGGCTGCGTAGAGGGGTGGGCATGGTTTCCCTCTGGGACAAAGATAACAGCGATGCTTATGTCGCGGTCGAAGGCCTGTTATATGACGGTCCTTTTGATAGCCCACAAGATTTAAGTCGTTACAATGCTTTCGCCAAAACCAATTTCAAACTTGCTGAAGGATCTTTCCTATCGGTCTCAGGCTCGTATTTCACGAGTACGTGGACGGCATCAGGTCAAATTCCTGAGCGCGCAGTGAGAAGCGGGCTGATCGACCGCTTCGGTGCTATTGATAATACAGAAGGCGGAAAAACTGGCCGCTCAAACATCAGTGCGAAGTATTCAAAAGTTGTAGGCGACGATGGTGTTTTTAAAGCACAAGTCTTCGGATCTCTCTACGATTTCGAGTTGTTTTCCAATTTCACATTCTTCTTAGAAGACCCAATTAATGGCGATCAGATCGTTCAGCGTGAGGACCGAAAACTAGCAGGCTCGATGGTGTCTTTTGCAGACCACTTCGACATTGGCGAACAGGAAATGGACTACACCGCAGGAGTTCAATCTCGACATGATTTTACAAACGACTCTGAGCTGAGCAGAACCTTGAATAGGACTACCCTACTCGAGCGCATTCAGTTTGGAGATATTTCCGAAAACACGTTTTCTGGTTTTGCAGAACTCGCAAGCACCATTGGAAAATGGCGAGCTACTATTGGCGCAAGAGTTGACCAAACCTTTTACTCGTATGAAGATCAACTCGAAGGTGGCTTAACAACATCAGATAATTCAGCTACGATCAATCCGAAGGTGAGCGTCACGTACAGTCCAAATAACAAACTTCAAGTTTTCGCGAAAGCAGGAAGTGGTTACCACGCTAACGATACGCGTTTGGTGATTGCAAACGACAGCCGGACCTTTCAACCACAGGCTTACGGCACAGATTTGGGCATTGTGGTCAAGCCTACCGATCGCATTGTTTTAAGAGCCACGGCTTGGAACCTGCGCAGTGAGCAAGAATTCGTCTACGTTGGCGATGCAGGCGTTGTCGAGCCGAGCGGACGATCTAACCGCGTGGGCCTAGATTTTGGTGCCCGAGCAACGCTCGTCGACAATCTTTACTTCGGAGGTGACGTGACTTTAGTTCGAGCACGATCAATCGACGAGCCTGATGGAGCAGATCGCATTCCCTTGGCGCCACCACTCACGGTTCAGACTTTTTTGATCTACAGTCCTGCCAAAGGGTTTCATGCAAACGCCAATCTGCGCATTTTGGGAGACCGCGCAGCGAATGAAGATAACTCGATCGTAGCGCGAGGCTATGAGGTCATCGATGCAACCGTTGGCTACACCTGGCGCAACTACACCATCGATCTCATCGCAGACAACGTCTTAAATGTCGAGTGGAACGAAACGCAATTCGCAACCGAGTCTCGTCTC
>CALDUE010000011.1 GCA_937923485.1 uncultured Saprospiraceae bacterium
CACCAGACGCGTCACATCAGACAGATTAAGCGTGCATTAGCCCAGAATGCCCGCAATAACCGCCGTCAGAAAACAAGCTAGCGTTCCGCCGACTAGGGCTTTTATTCCAAACTCAGTAAGTAGTTTTCTCCGTGAAGGCGCAATGGCTCCAATGCCTCCGATTTGTATACCGATACTCGCAAAGTTGGCAAAACCACACAACGCATAGGTTGAAATCAAGAGCCCTTTATCACTTAGCGTGATGCCTGCGCGACGCATATTGTCGAGCTCGGCATAAGCGACGAATTCATTGATCACCGTCTTTTGTCCTAGTAGCTGGCCGACCAACACCATGTCTTGTGTCGGAGTTCCGAGCAGCCACGCAATTGGACTAAATATCAAACCGATGAGGTAGGTAAAAGTGAGTCCTTCAAAGCGACCATCGGTAAGGGCGGAGATTTGCCCATTCCAATCGACTTCATTGCCAGAGATCCCGTTATAGCCAGCATTGACCATATCCGTAGCCCACAGGAGAATACTGTTGGCCATAAATATTAAAGCCGTAAATACAAGCAGCATTGCCCCCACGTTGATCGCCAATTTAAGTCCGTCAACGGTACCTGTGCTAATCGCGTCGAGTAGGTTGTCACCAACATCGCCACTCATGCGCATCTGATCATCAATCGGCTTGTCCTCTGTCTCAGGATAGATAATTTTGGCCATGACAATTGCCGCTGGAGCTGAAATTATGCTTGCCGTCAAAAGGTGCTTCGCATAAAACAACTGTAATGCTGGATCACTACCTCCTAAGAATCCGACATAGGCCGCAAACACGCCACCTGCTATCGTGGCCATTCCGCCTACCATAAGACAAAGCATCTCAGAGCGGGTCATGTTGTCGAGGTAGGGCTTGACAACAAGCGGCGCTTCGGTCTGTCCGATAAAGACATTGGCCGCTGCCGCGAGGCTTTCCGGACCGCTGAGTCCCATCGTTTTTTTCATGACCCAAGCAAAGCCATACACGATTTTCTGCAGGATTCCGAGGTAGAACAGAACCGAAGAAAGTGCAGAGAAAAAGACAATGGTTGGGAGCACCTGAAAGGCAAAAATGTAGCCGAAGCTATCTAAGTCGGTGATGAGATTTCCAAATAGAAATTGTGCTCCAGCTTCAGAATAAGCTAGTACGCCTTGGAAGAAACTGGCGAGGATATCAAAGACGCTACTAACGAACGGTATCTTCAAAATCGAGAGTGCAAGGACGAGTTGCAGCGCAAATCCAATACCGACGAGTCGCCAGTTAATCGCCTTGCGGTTGCTGCTAAATGCATACGCCGCTCCAAAGCAAAACGCGAATCCTATGAGGCCGCGGACAAGATCTGTAATCGTGGGGAAAGCTTCCATACCTAGTTCGGGCAAGATAGCGCGATGAAAACCCTCGTACGCGTAAGTTTGCCACATGGCAGCAACGTATGTAGTTGGAATTTCAGGTGGGAGTGGTTCGGGAAAAACAAGCTTCGTTCGCGCTTTGCGTGAGAAGCTTGGAGATCAAGCCACGTTCATCTCTCAGGATGACTATTATTTTCCCATGGAGACGCAGGCCGTGGACGACAAGGGTGTGCATAACTTTGATCTGCCAACGAGCATTGACTCAGCTACGATGGCGAAAGAAATTCGTCAAGTGTTGGCTGGTGAGACCGTTCAGCGCCAAGAGTACACTTTCGAAACGGTCTATCGCGATGATCAGGAGGCCGAGGGGAAGAACGAGCACGTCTCTTCTGTATTGGTCTTTAAGCCCAATCCAATCCTGATCGTTGAGGGACTTTTCTGTTTCCACGAGTCGGAATTGCGAGCATTAATGGATTTGACGGTATTCGTCGACGCATCAGATGTGGCCAAGTTGAGTCGGCGCATAAAACGCGACCGTATCGAGCGGGCTTTGCCACTCGAAGATGTGCTCTATCGCTATGAAAAGCATGTGTTGCCTTCCTACGAAACCTTCATAAAACCGCATAAATCAAGCTGCGACATTGTGGTCAATAACAATGACTCCTTTGACGCCGGACTAAATGTGCTGTTAAGCTTTTTGCAGGAAAAGCTTCCTAAGTAGCGGGTAAAGTTGCTACTAGAAAAGGAAGAAGTAGATAAGCAATACTACGACGAGAGTGATTCCGCCTGCCCACATGAAAAATGAGCGCTCTTGTTGAAGTTCTTCCTCGGTTGGCTTCACGTTCTTACCAGCGGTTCCCTGGGCTGCTTTTCTACTCTTTCTGTTACGACGGGCCATAGTTGGTTTTTAAGGTTTGGGCTTCTAGGTCCTTTTGCTTACGCCAAAACAGACTTCTAGTTGCGGCTTGAAAATACACACCCTTTTGCTCACTATGCAAACCCTCGTGCAAACAAAACTCCGATTAGTGTTCCAAGGGCAAGTCCAATCAACCCGATGAACACGCCTGTGGGCACTAAATCATAGCGTTTGGTGGTGGTAGCGATCGGTGGCACAAAGGCAGGACTATAGATAGCGCCGACTAGTGCCATGAGGTATAAGGCGGGCTCTACTTTCAAGGCTTTCGCCAAAACCAGTGAGACGACTACCTGTACAAGGAGAAAAAGTCCCATTTGTCCAGCCCAAACCAGCGCTTCTGGTCCAACGGAAGTCCAATCGGCAGACCAACCAATGAGGACGCAAAAGATGAGCATGAGGTATTCGCCTAGGTTTTGCCCTGCAGTGGCGATCGCGTTGCTTCCCTTGGATTTCTGCGCTAATCGCTCACCAGTCGTCACGGCCAAAAGTGCACCCAAGCCAAGTACTCCTAATTCTAAAAAACCGCTTGGAAGCAGTAAAGAAGCTCCACCTGCAAGTGCAACACAAGCCACAGCCAAACCAAGCGCCTTGGCATATACGGTGAGTGACATCTCTCCATTGGTTTCATTTAAAGACTCAATGGAGCGTTCTGCGTTTGTAATTTTTCTAACGTCCCTTAGCTGAGACCCGAACAGCTTTCGCAAAAACGGCCAGCCAACACTCGTCAAGAAAAGGAAAAGCAATCCTCCTGCGATGACATCACCAAGGTTTGCTGCGACCAGTTGGTATTCATCTAATTCAAGAATGAGTCCTGCGGCCTGAAGATTAGCGAGACCTCCGGTGAAAATCGCAAGGATCATCCCAATGCGATCCGAGCTCACTTCTATTAACCAGAGTAATACAAAAGCCGCAATGGCTGCTCCAATCCAAAGACTTATGGCTGCTTTGAATCCCGAAAGTCCAAGTCGCTTGAGCTGGGTCCAGGAGGCAGCGAGCAGCATGGCAGGAATAGCGATGACGACACAAACTTGAATGAGCGTATGTACTAATTCGTGGAGCAAGCTCGGTGCGCCAAATACGGCACTCATCGCTAGTCCAATCGCGTAACACAAAAGCACAACCGATAGCCAAGCTGGCAGGGTCAGCTTTTTGAAAAGCCAAGGACTGATAAAGGCCACCAATAGAAGTATCGCTTCCAACATTTGCAGACGCTAAATACAACTATCGATGCTGTTCGTACCAATCTTTGACACGTTCATCTACCAAAATATCTCGACCGCGCAGCGGATTGGCCAATCGAATACCATCTAAGGTCCGGCATCTACTCAAGGCTACATAGGTCTGGCCGCATTCAAAAGCACCGCGACCTAGGTCGAGCGTCATGCGTTCGAAGGTCTTGCCTTGGCTCTTGTGAATGGTAATTGCCCAAGCGAGTTTTAGCGGAAATTGCTTGAAGGTGCCGGTGACGTCATCGGTGATTTTACCTGTTCGTTCGTCAACCGTGTAGCGAATGTTTTCCCAGGTCTCTTTGCTTACAACGATATCGTGCTCCTTGCCTTCTTCTTCGACATGGACGACAAGTTTTTCTGATTCTGCCTCAGTAACTACTCCAATGCTTCCATTGACGAAGCGCTTCTCGGAGTCGTTACGCACAAACATGACTTGCGCCCCAGGTTTTAGCGCAAGCGCCAATTCTGTTGGCAGATTGCGACTATCGAAATTGCCAGTGAGATCCCCGACATAGCGAACTGGTTTTGCCGAAAGGCGAAGAAGCTCACGTTGATTGATCGCATCAGCGAGTCTATTTGTACTGCAGAGCGTAATGGCTGGCTCTTCGCCAAACTCTTCTTCAGGGACGTTGCGCAAATTCAGATCAACGAGGTCATCGTAGTCAAAATGCCCTTCTCTCACTGCATCGAGCAAGCGCACGAATTGTCTGGCCTTTTGACGGAAAACGATGTTCAGTTCCAGCATCTCCATCTCAACATCTTCCGTCCAAACATTTGCATCGAAGAAATACGGCGAGGGGTAGATTGCCGCATCTCCTTGAAAAAGGGCGCGCTCCACATCACTAGCCACGACGGGCGGCAACTGGAATAAATCTCCAAACATGACGATCTGAACACCTCCAAAAGCTTCAGTAGGGCGTTCTCGATTAAGTCTTAAAAATTCGTCTATCCTTTCAAGGAAATCTGCTCGTACCATACTCACCTCATCGATAATGAGCGTATCGAGCTTCTGGTATAAGTAACGGTTAGACCGTTTGCGGATGTCCTTGCGTGAAAGCAGCTTTCCAGGGAATCCAAAAAAGCTGTGAATCGTCTGACCTCTAACATTCAAAGCTGCCACACCTGTTGGTGCAACCACGGCGATGCTGCGACGCGTCGTTCTTTTGATGAGGTTGAGTAGGGTAGATTTACCTGTTCCTGCGCGACCAGTGATAAAAAGATGGTCACCCGATTCGAAGCGATCTAGGGCGTATTCGAATTCGTGGGTGAGTAATAGAGCCTCGCCTTGAATGGCCGTATTTTTCATCAGAAAGGACGTATCAGCACCGCGTATACCGGAAGGTGATCACTGTAGCCTTCTTTATAACTACTGCCCACATAGGTACGAAAAGGAAAGCCTTTGTACGATCCAGATTGTTGGAGCAAATAGTCCTTTCTAAAGATGCGTGCATTGCGGAACATCCAATCTTTACTAGCTTTCGCTAAACCTTCAGACACTATGATCTGATCGAACAGGTTCCAAGCATGTTGGTAGCCAAGTGTTCCTCCTCCTTGGTTGTAGAGAGACAACATCGGATTGTATAGACCCGTAACACCAGCATCGGCACGACGACCAGCAGCTTTTAAAGATTTTGTCAAACTCGGACTGTTCGGGTCGTCATTAAGATCACCGGCGATAATGATGTCTGCTAGTTTGTTCGTTGCCTCGATGGAGTCAACAATTTTGCGATTAAGCAAAGCTGCCGCGGCTCTTCCAGGACGACTCTTTTCTTCACCTCCATATCGACTTGGCCAATGATTGACGAGATAATGGATGGTGTCACCTAGAAGCGCTCCTTTTACGTAAAGGACATCTCTAGTAGTTTTTCGGCTGCCATCGTCTCTCTTCTGGTCTAAAAGCAGGCTAATGGTCTTGCTCTGAGTCGGTGTAAACAGGTCCTTTCTATACAAAAGCGCGTTGTCGATGCCTCTTCCATCTGGCGAATCATAGTGAATGATCGCGTAGTTCGATTTGCTTAAAGCTGGCTGGGCGACGAGGTCTTCGAGCACCTTCTTATTCTCGACTTCACAAACGCCAAGGAGTGCCGGACCGCCAGGCAGCACTTCATTCCCGATTTGGGAGATGACCGTAGATAGTTTAGCAAGTTTATCTTGATAGCGCGCTGATGTCCAGTGTTTAGCAGCGCTAGGTAGGTACTCATTATCACCCTGATTGCTCGCATCATCGGTCGTGTCAAAAAGATTTTCGAGGTTGTAGAATCCAACCGTAAGCTGATCTTCAAGTTCAGAATTTGCTGAAGGCGGGACCCGCGTAGCTGACGTAGAACCACAAGAGAGGTATACTGCAGCTATAAGGAGCAGCATGCTTAGTAGCAATGCGATTCTATTCATGCGGGTAAAGGTAAATGAGTGATTCATAAGAAAATGTAAAGGTTGACAAGTGCTTTACCTCTGGGCCATGACGACACAGTATTTTTGCAACTAATTAAGCCCCCTAAAGAATTGAACTCAAGATTTTTACACTTTATCTATTGTTGGGTTGCTCTGTTTGTAATGAGTTCAGCTGTTGCTCAAACTCGCGCATTTAGCACCTCAGCAATCGCTCAAGAAATATCCCCTCAAGCTGAGACGCCAGTCATCTTATCAAATGCTACCCACACCATAGCTGATCTCAAGGAATATTTTGTTCCTGGAGAGATCACGAAAATCACCGATCAGTTAATCATAAAGGCCGTCGTCGTCGCAAATGACGAACACGGGAATTTTTACAAAAAAATCGTTCTGCAAGACGAAACGGGCGGAATTGTATTCCTTCTCGACCGTCATGACCTATTTACCACCTTCGAAGAAGGTCGTGAAATCTCGATCGGCGCCAAAGGCCTGTACATCAGCGACTATAGCGGTACTATCCAGGTTGGCGGAGCGCCAACTATTGATAAAAAAGGTAATCCAAGGCTAGGTCAGTTGGATGACCGTCTCATTGCAGACCACCTCTTCCATGGTAAGCAAGTAGGACTACCCAAGGCTAATGAAGTTACGATCGTCGAGCTAGGTCCAAGTGATATCTCGACGCTTGTCAAACTCTGTGGTGTTCAATTTAGCCCTAATGACACTACTGGCACCTTAGCGGATGCAGCTGCACAGCAAACCATCAGTAAGACGCTTGTTGATTGTAATGCTAACGAAATTTTTCTGCGAACGAGTGGCTATGCTGAAGTTGCTACCGTGTCCGTACCCGATGGCTCAGGCTGTGTGACGGCTATATATGGCGTCTATCAAGACAAAAAGCAGCTCCACATCCGTACAGGACTAGACCTAAGCCTGAGTGAAGCTCGATGCGAAATAGACGCAAGTGCAGCTCTTGCGTCCACGGCCACTCCGGCGTCTTTGGTCCCCGTGATTTCCCTTAAAGAGGATTTTAGCAGTAACGAAAATTACGAACCTGTTGCAGCGCCAAACTGGTTGAATACGACCAACGTCAGCAAAGGTCGAACTTGGCAAGCACGGGAATACAACGGTAATGTATATGCGCAGGCAACGGCATACAAAGACGATGCTCCGAAGGTTGATGCGTGGCTCGTCACTCCTAAAATTAACTTTAGCGAAGGATTGCAAATTTCATTCAGAACTGCCACTGCTTTCAATGCACATCAAGGGCTCGAGGTGCTTGTAAGTACTGACTATAAAGGGTCGGGCGATCCTTCAACAGCGACTTGGACTCCTTTAAAAGGTGTTGAGTTGGCCAACGCAACATCTGGTAATAATAACTGGGTTCCGAGCAGGAACGTGTCCTTAGCGAGCTACAAAGGGGAAGGTTTTGTTGCCTTTCGATACACTGGATCAAGCGCTGGCAAAGCTTCGACATTCAGGGTAGACGACGTTGTCATTTCTAAATCGTAATTTCGTTCTCACGGAGCAAGCTCTGTAATCCACTACTTTGACTAATACATTTACGAAATTTTGTTTCGTTGCTCTGATCGCAATTTCTGCGATATACACCCTGAGAGCGCAGTCGTCATCTTCCGATGTCGAGGTATTTTTCAATTATCCTGTATCAACGGCTAGTTCGAGTACGCTCAATGTTGAGTTTACGGGTTCAGCGATTAGCGCCAAGGCCGTTGCTATGGTTGATGCTGCACAGTTTACGGTAGACCTCGCAGCCTATAATTTCGATCATGCCCCTCTCGCCGCTGCACTTGAACGTGCGAGTGACCGTGGTGTCCGGGTTCGTGTGCTGACCGACTTTGACACAAGACATCCTTCCTTGCTATCGCCTGTGCCTCCATATTTCTGGTCGGCTGTAAACGATAGGGGCTTAATGCACCATAAATTTTTGGTAGTTGATGCCGAAGACCCTGATCTATCTTCCGTGATGATGGGTTCTACCAACTTCACAGATACCAACATCTTTGGCTTTTACAACGATGCTATAGTCTTTAGGTCGAAAGAGCTTACTGATGCCTATACAACGGAGTTCGAGTTGCTTTGGGGAAGTGATACCGAAGTTCCCGATGCCTCACGCAGTCTGAGTGGTGAAAACAAGCCAAACCGTACGATAAAAAATTTCTCTGTAGGAGACCTTCGAGGTGATTTATATTTCTCGCCCAACGATGAAGTAAGTACTCGCATCATCTCAGAAATTACCGCTGCTGAGCAATCTGTCGGCTTTCAGTTGCTTGTACTCACCTTAGATGAAATTGGCGATGCACTTCTTCAAGCCCACAATAGAGACACGAAGGTCTTCGGCGTTGTAGACCTTATTGACTCAAACAGCGAGTTTCCTTTTCTGGCTGATAGGGGAGTCTCCATACGGGCGATGGACGATGACTTGGGAGACGTTCACCACAAGTACGGTGTCTTTGATGTTGAGCAAGGAGATGATGCCACCGTCATTACAGGAAGCCACAATTGGACCTATTCTGCGGAGACTTTTCACGACGAGAATACAGTGGTGGTGACTGGAAGCGCAGCATTTGCAGAACTGTATTATGAAGCGGCACGAGCACGTCACTGCTCGCTGAGTCCGCCAAGAGAATGCATTGATGCGGTATCGCCAACAGTTGCCTTGGTGGATGTGGATGTAACCGTCGGACCTAACCCAACCACCGGGTCAGTGCTCGTTTCTCACAATTTGAATGAAAAAATAAGCGCCTATCGTATCTTCAACGTTTCTGGACAACAGATACAAGGAGGATTGATGGATAGGCAACAGCAGAGCCACTCGCTCGACTTTTCGCATTTGGCGCCTCAAACCATTTTCCTACAGTTGCTCACAGCCTCAGGATGGTCAATGGGAACGCCTATTTACCTCACGAATTGAACTCACATATATGCAAGTAGAAGCTGGACTAGAACCTGTCGAATTCAAGAAATTTAAGATTGGCCATGATCGCTGCAGCATGCGCGTAGGGACGGAATCCGTCGTACTAGGTGCTTGGGCTGACTGTAAAGACTCTCCAAGAATCTTGGATGTAGGTACAGGATCAGGTGTGATTGCACTTATGCTCGCGCAGCGAAATGAGAAAGCAAGCATTGTTGGAGTTGAAATCGATGCGGAAGCTGCTGCACAGGCCAAGGAGAATGCGATGTATTCTCCATATGCCGATAGAGTTGAAATCGAGCACATTGACGTGCAGAGTTTCGCGCGTAAAGAAGAAGAAAAATTTGACCTAATCGTCTGCAATCCACCCTTCTTTTCTGGTGGCTCGCACTCTTCAGGTTTGAGCCGATTGGCAATGCGTAGCACAAAGAAATTGCCTCACGGTGATCTCCTTAGCGCTTTCCGCACGCTGCTTACAGAGACGGGCCGAGGCGTAGTTGTTCTACCATACATCGAAGGCTTACGCTTTAGCGAACTTGCACGCAGCTATGGTTTATATCCGGTGCGTATTCTACAACTACGCCCAGAAGATGAGCAGCCTATTGAACGCCTCGTCATCCAACTTGAGCGTAAGCGCATGGAGCCTATTCGTCACGACCTTGTGTTGAAGTACGATACAGGCGAACCTACTCGCCAGTTCAAGCGACTTACCAAGCCATTCTACATGGAATTCTAAGGGATTGAGCCAATTTCTCTACACTTAGAAAATACCAATAAAAGGCCCGTTTCCATCTGGAATGGGCCTTTTTTCTATGGAACACTTCACCGAAATACCTACTAGCGAGCTAGCCATCCAAGTGGTTAGTTTCGATTGGCCATGGCCAGCCAATTATGGTGGCGTGGTCGACGTCTACTATAGGATCGACTCCCTCTTGGAAAAAGGTGTAGCGGTCGACTTAATTGTGATTAGCCAGCATCCACAACCAGGACCTGTTCCTGCTTCCTGGCAAGACAAGCGATTTTCGCTCTATGCATATCCACGGCGAGGTTGGAGAAGTCTGCTTTCGCCAAAACCTTACATCGTATCGAGTAGAGCTGTCGGTCCCTTACTGCCCAAATTAGCCAGTGGACCTCCAATCATTCTCTTTGAGGGCATTCACACCACTGCGTATCTGGGTCACCCAAGACTTGGGAATCACGAACAGTGGGTACGCGTACACAACCGAGAAGCAGCCTATTACCAAGAGTTGGCAGATACCACGGATGCCGCGACAAGTAGATTCTATTACAAAGAAGAAGCGCGACGACTGCGGAGCTACGAGCCGAGGGTTTTGGCGGAAGCTGACCTTTTGCTCATCGTAAGTCAACGTGATGAATCCTATTGCGAGACTTTAGCGCCTCAACGCGTCTATTTACATCCAAGCTCGACGAGTCTCAAAAAAGTCGACATCAAGAAAGGTCGAGGAGAATATGTGCTCTTCCATGCTGGCCTTCATGTAGACGATAATGCCATTAGTGCAGTTGAACTAGCCAAAAGAATGTCGGCTAGACCCGCTATCAAATTTATCATCGCAGGAAAGGATCCAAGCGACCAACTTAGATCTAAGTTGAGTGGCTTCTCTAATGTGGAACTCATAGCAAATCCTTCGGTTGAAGAGATGCACGCACTGATTGCAAATGCTCAAATGCTACTGCTTCATGCTAATCACCAAGCGGGCTATAAGGTGAAACTCGTAGAGAGCTTGGCTAGGGGACGTTGGATAATTGCGAACTCAAAAATGGTCCACGGTGCACCAAGCTTAAAAGCAGGGGTCTCCGTAATTGACGAACCTGATCAATGGATTGCAGAGCTCGATAAACTTTGGGAAGTCTCCTTCCTTGATGAAGATGAAGTTTCGCGCGTAGAGCTCCTCAAAGGCTACCTCAGAGACGATCTTGCAGAAGACTTCATTCTTAAGTTAAAAGAAGTTACTTTCAATAGAAACTGAAAGTTGTGAAATAACGTTCTTTGCAGTAGTTGATGTCATCACCTCAATCTCTCAGTCACATGCTCGATAAAGGAATTCTTAGTCCATTGAAATTGGACAAACGCCTAAGCCCAGAGCTTTTTGCTATTGCTGAAAAAATAGTAGCTGGAACTCGTTTGAGCTTTGATGACGGAGTGACGCTGTATGAAAAAGCTCCTCTTGCGTATTTAGGAGTACTTGCTAACGCAGTCCGTGAAAAGCGGCACGGCGATGTGACCTATTTCAACAGAAACTTTCACCTCGAACCAACCAACGTCTGTCTGTATACCTGCACCTTCTGCAGTTACAGCCGCTTAATCAAAAAACGTTCGGAAGGCTGGGAATTGACAGCCGATCAAATGATGGACGAGATCAAAAAGTATGACGATGAGCCTGTCACCGAGGTGCACATCGTGGGTGGGGTGCTGCCGCAGTATGATCTCAAATTTTATACAGACCTCTTTAGTCGCATTAAAAAGCACCGTCCTGAACTCCACGTCAAGGCCCTGACTCCTGTAGAGTACCACTACATCTTCAAAAAAGCGAAGGTTAGCTATGCGGAAGGGATGAAGCTTATCAAAGAAAGTGGAGCTGACTCAATGCCAGGTGGTGGCGCTGAGATTTTTCACCCAGAAATCAGGGATCAAATTGCGGGCGGGAAGTGCTCAGGTGAAGAGTGGTTGGACATTCATAGAGAATGGCACAAGCTGGGGATGAAGTCTAACGCGACCATGTTGTACGGACACATTGAAAAGTACGAGCACCGTGTTGATCACCTTGAAAAATTGCGCGCTCTTCAAGACGAAACTGGGGGGTTCCAAACCTTCATTCCACTGAAGTTTAGAAACGAAAACAATCAAATGTCGCATATCAAAGAGAGCACTACGCTCGAAGATTTGCGCAACTACGCCATTAGTCGTCTGTACCTCGACAACTTCCCGCACATCAAGGCATATTGGCCTATGATTGGAAGAGATGTCGCTCAGTTAAGTCTGGCGTTTGGTGTCAACGACATCGACGGCACGATCGACGACACGACTAAGATTTACTCCATGGCAGGCTCAGAAGAGCAAACGCCTGCTATGAGCACAGAGCAACTGGTTCAGCTTATCAGAAGCGTTGAACGCAAACCTGTAGAGCGAGATAGTGTCTATAATGTGCTTAAGGATTTTGAAGGAGTCGAATTTGAAAGCGACAAGCATTTCAAAGGATACTTATCCCTTCCAGTAGTCAAAGCCGCACCTGCCGATGCCACGACCACTAGCAACAAACCGGCTTAGTGACGAAACGAAAAGTCATATTAGCACGACACGGCCAAACGGAATTGAACCGAGTGGGCATCATTCAAGGGAGTGGAGTAGACCCTTCTTTGAATGAAGAAGGTCGCGTCCAAGCGAGTGAATTATTTGCTGCACTTGACGGTCAAATAGATTTTGTTGGGTCAAGTGGAATGCATCGCGCAAAAGAAACAGCTGAGCCTTTCGTGAAAGCTGGTGTGCCTTATTACGAGGACAGCAATTTCAGAGAAATATGTTGGGGCGAGTACGAAGGAAAAGTCGCTCACGCTGACATGAGAGAGAAGTATAGTGCGCTTCTGCAAAACTGGGAAGGTGGAAACCTCAATGCGAGAATTCCCGGCGGCGAAAGTGCAGCAGAGTTAGCAGATAGGTTGCAAAAAGCATGGTCTGCCTTGTTACAACAAGACTTTCAAACGGCGCTCATCGTTTTGCATGGTCGTGCGCTCAGGTGCATTGCCTGTTGGCTTAACGGCGAGGCAGTTTCTCAAATGAATAATTACGCTCACGCGAACGGCGGTTACTACGTCATAGAAGTTGAGGCAGATAATTCTTGGGTAGTTACTGAACAGAATGTCACAGCTCATCTTTCGAAAACCGAAATCTTTCACCGATGAGTGTACGTGCCATAGCCGTTGATTATGCCAACACCTTGCCGCTGCGTAGTGGTCTAAAGGCACTTGAGGTGAAGGGAGACATGTCTATGTTTCTAGCGAGGCCAGCACGTGCTACGGATTTGTTTGTCCAGGGAAATTATGAGCTTGGCCTACTGCCAACTGCCGCACATTTGACAGCGCCCAATTCTAAGTTTATTGGGGAGTATGGAATTGTCTCCGATGGCTTCGTTGGGAGTGTAGGAATTTTTTCGGAGGTTCCTTTTGAAGAAATAGATCTTCTTTATCTCGATTATGACAGCCGCTCTTCCATGTTGTTGACGAGGGTGCTGCTCAAGCATCATTGGCAACGAGATGAGCATAGCGCCTCACCGCTGAGCATCATCAAGGCCAAGCCTGGTTACCGTGAGCAGATAGGCGGCAGCGCCGCAGGACTTATTATTGGTGATCCAGCAATCGAAGCGCGGTCGAAATTTCCATACTACTACGACCTTGCAGAGGCTTGGAAAGAGATGACTGGTCTTCCCTTTGTTTTTGCTGCCTGGTTGGCTTCAAAAGAATTGGACGAGTCATTTATTCAAGCATTTGATGCTGCGCAAGAAGCTGGAATTGCAAATCGAATAGCGCTGGCAGAGGAGTATCAGGCATTCGTGCCGGGATACGATCTAAAGAAATATTTTACCAATCAGATTCAATATCGGATCTCAGAAGAGGCGAAGAAAGGAATGAGGCTTTTCCTTGAATTAGGTGCAGATATATTGGGATTAGAACGCTCCAAGCATCAAGTGGTATTTGGCTAAATTCTGATCACTTTACTTGAAGAACTTCCTATTCTGGGTTACTCGGTAACTCTTTGATGTCTAACTTCAACTTTCGTCAAAACAATTTCGCCAGTTTAGCCTTATTTCTCCAATGGAAACTGCAACTCTAGGTGGCGGCTGCTTTTGGTGTGTCGAAGCCGTTTACAATAAACTACAAGGAGTCGAATCTGCGATTTCGGGCTACATGGGTGGCAAGGCTTCGACGGCAAATTATAAGGCTGTTTGCACTAAAACAACGGCTCATATTGAAGTCGTACAGGTAACATTCGATCCAGCCATTGTCAGTTACGCTGATATCCTCAGGATATTCTTTACGGTGCATGATCCAACGACACGTGATCGTCAAGGTGGTGACGTCGGACCTCAATATCGTAGTGCAATTTTTACGCACAACGAGCAGCAAGCATCAACTGCGCAGGAGGTTTTGGCGGAAGCTCAAGAACTCTACGATAACCCAATTGTCACAGACATCAGAGAAGCCATGCCCTTTTATACAGGCGAGGAATATCACCAAGGTTATTTCGAAAGGGTAGGATCACAAAACAGCTATTGTACCTTTGTTATCGCTCCGAAAGTGAGCAAGTTCCGACAGCAATTTGCCCATCGCTTGAAAAGTTAAGAAATCATTTAATTTCTCTTGACTTTACTATGATGTACCCTTTACGACATAAGCACGTTTAACGGACGATTAACCAATTCGCAATTAAGCAGATTTTGATAGTCTAACCTTAATGCGCTACATTTGCAAAACCAACTAAAAATCCCTCAACCTATGTTTAAGTCAACCCGACTCGTAGTTCTTGCCCTATCGGCATTCGCATTTCTCGCTAGCTGTAACGAAGATGGTAGCGCTGATGTACGTGATGCTGCTCGTGCAACCGTAGAAACTACTTCTAATGTTGCCAACAAGGCTGCTGATATGGCATCTAACGCAGCAACTACCGCTGCTGCTGCTGTTCCTAGTGGTCCTACAACAGTAATGACTTTCGACGAAACAACTTTTGACTTCGGTTCAGTTACTGAAGGTGAAAAAGTTAAGCATACCTACGCATTCAAGAATACTGGTGATGAGCCACTCATTCTTCAAAACGCAAAAGGAAGCTGTGGATGTACTGTACCACAATGGCCAAGAGAGCCAATCGCACCAGGCGCTTCTGGAGAAGTTACTGTTGAGTTTAACTCTAAAGGTAAAGTAGGAGACCGCAACCAGAAGGTTACGATCACTTCTAACACTAATCCAGCACAGACATTCATTTACCTAAAAGGTAAGGTGAACAAGGAAGGCGGAGAGTCTCCACTCGTTCAATAAGCAACAGTTAATTTTTTGCTCCACATTTAAGTGGTCATAAGCCCGCATCGTGCATCTTCGCGCGGTGCGGGCTTTTTTCTTTGTCCGCAGACCTTTCAAACCAATCATGCGCGACTATTTCAGCCTCGTAACTTTCAGTCACACCATATTTGCGCTGCCCTTTGCACTGCTGGGCTTTACGCTGGCCGTGATTCAGCCAGACTATGCCTTTGAGTGGACGGACCTATTACTGGTCATCGGATGTATGGTATTCGCGCGTTCTGCGGCGATGGGGTTTAATAGACTTGTAGACCGCAACATCGATGCGGCAAATGAACGTACGGCAACGAGAGATATTCCAGCGGGGCGTATCAGCCCAATGCGCGCAAAGGTCTTCATCGCAATTAATGCAGTGCTATTCATTGTCTGCGCTGGACTGCTGAATACCTTGTGCTTGGTCCTCAGCCCGCTAGCACTGGCGATCGTTCTCGGATATTCATATACTAAGCTGTTCACCTGGCTGTGTCACCTTGTGCTAGGACTAGGCTTGGCGCTAGCACCGATAGGCGCTTACATCGCCATTACTGGAGTCTTTGATGTACTCCCAATAATTTATGGCGTTATCGTGCTGCTGTGGGTTGCGGGATTTGACATTATCTATGCCCTACAAGACGAGGCTTTTGATCTAGAGCAAAAGCTCAATAGTATTCCCACTCGTTTTGGCGGAAGCAGTGCCCTCAGACTTTCTCGTCTGCTTCATCTCTGTTGTATTTTATTGTTGAGTTATGTCTCGTGGACCTTGTACAACCAATATCCAGCAGCATGGATGCCAATTCTGTTGAGCTGGGTGCTGTTTGCAGGAGCATTGGTGTATCAACAGTCTATTGTAAGCGAAGCTGATCTTTCCCGTGTAGGTCGGGCTTTTTTCACAACCAATGGGGTGGCTAGTATCGCCTATGCAAGCTTGGTCATTGGAGGAATTTTACTATTGAGTTAAGTCCTAGATTTTTCCCCAAGCAAAAAAAAGAAATTGTCCGAACCCTTAAATTTTCAGGGATAAGTTGGACAGAACTACAAATTAGAGAAATTTTGAATGTGATTGGCATGATTGTCGCGTAGGTGTTGATACGGGTCCCCGATTAGGAGTCCCCCCCACACTACAAAAACTAATCATGGATATGAGACCTGCTCGCTGGCTCATGCTTTTCAGTTGCTTTTTCTTAGTCTCGCTAAATACGGGGCTAGGTCAGTTCTCTGAAGATACGTATGACTTCACACTCACAGATTGTTCAACGCTCGCTTTCATTTGTAGCGATTACGATCAAACAGAATTTGACACTTTTGACTTCTTCATTGACGGAGTCCTACATACTGATCCGCGCGTGTCGTGCAACAGTGATCAGGGTTCACGCTTCGGTTTTGAGGTTGGTACACACACCATCGAAGCAAGAGATGGAGCTGTTGTCCTTGATCAAGCAACCGTAAACGTTGCCTGCGACCCAAGTATAAATTTCATTTATCAGGCGGTCTTTATTCCGAATTCAATTACAGTTTGTCCAGATCTAAGTGCGCTTAGCGGACCTGTTACTACAGTAGATGTTACTCCGACGCCAAATTTTGTGACGGTAGATTTAGCGGCAAACGATTGCTTCGAGATTACACCACAAGGTATTGGGATCGATAGCCTCACGATTCGCTTTTGCGACGACATAGGCACCTGCGATGAAGCATCCTACATCTTCGACAGCGATTTAGCTACACCAATTGTAAGCTCAACAATCTTCGATACGGTTCCTGTTCCAGGCAACGTCTTTACGTTTTGTATCGACACCATGGAACTCCCAGGTAATGTCGTGAGTGTAACAGACATCTGTGCAGACGGTAACGAGCGCTTCGTTGAGTTCACCCTAACTACACAAACGGTATGCTTGAAGTACCGAGGTATAGAAGTAGGTGGTACAGACACTAGTTGCGTCGTGGTTTGCGATGACCTTGGCTTTTGTGACACCACAACTGTTATTGTTACTACGGTTGAGCCAAATGAATTTCCTGACCGTGATCTAAACTTTACGATCTCCAAAGGGAACTCATCGAGTACTGTACTTGACTTGAGTGATTTCACCGACCCGATTATGAGTGTGTCTAACACGTGTCCAGATTTATCAGGAACATTTGTTGAATACACGGTACAACCTTCCAATTTCTCTGTTCAATTTGACGGACTGGAAGTAGGTGTTGAACGTGCCTGTATAGATGTGGTAGATGATGGTGGACGCCAACAACGATTCAACATTACAGTAAATGTCATCGAGGCAAGAGCGGCCAGAGATACCATTCGTATCCGTAATGGCGACTCACGTCTCTACTGCTTTGGACCATTCGAATTTCCCGGAGATCCTTTCTCTTTGACAGATGACTGTCCAGCAACCAATCAATTGGTAGACCTCTTGCCGGTTGCTGACGTCACTTGTGTAGACATTGATGCATTTGCACTTGGAACACAATTGATTTGCTTAACACTCTGCGATGCTGACGGATTCTGCGATATCGTGAACCTTGTGGTTGAGGTGATTCCTAACGACGACGACCGTCTACCCATCGCGATAGATGATGAGTTTATTGTTGATCCTCTAAGTAGCAACAATGTTGTCACTCCTTTGCAAAACGATTCAAGTATAGATCCAATCACTTTTGCTGCGATTGTATCAGGACCAGTAAGTGGAGTTGCAAGTTTTAATTCAGATTTCACGCTTAATTATTCGCTTAATGGCGCTCCATGTGCAAACGATTCGCTGGTATATGAGATCTGCAACAACTTCGGTTGTGACCAAGCGACGGTCGTTTTCAATAACAATTGTGATGGAATTGAAAATAAACCTCCAATTATTGTTCGAAACGGATTCTCTCCAAATTTTGATGGATCGAATGATACTTGGACCATCACGAATATTGAATTCTTTCCGAGAAGTATTCTGAAAGTCTACAACCGTTGGGGCTCTCAAGTACTAGAAGTAGAAGGCTATGACAACAGTTGGGATGGAACCTTTGGTGACAGTCCGTTGCCAGATGGAACGTACTTCTACTCGATCGATCCGAACGAAGAAGGAAAGGAACCCGTCGCCGGTTATGTACAACTAAGGCGGTAGATTTTACCCTTTTCGTACGGATTAGCACAGTATTTGCAAACTCTCGGCTAGGGCTCAATAACAGAGCTTACAAACACGCCGCAACGGAAGGGTAAAACCTTCTCAAAAAATTTAGAGTCTAATGACGCATTTGATCAAACTCGTAACAACCGCCTCGCTGGTACTATGTCTTGCTGTTTCAGCATTCGCGCAGCAGGACGCAATGTTTACGAAATATATCTTTAATTCTTTGTCTTACAATCCAGCCTATGCTGGGTCTAAAGATTACTTGAGCCTAGGTATTCTACACCGTTCTCAGTGGGTTGGTATTGATGGGGCTCCTGTCACACAAACCTTTACTGCTCACACACCACTCAAGAACGAGCGTGTTGGAGTAGGTTTCTCTATGAGTAATGATAACATTGGTCCTACCAATACTTTTGGTGCTAATTTCTCATATGCTTATCGTATACCTGTAGGTGACGGTCTGCGTCTTTCTGTAGGATTGCAAGGTGGAATTGAGAATTGGACTGCTGACTGGAGTCAATTAAATATTGAGAATCCAGATGTAGCTTTCCCAGAGGGTATGAACCCAAGTCGCTTCTTACCAAACTTCGGAGCAGGTCTATTCTTGTTTAGCGAGCGTTTCTACGTTGGTTTCTCAAGTCCGCACCTCCTTGAGTATGACTTGCGTCAAAACAATGATCCTAACGTCGAGATTTTCTCTCGTCGCTACCGTCACTACTTCGGATCTATTGGTGCAGCATTCCCAATTAAGGGAGATGATATCATTTTC
Organism: uncultured Saprospiraceae bacterium; assembly: GCA_937923485.1. GTDB lineage: Bacteria > Bacteroidota > Bacteroidia > Chitinophagales > Saprospiraceae > CALDTK01. The sequence goes on from CALDUE010000011.1 coordinate 18,776, forward strand.
AAGCCAAGCCTTTTGGTAAAAAATGTTGGCTTGTTTAGCTCACTACGTAAAGAAGAAATTTCAAGAACTATTGGCGCTCCAACTGAGGTTGACCTTGATGCTAGTTTCTTGTTCTACAACACATTTTGGGTTGGTGCAAGTATTCGTACTGCTGTTGAAGTGTATGACGATCGATCATCTTTTGATTCGGCTGACCTTTGGTTTAGCGTCAACCTAGACAACGGACTTCGCGTCGGTGGAGCATATGATTATGCACTTACTGCGCTCAATAAGTCAACTGCTGGTTCTTTCGAGCTCATGGTTGGATACGATATGAATTTCCTCACCAAGCGCATCGTGACTCCACGATACTTCTAATACTTCTATCTGTGCTGTCTTCAAGACAGGACGTATTGATAATTACCTCCTTCTGCTTTCGCCAAAACCGGTAATGTGCCGACGAACGTGATCGCCAACTTAATAGCAATGAAGCTGATTTCTACACGCCTTTGCCTCTTCCTCGCGCTCGTTTTTGCGTGCTCTGCAGCTTTCGCTCAGGGTTCTGCGATCAAGCGTGCTCAACGTAGCATGGAGGATCTTAACTATACTGAAGCGATTCAGCAGTACACTCAGATACTTGAAAAAAGTGATGATCCTACTGCGAAGATCATGCTTGCAGAAGCTTACCGCAAAACCAACGACGCAATCAATGCGGAGTATTGGTACGGACAAGTTGTACGCCTACCTGAAAGTAAGTCTGTACATAAGCTGTACTACGGTCAAGCGTTGCAACGCAATGGCAAGTGCGATCAAGCCAAGGAGTGGTTTGCACTTTTTATTCAAGAGCAACCAGACGATCTACGTGGCCAATACCTGAGTCGTGCTTGTGACTATGAGCAAGAGCTACTTACTAAGGCAATCAGCACTTACGAAGTGCAGCACCTAGATTTCAACTCTGCACTCGATGATTTCGGAGCTACACCGTACCAAAATGGATTACTATTCGCATCTGATCGTAGCCAAGGGGTTGCAGTAAAGCGTGACCACGCTTGGACTGGTAATCCATTCCTCGAGCTGTTCTATGTGGAAACTCGTCAGACAGACGAAGATGATCCGCTCAGCACAGTTTACGGCCGCCCAGACAAGTTCAGCAAAAACTTCAACTCTAAGTATCACGATGCTGCGGTAACCTTTACCGAGGACAGCAAGACAATGTTCTTTACACGTAACAACTTTAAGGACGGAAAGATTGGAAAGAGTGATGATGGAATCATCAAACTAAAAGTATTCTACGCTGATAAAAACGGCGAAGAAGGATGGGGAGACCTACAAAGTCTTCCTTTCAACTCAGATGAGTATTCTGTATTGCACCCAGCTCTCAGCAAAAGTGGAGAGCGTCTCTACTTCGCTAGTGATATGCCAGGAGGCTTTGGTGGAATGGATGTCTATTACTCAGAAAAAGATAATGGACGCTGGGGGCCGCCAATCAACTTAGGTCCAGTAGTAAACACAGAAGGTCACGAGGCTTTCCCTTACTCAGCAGCTGATGGCCGCATTTACTTTGCATCTGATGGACACATCGGCTTGGGTGGATACGACATCTTCTACACAACTGAAAAAGGACCTGCGGATTTCGCGCAACCTGAAAACTTAGGTGCTCCGATGAACTCTATCGCTGATGATCACTCGATCATGGTTAAGGAGGACGGAAACTTCGGATACTTCTCATCTAACCGTACGGGTGGAGCAGGACTCGATGATATCTACAGCTTTACACGCTCTGGTGTTCCGGTTGAAGTACTTGTAATCGACGCTGATACGCGTCTTCCAATCGAAGGTGCGACAGTGCTTAACGCATGTACAGCTGGAACAACCGTTACAGATGTAAATGGTATCGCGCTTGCCGATATGGGAGAAGACGAGAAATGTGATTTCACTGCAAGTGCAGAGCGCTATGAGGATGCTACCAAGAGTGCATCTACCTTCAACTTCACCGATACCAAGCTCATAGTTGAGATTCCACTCAAGCCGCTCAAGGATTACAGTGTAGAAGGTTTCGTATACGACGAAAGTACAGGCGAACCACTCGAAGGAGCCCGCGTAACGCTTACTTCTTCTTGTTCTGAAGAGGAAGAAGAGCTTCTCACAGACGCAGCTGGTCACTATGAATTTGAGCTTGAAACAGGATGTTGCTACACTGTAAGAGGTGTTTTAGAAACATACCTATCTGACAAACAAGAAAACATTTGCGCAATTGATACAGCAGAGACGCGCAACTTCATCCACAATCTATTCTTGCAGCCTACCGTCTTCGGTGCTTCAAATACAGACATGGTTGATAATCCAGGGTCAGGAACAACCCGTCCAGATCAAGATCCGAATGCACGCATCTACCAAGACCCAGCAACAGGAATCTGGATCGATAGCGAAACAGGTCGTCCAGCAAATGGAAGCATCCTAGGTCGCACATACCAAAATGGTCAGCTAATCGATTCTGATGGTAAGTTTGTTAAAGGTATTTCTCCAGTAGCACAAGGTGACGCGATTCCATACTTGCTTCACATTTACTATGATTTCAACAAGGCAACCATCCGTAAGGAAGCTCGCCCAGAACTTGAGTCATTGTATGCTATGATGACCGATAACCCACAGGTTATCATCGAAATTGCATCTCACACAGATGCGCGTGGTACAGATGACTACAACCTTCGTCTATCACAGCGACGTGCAGAATCAGTAGTTCGCTACCTTGTACAGCGTGGAATCGAGCGTGATCGCATGGTTCCTCGTGGATACGGTGAAACACTACCGGTCAACGCTTGTAACAACGGAGTTCCTTGTTCAGAGCGAGAGCACCAATTCAACCGTCGTACAGAGTTCCGCGTTCTCGGATGTACCGACTGTGACTCGAAAGGAAAGAAATCATTGCCTAAGCAAGATGTTCAAGTCAGCCCTTGCAAGAGCTGCCCATTCTAGCACTCAAGACATATTGATATTTAAATATCTGACAGCATTAAAAGCCGGTTCCAACGCATAAGTTGGGACCGGTTTTTATCGTTTACGGTTTACCCTCTTTATGCGTGTATAAACGTCTTATCTTAGTGCCGCGAACTACAAACACTATGAAGCAATTACTCATCTGCTGCATTTCGATCATTGCACTAGGCTTTGGATCGACGCTACATGCGCAAGGCTACCTCCGAAAGGCAGAAAAACAGTATGATCTCGGCGACTTCGCTGAGTCGATCTCAGGCTTTGAGCGCTACGTAAGAAAAGATCCAAAGGCTACTAACATTGGTGCAAAGCTGGCCAATGCCTATCGGATGACCAATCAGTCGGCAGCTGCTGCAGCTCAGTATCAAGTTTTGGCGAAAGCTGAACCTAACAACCCTGGCTACGCATACCTGTCTGCACTTACCTTGATGGAAGACGGTCAGTACGGCGCCGCAGTTATCCAACTTTCAGAAGCAGCGATTCTTGGACATCCAGGGGTAGAAGCATTGGCAGAACGCCTCGCTTACGCTCAGGCACATGTCTCAGAACCGAGTTCATGGAGAATAAGCAACGAGTTCATCAACACTGCCGGAGACGATTACAGCGCCCAGCCATTTGGAGACCTCACCGTCTTTGCAAGTGATCGCGACGGAGAACCTTCCAAGCTGTTCTTAAGCAGTCGCGATGACAACAATTTTTTACGCATTCCTCGCCCCGTGCATAAGGTGCTTTCAGAGCAGGTAAGAGATGCACCTGTGGCTTACAGCCCCAGTGGTGAATTGGTAGCCTTTACCAGAAACAACTTCAAACAAGGAGAGCGCTTCATTCCAGAAGCAGGTTGGGAATTAAGCCTTCTCCTTGGTATTTCCGATAAAGAAGGAGACTTTCAAGCAGGAAAACCTTTCGTTCATAACGGACCGGGTTTCAATACTGGATTCCCAGCATTTTCTCCATCGGGAGATGCGCTATACTTTGCAAGTGATCGACCAGGAGGCTACGGAGGCTACGACCTTTACGTTTCAAAAAGAACCTCTAGTGGTTGGGGAGTCCCAACAAATCTTGGTGACGTGGTGAATACACCAGGAAATGAAATTTCGCCATTCGCGGTTGGAAATTCAATCTACTTCTCAAGCGATTACCTCCCTGGTTATGGCGGAATGGACATTTACAGAGCCGACCTTGTGGGCAAAGCTGTTTCTACAGTGGTCAACATGGGCAACGGTGTCAATAGTCCAGCCGATGACGCTGGCTTCACGATGAGCGAAGATGGGCAGTGGTCTTACTTCCACAGTAATCGCGCAGGCGGCAAAGGCAACCTTGACTTGTATCGTGGTGCGCGCAACGGAAAGGCCGTAACGCTTGCTGTCGTTGATGGAAAAACAGGAACTCCAATTCCTAACGCAGTACTTGATTTCTCAAGTTGCGGTCAAGGAAATTTCTTAACTGGTGTAGATGGAGAGTACACTTTCAGGGCAGTATCCACCCTAGATTGTCGCCCAACTGTTCAGAAGAGCGGATATAATGCGAAGGAATTTAGCATCCGTGCATCTTCGCTTAGTGAAAACCAACGCGTTGAAATAAAGCTGAATCCTGAAGATAAGATCAGCATTTATGAAGGCAAAGTACTCAATGCGCGCACAGGTGATGTAATACCTCAAGTTACCGTCATTGCTCAACAGATCGACGGACCTTTTACGAGTCAAGCAACTACAAATGAAAGAGGTTGGTACGAGTTGAAGCTGGAAAGAGCAAGTGAGTACACAATCTCTTACAACAAGTCTGGGATGGCTGACATCGACCGCGAAGTGAGTACGTATGACTCAGATGGCGGTGGGATTCTCAGCAGCTTTGCAATGTTCCCTGACCAGTCGGTGGCTGCTACAGGAGGCCGCGAGATGACTCCTTTTAAAGGTTTTGATACGGCGCCGAGTGAATACGAGCCATCAACCAGCTCAAACACTGGTGCAACGGGCACAACTTATTCATCAACTCGTACAAGTTCAACTTCTGAATATAGAACGATTATCGGCTCAATTGAAACAGGCTTTGCCGTACAAGTTGCCGCTTTAGCTCAGACAGTAACCGACATCAGTGAGTATCAGCAGAAGCTAAGCGAGCTAGGTCAAGTGTATGGTAAGCGTGAAAACGGAGTACTTCGTATTCGTATTGGACCTTTTTCTTCTAGGCAAGAGGCTTCAAGAGTGCTGCCACGCGCTAAGAACTTAGGTTTTTCTGATGCATATATCGCCAAAGAAGATGGTGGACCTGCAGTTGGTATAAACCGAGTTGAACGAGTTTCTACTCCTGCTCCACGTTCAGCGCCTGCTCCACGTCGCGTGTCGACTCCAGCGCCACAGACTGCTGTAGCGCCCGCTCCTGCTCCATCATCACCGTCAGCAGGTGCCTACTTGATTCGATTGGCAACTTATGGCAACTACAGCAATTTTGACGCAGCAAAAGTTGCGACCTTAGGGACTCTCACAACGCGTCAACGCGGGGAGTACACTGTTGTTTTGGTGCAAGGATTCGGCTCTGTAGAAGCAGCTCAAGCGAAAATTGCTGAAGCCAATGCCGCAGGATTCTCTGATGCCCACGTGGTGTACGAAGAAAGCGATGGTACACTAAAGAAGGTGCGCTAAAAGGTCAGAATCCCTGGCAACCCTAGTCGAGAACTAAAGCGAAGACAGTATCCTGCTGTCTTCGCTTTTTTCGTTTTAAGCGAGCTGCTTTTACGTAGGCCAACAATCCAAATCGGTTCATTTCCAGCTAAAATTGTGCTTGCAGCAGCGAGTGCTATGGGAGGAAGTTTCGCTTCCGCCAAAACCCGCTTTGCGCCCTTAGATTCAGTTTGGGAAATCGAAAGGGTATCCTCTGCAAGGGTCGTACGCCAGCTCAGAGCGTCTAAGGTCGGAACCCAAAGCTCTTGCGCATTAGGAGAGGTTGAGGTCGGTTCGCTTTCCGAGACCAATAGCTTACCAAGCGGAGAAGTGTACTCGCCAACAGTATCAATTTGTAGCAGAAAGGATTCGAAAGGTGACGTTTTTTCTAGGTGAATCGTCTGGCCACTTATCACCAGCCGAACACGCTCAGTTCGATTTAAAAACTGTCTTTTTTGATCTACGGCATCAACCGTGGCGCGCGCGATAGACGCTACATTTTCAGAGGCGAAATCGTGCTTGCGAAGGAGCTCATGCAAGAAGTAATCGAGACCGGATACCTTGGCTAATTTTTCACGATCGAGGCTATGCGGCCACTTTGTTGAGCGAAGTGACTCGATTTTTGCTTGCACCATGCTTTCCGCAAAAGATAGTAGTGATTGTTGCTGCTGAGCAGCTCTACTGATGTTTTGGCGAAAGCCCTCAAATAACTGATCACCGATAGGAGCAAAATGATGCCGAACACGATTGCGCAAATAGTCATCGCTTGCATTGCTCACATCTTCCCTGAATGTCACCTCGCGTGTTTTGGCGTAAGCAGCTAACTCAGCTTTGGAAAATGGTAGCAAGGGTCGTAATCGACGATTAGTTACTTGCGATATGCCTGCCAAGGCTTTCGGTCCTCCTCCTCGTGCGAGTTGCAAGAGGACCGTTTCCACTTGATCGTCGCCATGATGCGCAGTACACACATAAGGATACTCGGCGCTCAGCGTTTCGAAAAAGGCATAACGTAGCTCTCGAGCTTTTGCCTGTAATCCAGCGCTACCTTTATGGATTGAGTAATCGGAAAGCACATGCACATCCACTCCTCGTTGCTGAGCGAGCTGTCTGACAAAGACTTCATCTAAATCGCTATCCTCACTTCGCAAGTGATAATTGACATGCGCTACGGCATAGCGATGACCGGTCTGATGCACCAAATCCCACAGCACCATCGAGTCTAACCCGCCCGAGACAGCCAACAGCAGGGCTTGTTTTCCTACCTGTTTTTGCAAGAACGCACGTACCCATTCTGATGATAAAGTTGGTAGAGATGAAGTTTGCATTGACATTGAAGGACAAGACCTCCTAGATTTACAGCTCAAATGTAAACTATGCGAATCGAGGTTCTATTGATAAGTGCGGCAGTTTTATTTTTCACTGCATGTAGTAATGACAAGAAGGTGGAACCTGCGGTTGGGCCGCTAACAGCGACCGCCCCTACCGCCGACCTTAGTCCTGCACTTCCTCCAGGTTATATTGAGATGAACGACATCACGCGCAATCTCATCGATGGATTTTGGCATATACAGCAGGTCTTCGAACGTGTCCCGACCTCTCGCTACCAGGCACAAAAAGGGCGCTACTATAAATTTGCTGAGAATGGAGATTATGCGCTTTTTAATCCTGATGGGAAGGTATTTCACCTTGGGAAGTGGCGCTACAAGCCAGGTGACGGTGACCGAAATTACATCTCAATCGATGCTAAGGATACACAGTATAACAACCAGTGGAAAGTAATCATGTCAAAGGATGACGCGGTATTTGTGGGGACCCAAACGTTTAATAATCCAGGCGTACAGCAGCGCTTAGAAAAAATTACCAGCCTTCCTGCGTCGGCTATTGAGGCTCAAAAAGAGTAAGAGATATCACATAGCTGGTGGTATACTCGCTTTATGGAGTCCAGAAGCGAGGATGAAGAGCTGAAAACCAATCGACCGTTCAATACGCCTTCGTGGGCTTCTACAACGAATATTTACGAAGTGAACGTTCGTCAGTATACACCTGAAGGAACCTTTGAAGCTTTTAGAAAACATCTATCTAGGCTGGCAGATATGGGGGTAGAGGTCCTCTGGTTTATGCCTATCTATCCGATAAGTGAGTTGAAGCGTAAGGGTAAGATGGGTAGCTATTATGCGAGTTCAGATTTCCTTTCGGTGAACCCAGAATTTGGGACCTTAGAGGAGTTTATCTCTATGGTCGAGGAGATTCATGCACTTGGGATGTATGTCATTTTGGATTGGACGGCCAACCACACGGGTTGGGATCACCCTTGGGTGAAGGAGCATCCTGAATTTTACATCAAACGGGAAGGGACGGATGAGATTCGCCATGCTTTCAATCCCCAAGATGGGGCAGAGACGGATTGGTATGACATTGCCCAGTTGAACTTTGATAATCCCGACCTGACTCCGGTGATGATTGAGCAGATGAGGTTTTGGCGAAAGCGGGCCAATATTGATGGCTTTCGATGCGATGTGGCAGGCTTTATCCCCTTGCATTTTTGGTACGCTGCTCGTCCGGCTTTGGAGCAAGATGGTCCGCTATTTATGCTCGCAGAATGGGGTAATGAACCGATGCATTTTGAAGCCGCTTTTGATGTCAATTACGGGATGGATTTTCATCACCTGCTCAATCGACTTGCAAAGGGAGAGGCTAGGGTAGCGGACGTTTGGGCGTATCAAGAAAAAGATCACGCCCAATTTCCTCAACAAACGATCCATTTAAATTACACGAGCAACCATGACGAGAACTCATGGAATGGTACCGAGTTCGAGCGTATGGGCAAGCTCGCCGATGCCATGTGGGTGGTCTGCGCAACCTTTGATGGCATACCGTTGGTGTACTCAGGTCAAGAAGAGCCCTTGCATCGAAGGCTAGCGTTTTTTGAGAAAGATGATATCCAGTTTTCGGCTTTCGCCAAAACCCACTTATTCAAGCCTCTGCTCAAAGCAAGAAAAGAGGGAGGACCATTAGCGGCTGGAAGCACTTTAAATCGGGCTCAGCGGGTAGACTTAGCTGAGCAGAATGATAGGATTCTAGCCTACCAAAGAACAAGCGATATGGGGACAGTCTTAGTATTTGTAAATACTAGTGGGGAGCAACAATCCATTCAACCAAAAGAGGTTAAAGCTGGAGAGTATGCAGACCTCTATGCAGAAAAGCGCGTTGTTGATTACAAATCAGGCGAAACGAGTTTTCTCTTAAAGCCATATGGTTACCTTGTGTTGGAGTCGTTATAGTTTTTGCATGCGTTGTTTTTCTGCTTTTCTGAAATTTGCTCTTGTGTCGGCTTGCACCCTTTCGGTATGGGCCTCAACGGCGCACGCCCAAGCTTCTGAGTCCACTGATTTTGTAGGTTCGTGGAAGGGGATTATCACTCAGGTTGATGGGGCCACGGTGCGCTATTTCGATATGGAATTGACTGTTTCTCCCGAACTAGGTAGTGATAGCACCTACAGCGTTGCTACACATGTCATGGATGGTGAGTACCACGCCTACATCGTTGGTAGAGCCTTTGAAGGCAACAAAAAGAATCGACTTTTCATCGCGGAAAGTGAAATTATTCGATCGGATTCTATTCCAGGAATGGAGTGGTGCGTGAAGCGGTATGAGCTCAAAAAACACATTAAAAATGGTGAGCTCCACCTGCAAGGGGTATGGGGCGGTGATACGAGCTTTGGAGAGTGCATTCCTGGAGATATGGATTTGGTGCGGCAGATAATTCGGCCTTAAGGGGGGAATTGGCAATTGGCAATTGTTAATTGACAATTGTTAATGATCGTGACGGCCTAGCGATCGTGAATTGTGAGTTGCTCGCCTGCGGCGGTGGGAGAATTTTGAATTTACGTTCGTGGCTACGCCACTCAAATTTTGAATGATCGTGACGGCCAAGGGTACGTGGACTAGGTGTTGCTCGCCTGCGGCTCGGGGGCAAATTCGGTGGCTGACATCCTCTGGATGTGCCGAATTTGAAGTGAAATCATAAGCGAGAGCATTGCATCTCAAACGCGTCCCTAGCAACTGTCCGGTCCCGAGTATTGAACGAGAATCCCGCGCTTTACGAGACCTCAAGCAGCGAGGAACGAGCGGTCTAGCAACGTAGTGGTCAAAATTCCTCTTTCCGAAATCCGACATCCGATATCTGGAGTTCACGAAGTGAACGATACCTAACTACCTTTGCGCCCGCTATGAAAATTGTCCAGCAACTACAAGCGCTTACACAGCGTGCGATTACCCAGGCCTACGGGAAAGAGATTGATGCCGAGAAGATCGTCATCAACGCAACCCGCAGCGATATGGACGGCGATTTTACCGTCGTAACTTTTGCCTTGGCTAAGCTGCTGGGCGACCGACCAGACGCCATTGCCGCGAAGATCGGAGAGGCTCTTGAAGCCAGTGCGGAAGACGTGTCTGGTGTATCGGTAGTGAAGGGATTCCTCAACATCAACTTGGCGGGCTCGTTTTGGCGAAAGCAGTTGGAAGCAATCAAGGATGAAGACCAATTTGGCTATGCAGCTAAAAAAGGTATCAAGACGGCGATTGAATTCAGTTCGCCAAACACCAATAAGCCACTTCACCTTGGACACGTGCGCAACATCCTTTTAGGATGGAGCATCTCCAAGTTGCTCGAAGCTGCTGGGCATGACGTCGTTCGAGTACAGATCATTAATGATAGAGGCATTGCGATTTGCAAGAGTATGGTAGCCTGGCAGAAGTTTGCCAATGGAGCTACACCAGCTTCTCTCAGTAGGAAAGGAGATCTTGTCGTCGGTGATTATTATGTGCGTTTTGAAGCAGAATTTCAAGAGGAATATCGCGCTTGGCAAAACACGCCTGCTGGTAAAGCAGCATTGGCTGATGTGAAGGTTAAGGAAGGTGAGGAACCAGCCAAAAAGTATAAGAATACTTACTTTAATACCATCTCTCCGCTTGGGAAGGAAGCGAAGGAAATGCTTTTGGCTTGGGAAGCTGGAGACCCCTCAGTGCGTGAGCTTTGGAGCACAATGAATGGCTGGGTGTATGCTGGCCATAATGCCACCTATGAGCGGATGGGGGTCACTTTTGACAAGCTATATTACGAGTCTGACACGTATCTGCTTGGTAAAGCAATGGCGTTGAAAGGTCTTGAAAAAGAAGCATTTTACAAAAAAGAAGACGGCAGTGTTTGGGCCGATTTAACGGATGCTAAACTCGACCAAAAAATCATCCTTCGCGCAGATGGGACGAGTGTATACATTACTCAAGATCTTGGGACAGCCCACCAGCGGTTCGAAGATTTCGGAATGGATCGCATGATCTATGTGACGGGCGATGAGCAGAATTACCATTTCCAAGCTTTATTTGCAGCACTCGCAAAACTTCAGGAACCCTACGCAGATCAACTCTATCACCTTGGCTATGGGATGATTGATTTGACCACGGGTAAAATGAAATCCAGAGAAGGCACCGTAGTTGATGCCGACGATCTTATGGAGCAAGTCGTTGCTGAAGCCCGTGCCAATGCCGAAGAGCGAGCGGAGATTACAGAGAGCGATGCATCAACTCGAGCAGAATCTGCTGAGCAGGTCGGCTTAGCGGCAATCAAGTACTACATTCTACGTGTCGGACCGAAAAAGCGAATGGTCTTCAATCCAAAGGAAAGTGTCGAACTTCAAGGTACGACTGGTCCGTATATTCAATACAGTTACGTCCGTGCGTTTGGTGTCTCTGCGCGAGCAGAAAAGGAAGGCTACGATGCAGCTGCAGGTGGAGCATATAACGAACTTGCACCAGCTGAGCGGGATTTGGTGAAACACCTGTTAACGCTACCCGAAGTTATTGAGCAGGCTGCAGAGGAGTTAGACCCTTCACAGGTAGCTAGTTATGCCTATGCATTGGCCAAAGGCTATCACCGTTTCTGGCACGATCACTCGGTCTTATCCGCTGAAAATGAAGCAGCTAAGGCATTTAGAGTAGGGTTGAGTCATGCTGTCGCCAAAACCCTTCGCACTTCAATGGACCTGCTCGGAATATCTTTACCCGAACGTATGTAGCGCATTTAGTTGCACATCTAAACCGCTATTTTCAGCGTTCATTAATTGGACACCAAATCACATAAGATGCGTTTACTTTTTCTTCTTTTGGCCTTTTTGGTAGTAGGGGGAGTTTCAGCACAAGCTGATGAAACAAAACCAGCCTACAACATCTCTTTTGAGATTGAGGGTTTTGCCGATTCAGCAGTGTACTTGGCAAACTACTTTATGGACAAGCAGTACATCGTTGATACCGCTGCTTTTGAGAATGGAAAAGCTGTTTTTACAGGAGATGAACCGCTGAAGGAAGGAACATACTTACTCGTGCTGCCTCCAAATAACAACTATGCGCAGTTACTTATTGATGGAGACCAAGAGTTTTCCTTAAAGACCAATGTTGATGACTTGACGGGAGCGATGGTTGTTGAGGGATCTAGTGAAAACGAACTGTTTTACGATTACCTCCACTTCCTGTCTGAGCAGCGACCCCTCGCAGACAAGTACCGGGCAATCAAGCAAGACAGTACTCAAACGGCGGAGGCTATCGCGCAGGCAACCATTGACGGTGATGCCGTAGACAAAGCTGTTGAGGATCGTCAGCAAATGATATTGACCAAGCATCCTGAAACGATAACTGCCTCGATTCTGCTTTCCATGCAGGACCCCAATCTTCCAGAATTCACGGGTACCGATGCTGAGCAGCAACAGCAAAGATATCTCTGGTATAAAAAGCATTATTTCGACAACGTTAATTTAGGAGATCCAAGGTCTTTACGCTCCACGTTTCTAGACAAACAGGTAATGTATTACATGGATAAGCTGGTCATCCCGGCACCTGACAGTCTTATCAAAGAGATAGACTTTATCCTTGAACAGATGCGTCCTTCTGAGGAGACCTTCCGCCAATACACGAGTAAGTTTCTCAACCAATATGCTTCTTCTAAGATTGTAGGTCAGGATGCAGTGTACATCCACATTGCTGAGAAGTATTACATGGGAGGTCAGACACCATGGGTTGATTCTACGACCTTGGCCAAGATCACAGAAAACGTAAATTCAGTCAAGCCACTTCTCATCGGCAAGAAAGCTCCACCTTTGAAGCTTGTTGATCGCAATGAGCAGCCTTGGGATTTGTATGAAGACGATGCAGATTTTACGGTGCTCTTCTTTTACGACCCAGAGTGCGGGTACTGCAAAAAGCAAACGCCGTTTGTTGTTGACTTTGCAAAGAAGTTCAAGGATAAAAATGTAAAGGTTGTCAGCATCTGTTCGAAGTTTGCTCCCGATAAAGCTGATTGCTGGGAGTATGTAGATAGCAAGGATGAAATGAATGACTTGCTTTACAACCTTTATGATCCTTATCACAGATCGCGGTTCAAGATTACGTACAACGTGACCTCAACTCCTCAAGTCTACGTGCTTGACAAAAACGACATTATCGTCAGTAAAAAGATTGCTGGTGATCAGCTAGAAGAGGTGGTCGGTCGACTTGTTGACGAGAAAGAGAAGATGGAAATGGATGGGGCAGGGAAGTAGCGGGTTTTTACCCCTATGTCACATCCCGATTTTTAAGCACCTTTCTAAATATACCAGGAACGAAACGCTTTAGGTAAATCCCCGCAAGCTCTCGGCCTCCGATATGGAGCTCTCGTTTTCCTTTTAGGATTCCAGTCCAAGCCTTTTGCGCGAAGACCTCAGGTTTCATACCAGAGGCCTGAGCATTATCCATTGTCCCTTGCTTCTGTCCATCGGCAGTTACTGCATTTACACTGATGTCTGTATGAATGAAGCCGGGACAAATTATAGTAACCTGTACACCTTCATCTTCTACTTCGAAACGAAGCGAATTAAAGTAGCCGTGTAATGCATGCTTGCTCGCAGCATAGGTCGAGCGCTTAGGTGTCCCGAAGTAGCCTACTACAGAACTCATTGCTATAACATGTCCTGAGCGTCGCTGAAGCATGCCTGGTAGCACAATTCGAGTAAGCTCCACATGACCGAAGAAGTTGGTCTCCATGATCTGACGAACGACTTCTGGCGAGGTGTCCGCAGCATTCGAGCGCTGAGAAATCCCACCATTGTTGATCAGATAATCTACTTCCCCAGCTTTTGCTGCGGCCGCTGCAAAGGATGCTGGCTCCGTCAAATCTAGGGTGATGATCGTACTTGGTCCAGGAAGGGTTTTGGCGACAGCTGATAACTTTTCCTCTCGACGAGCAGAGAGCACAACATGCGCACCCTGCCGACTTGCTTCATGCGCAAGTGCAGCTCCCAATCCCGATGATGCGCCAGTGATCCAGACGCGTTTATTCTTTAATTTCAAGAGTGTGAATTAACGACTACCGGTGACCAGTTCGTAAAGCTCGCCAAGCTGAGGGGTAAGAATAATTTCAGTGCGACGATTGAGGGCCTTGCCAGCTGCGGTACTGTTATCAGCGACTGGTTGAAACTGCCCGCGACCTGCTGCCGTGACTTGGCTTGGGTTGACACCACCTTGAATGAGACGTTGCGCAACCGTAGTAGCACGAGCCGTACTTAAATCCCAATTTAGACTCGCTGACCCATCGGTATCGGTATGCCCTTCGACCGTGATGTTGATGTCTGGTTGTTGTTTGAGCGCTTGTGCGACCTGACCTAAAGCATCGGTTCCATTCTTGTTGAGCGTCTTTGATCCGCTTGCGAAGAGGAGATTTTGCGATAGACTCACATACACTTTACCTCGACGTTCTTCTACACTTAAATCGCTTGCGCTAAAACCAGTTAGAGCCTTTTGCATGCGCTCTCTAAGGGCGTTAAGCTTGGCATCTTTTGCCGCTAATGCAGCGCGGAGTTGGTTTACTTCGCTGGTCTTCTCATTGAGCTCAAATTCGCTCATCGCTACTGCTTTTCGAGAACTAGAAAGGTCTGTAGAAAGCTCAGCGATGCGTGTGTTCAAATCGGCTTCTTTTCGATTCAGCGTTGCGCTTAATTCATTGAGCGTACTCTCTTGACGAGCAAGCGTCAATTCTTTTTGCGATAGTTCCTGTCGCAAGGTTCCTAATTCAGAACTACTTGTCGCGAGCTCGGCTTGATTTTGAGCCAGTACGCGATCATAGCGTGAAAGTAAATCCGTATTAGCTCTTTCAAGCTGCGCGTATTGACGTCGAAGGCTGGTCAATTCCTGATCCATGAGACTGTTCTTCTCTTCAAGGTCGAGCTTACCCGTGGTCGTTAACCTCCTAAGAGATTCTAGTCGTTCGAGGCTATCTGCTTGAAGATTGACACGTGCAGAAAGGCGTTCTGATTCTGCTACAGTTGTTTCATACTTACGCGCACTTACGCAAGCCGTCATGAGGCTACCTAGTAAGAGCAGAGAAAAAAAGTGGAGGAGTTTCATGTGGATTGTGTTTCAAGTGTAAGGCAAAGACAAGCACTAAGTAACTGCCTATGCCCCAAAAGTACGAAGCCCCGCCCCGAATAAATCGGGACGGGGCTCACGTATGGGGATTGAGCAGATGCTTACATCATTCCACCCATGCCGCCTGGCATTCCTCCACCCATTGGTGGAGCACCTGCTGCAGGCTCTGGCTTATCATTAATCACACACTCTGTTGTGAGGACCATGCCAGCGATAGATGAAGCATTCTCTAGCGCGATGCGTGTCACCTTGGTAGGATCAATTACACCAGCCTTCATGAGGTCTTCGTAAACATCGGTTCGGGCATTATAACCGTATCCTTTCTTGTCGTTCACGACGGTCTGGAATACGACACTGCCTTCAACGCCAGCGTTATTCGCTATAGTACGAAGTGGAGCTTCTAGTGCTTTACGAACAATGTTGATACCGATCAACTCGTCTTCGTTTGCACCTTTCACCTTGTCGAGTGAACTGATTGTGCGCACAAGTGCAACACCACCACCTACGACGATACCTTCTTCAACTGCAGCGCGAGTTGCGTGAAGGGCATCATCCACACGATCCTTCTTCTCTTTCATTTCGACCTCAGTCGCTGCACCTACATAGAGCACAGCAACACCGCCAGCAAGCTTAGCAAGACGCTCTTGGAGCTTCTCACGATCGTAATCACTAGTCGTCGACTCGATTTGAGACTTGATCTGGTTGATACGTCCGTCGATTGCCTCTTGAGATCCTGCACCGTTGACCACGGTCGTGTTGTCCTTGTCAACAGTGATTTTCTCACAGGTGCCGAGCATCTCCATCGTTACATTCTCGAGCTTGTAGCCTTGCTCTTCGGAAATCACAGTACCTCCGGTGAGGATAGCGATGTCTTCGAGCATAGCCTTACGGCGATCACCGAAGCCTGGAGCCTTTACAGCTACAACCTTAAGCTGAGCGCGTAGGCGGTTCACTACAAGAACTCCGAGTGCTTGAGACTCAACATCTTCAGCGATCATAAGTAGTGGGCGACCAGATTGCATCGTCTGCTCGAGAATAGGCAGGATGTCTTGCATCGAGCTGATCTTCTTGTCGTGGATGAGGATGTACGGATTGTCGTACTCCGCAACCATACTTTCCGTGTTTGTCACGAAGTAAGGGCTGAGGTAGCCGCGGTCGAACTGCATACCGAGCACTTCGTCCACGTAGGTATCGGTTCCCTTAGCTTCTTCAACAGTGATTACACCGTCTTTGCTCACACGCTTCATAGCGTCAGCGATCAGCTTACCGATTTCGTTATCATTGTTAGCAGAAATAGAAGCGACTTGCTCGATTTTCGAGAAATCATCTCCTACTGTTTCACTCTGCTTTTGAAGGTGCGTGATGATTGCCTTTGTTGCTTTATCGATACCACGCTTGAGGTCCATTGGGTTGGCACCAGCGGTTACGCTTTTAAGGCCAGCTTGGATCATAGCTTGCGCCAAAACAGTCGCTGTAGTAGTACCGTCACCAGCTACGTCAGCTGTTTTTGATGCTACTTCTTTGACCATCTGAGCGCCCATGTTGGCTACAGCGTCTTCTAGTTCGATTTCTTTAGCAACAGATACACCATCTTTTGTAATGGTTGGAGCTCCGAAGCTCTTCTGAATGACTACGTTACGGCCTTTCGGTCCGAGGGTCACTTTGACTGCATTTGCAAGTGCATCGACGCCAGCTTTTAGCTTTTCGCGTGCGTCGCTATTGAAAGTTATTTCCTTTGCCATGTTTGTTTTCTCTTAGAAAAAATGGAGGGGTTGGGGTAGGACTGAGGTTTAGACTAGGGTAATTAGTCAAGTACAACGAGGATATCGTCTTGCTTCACGATGAGGTAGTCCTCACCTTTGTAGCTCAGCTCTTGGCCGGCGTACTTGCCGTAGAGTACCACATCACCTTTTTTGACAGTCATGGGTACATCTTTTTTACCTGGACCAACAGCTACGACTTCACCACGTTGTGGTTTTTCCTTAGCGGTATCTGGGATGATTAGGCCACCAGCGGTGCGCTCTTCTGCTGCAGCTGGCTTTACGACCACACGATCATTGATCGGCTTCATACTCGGGGAGTTTTTATGGATTTAAATTCAAAAAGTTGTTTGCCTGCACTTTACAAAAAGCGGTAAAGGCGGTGCAAGTAACAACCATCATATTAAGTGCCAATGCTTATTTGCTGACAGGGGGGCAGAGAGAAGTCGCACTCTGTCAGGTGGGGTAAAGCTTCGCCTGAATTTTTGGCAGGAGCGCTCTTGGTGCAGCTTCCATCCGTTGTGCTTCGCACTAATAGGATAGGAGATTCAAAAGGTTCAGCATCAACTACTCGCGTTGCTCGTATGTGGTGGTTCAAAAGGTTCAGCACCAACTACTCGCGTTGCTCGCACTTGATGGTTCAAGGTGCCACAACCTTGCTCGCTACGCTCGTTGGTTTGCTTACTACTTGCCGCACCTTGAACCAAATTGGTGAAGTGCGAAGCACGAGCTAATTTGTTTAACCTTGAACCAGCTCAAAGAAGTGCGCAGCACGAATTGAGTTGCATTGAACCTAGACCCTACCACAACGAAATAAGCCCCACAAGTCAGAGACTTGCAGGGCTTATTCAGTTGTGGTACTTCAATTTACCCTTGTATCGGGAAATTATTGATCGCATCGCCTCCACCTTCTGGACCTCCGACAACCATCGAAGTGATGATGCAGAGTACAAATAGTGCGATTGCGAGATACCATGTTAGTTTCTCGATGAAGTCGGTTGACTTCGCTGCGCCGAACATTTGTGTCGCTTGATTTCCGCCAAACGTACTATCAAGTCCACCACCCTTCGGGTTTTGAACGAGTACGGCGATTATAAGGAGTACACAGATGAGTGCGATGATGACAGTTAGTACTGGAGCCATTATGCGTTTTCTTGCTGAAGTGCGTCAATTAGAGCTGCGAATGTCGCTCTTTTTTCAGGATATCGCAAAGATAGTGTTTCGTACATATTAATTGCCTTGTCATTATGTCCCTGTAATGCCAAAATTTCGGCGAGGGTCTCTGAGGCAATATCAAGTGAATCCTCACTACTCTTGCTGACTTCATTACGAGATTTCTTCGCTGATTGTTTCTTGTCGGTAGACAGCAACAGCAAGTCACGCCAAGAGGTCTTAGCTTTCTTTCTCTTCCATTCGTTGTACGAGCGAAAAGATTCTTTAGGGGATGGTTTAGGTCTTCCGTATTCCATGATTAGTCCATGGCGATGCAAATACCAATCCACGGTTTCTACAACGGAAGCTACAACGTCAAGATTGAAGTCGGAAATAAACCTTTCTGAAGCATTCTCTGCTTCCATTCTAAGAGCGCTTTGCGCAGCCGTATTGGCCGTTGCAATTTGGCTTTCTTCCTTGATAAATCCAAAGTGTTGATCAACTCTGGCAGGGTTTGCATTTATGAGTTGCTCGCGTTGTTGAGCAATATCTCCTCGGCTAACGAAAGGTGCGACTCGATTTTTCCAAATGCGAATATCATTCTCGTTACCATCGAGAAGTGCCTTCTGGTAGCGAAGCACGCGCAGTGGACCGCACCACGGATGTGAAGCGATAAGAACCTCTAACTCCGTGGCGTTCTGGCTACTTAAGAGCGCGGATTTTTTCAGTAAATCACCAAATCTTTCGGCGGTCATAAGTCCAAGATTACGACAAGAAATTAACTGTCCAGTAGAAAATATTCACCAATCTTGAGATTGTAGGCATAACGAGCGTTGACGACCACGCTTAGCTCGTCTTAAGAATTTTTAGGCAACTCCAGAGCAGCTTCTTTTTCTCGATATCCGCTTCAATGGTTTCTAGCCTTTCGGCAAAACACCAAAACTGATCGCCAATCTTGGTCCATTGATAAGGAGTGACGTTCCACTGTGCGCCAATTTGTTTTGGCGAAAGCCCAAAAACAGCAATATGCAGGCCAACAATTGTTGTAGGTATGCCTCCGACTACAGCTTTTGGCGGCGCAAATTCAAAAGTGGATGATTCGCTGTTAGGATTAAGAGAACAAGCGACATAAATTTTCTCCAACATCTCCCGCGCACTTGGTGTTGTTCTATGCGGAATCAAAGAAAGAAGACGGATTTGAGGACCAATCTCAAGCTCAACTTTCGGGAGTACGTCTAGGTATTCGTCGTTCATATTTTGAAACAAAATTTGCTGTGTTGTTGTTTTTTCAAGCTTTTATGCCGATAAAAAGTAAAATGCATCCACATGGCAATATATCCTTTTGAGTTTCTTACTTTCGTCACTCTAATCAGCAGCTCTAATGAACCAAAATATCTCCATAAAGAAGACACAAAACTCTCGTCTTAAAGACGTTGACTTTGAAAACCTACCGTTCGGCCGACTTTTTTCGGACCACATGTTTATGGTTGATTACGTCGATGGAGAATGGAAGGAACCTCAAATAGTTCCATATGGTAGCATTAGCATAGAGCCATCAAACATGGCGCTGCATTACGGTCAAGCGGTCTTTGAAGGAATGAAGGCCACCAAGACTGCTGATGGCAAAGCAATGCTTTTCCGTCCTGAGCAACACTCTCGCAGAATTAATGCCTCAGCAGCACGACTGGCTATGCCAGAGCTTCCTGAGTCAATTTTCCTCGATGCTGTGCACACGCTCGTCAATCTCGACAAGGGATGGATTCCTCCAGCAGAGGGAAGTGCTTTGTACATCCGTCCATTCATGTTCGCAACCGACCATTCTGTAGGTGTACGCCCAAGCAATAGCTACAAATTCATGATTTTTACCTGTCCCGTAGGTCCATACTATGCTAAGCCTGTAAAGCTCTTGGCGGAGACCAAGTACGTGCGTGCTGCAACTGGTGGAGTGGGAGAGTCTAAAGCGGCTGGCAATTACGCAGCAGCAATGCTACCAGCGCTGTTGGCGCAGCAAAAAGGCTACGATCAGGTGCTTTGGCTCGACGCTAAAGAATTTAAATATGTGCAGGAGGTTGGGACGATGAACATCTTTTTCGTCATTGACGGAAAAGTGCATACACCTATGATTAGCGGTACGATCCTTCGTGGCATAACGCGCAACTCAATCATTACTTTCCTTAAGGATGCAGGGTACGAGGTGGTCGAAAGAAGAATTTCAATTGATGAAATTGTCGAGGCTCATGAGAACGGCACCCTTACAGAGGCCTTTGGTTCGGGTACAGCTGCCGTTATTAGTCATGTGCAGAGTATTCTTTACAACAATGTAGAGATCACTCTGCCACCAGTTGACGACCGCGAAATCGGACCTTGGGTGAAAAACCAAATCAACGGTGTACGAAGTGGTCGAATTACCGACTCGAAAGGTTGGTTGATTGAAGCCGGGCAGCATAGCGCCGCAGCGATTGAAGTTTAGTTTTAGCACGCTCATTTTCTAGACGCTGAAATTGTTGAAGGACTAAAGCTTCTTCGGCGAACCTTAGCGTTTGAGTTTGGTTGAGTAAGTGCATGGCCAAACGTAAAGCTACAACAACTCTCAGATTAATCCTCGGAGATCAATTAAACCACAAACACAGTTGGTTCGAAAAGGTCGATGACCATATTCTCTACGTCTTCATGGAGGTTCGCTCCGAGACAGACTATGTAGTGCATCATATACAGAAGGTAATCGCTTTCTTCTTGGGGATGCGAGCGTTCGCAAAACACCTTGAAAGCAAAGGGCATCGGGTCGCATACATCGCGCTCGATGACCCTGGAAATTTGCAGGATATCCCAAAGAACTTGTCCAAGCTTGCAGATCAATATGGCGCTGGCACTATTGCCTATCAGTTGCCAGATGAGTGGAGATTGGATCAGTTGATGGATGGTTTTAGCGAAAGCGAAAAACGAGAAGTCATCAGTTGCGATACAGAGCATTTCATGACTGCCCGTGAGGATTTAGCTACGTTTTTCAAAGGTAAAAAGCGCTACACGATGGAATATTTCTATCGAGACATGCGCAAGAAGCATGATGTGCTGATGAATGCAGATGGGGAGCCGACTGGCGGTGCGTGGAATTTTGATCACGATAACCGCAATAAGCTGCCGAAAGATGTTGCAATGCCTCCGCTCAGGACATTCACCTCTCAAATAAGCGATTTGCAATCCATGCTCAAGGAGCAAGGGGTCAAAACCTTAGGATCCATCGACCCAAGTAAGTGGGTGTGGCCTACCACTAGATCGGAAGCTTTACAGACGCTCAATGATTTTGTAAAAGAAAGGCTTCAGTCCTTTGGCACCTATCAGGATTCGATGACGACTCGTGATCCATTCTTATTTCATGCGAGAATAAGCTTTGCGCTGAACAGCAAACTGATCTCACCAAAGGAAGTCGTTGAGAGGGTCGAAAGTTATTACGACAAGCATCGCAGTACGATTGAAATTAATCAAGTTGAAGGATTTATTCGGCAAGTGATTGGGTGGCGCGAATACATGCGAGGCATTTACTGGGCTCACATGCCTGAGTTTGCTGAGTTGAACAAACTTGAGCACACTGCAGCTCTGCCAGACTGGTATTGGACAGGTGATACCAAAATGACTTGTTTGTCGCACGCCATTGGGCAGACTCTCGAGCACGCGTATGCACACCACATTCATCGACTAATGATCACTGGAAATTTTGCGCTCTTGCTCGGCGTCAACCCCGATGAAGTTGATGCGTGGTATTTAGGTATCTATATAGACGCGATCGAGTGGGTTGAAATAACCAACACGCGTGGCATGAGTCAATTTGCAGATGGAGGAATTGTAGGTACCAAACCTTATATGTCCTCTGCAAATTATATTCATAAAATGAGTGACTATTGTAAGGATTGTCACTACGATCGAAAAATTAGACACGGCGATAAGGCTTGTCCATTTAATTCTCTTTACTGGGCATTTGTAGATCGTCACCGAGAACGATTATCTAAAAATGGGCGGATAGCTCAGATGGTGCGCTTATGGGAAAGGATGGCCGCTGATGAACGTGCATCAACTTTATTGCAAGCTGAAGAGTATATGAAAAACGTGAATACCTTATGAGCCGATGTGACCTCCTAATAACGCACTACGTGAAAGGTAATGCGGTGGATATTTTCGATAATTTTACGCAAGAATTATTTGAAGTGCTTGCGCCTGCGTTCCCGCCAGCAAAACTCTTGCGTTATGATGGAAATGCAATAGGTGATGTTGTTGAAATACGTCTCGGTATTCCTCCAGCTACGGTTGTTTGGCAAAGCAAAATTACCGAACACAAGCGCGCAACAGATAAATGCCTATTCGTAGATGAAGGTGTGAAACTGCCGCCACCACTGGATTATTGGGTGCATAGGCATAGGATAGAGCAAGCAGGGGAGGGAAGGGTTGCAATTATTGAAGATATAACCTTTGGAACACCATTCAATTGGCTCACCAGTCTAATGAAGCCGGTTATCAGTGCACAATTCGAAGCTCGGGGAAGCAAGTATGTTTCATTCTTTAACGGGTAACTATTAGCCTCTTAGTTGCCCTTGAGCTCTTTCAATCTTTTCTCTTCTTCTTGAATTGCACGTTTGAGTTTGGCCTCTTCTTGGCGAAGCTTTTCAATTTGCTTTTGGCGCATTCCAACGTCGTTGGTTAATTCATCGCGCTCTACTTTTTGCATGCTAAGCTGTTCTTCATGTGCGGCTCTAGCCTTACGCGTCGCATCTATATAAGACTGCTGAGCAGCCTCAATTTCTGCTACTGCATTATCTCGTGCTTCTTTGATTGATTTTGCAGCTTTCTGTTGTTCTTCAGCAATTTGTTCTTGCTGTTTTATTCGCTCTGCGGCAAGTTCATCCCGCAAGGCTCTGCGTTCGTCTTCTACAGCTTTTCGTTCTGTTGCTAAGTCTTCTGCAAGAATTGCTTTTTGAGTTTTGCGTTGTTCAGCAAGGTCGTCTTCAAACTTCTTGTGCGCGATATTCATGTCGCGTTTTTCGGCGTCTTGCGTTTCTCGGAGAGCGACAATCTGCTCACTATGTTCTTGACGAATTGTAGAGATACTTCGCGCTGCTTTCTCTCGTTCTGTGGCAACATCGCCGGCGATTTCTTCACGAACCTTGGCGAGGTCGCGCATCAAAGCTTCTTGTTCGTCAATGGCCTCTTCTTGAAGTCGATTTAAGGTTTGAGCCTGTTTAATCTCAGCTTTGCTAATTTCTTCACGGGCCTCCTTGCGAGCCAACGCTACTTCGCGATTGAGTGAGTCTCTGTACTCCGTGCTACGCTTAAATGCTTCATTTTGGAGCTCTCGATCTTTTTTGAGTTGGAATTCAAGAGCCTCTTTTTGAGCTTGATTACGTGCACGGGTCGAACTCATATCTTTCGATTCTGCATCGAGTGCAGCAAGTCTTCTTTCGTTTGCTTCAATGAGTTCTTTGTCCGCATTATCAGGGAGATTTTTCGCTTGAGTTGCGATTCGAGCACGTTGCGATTCAATTGCCTTGTCAAGACTATCAAGTCTACTTCTGCGCTGTGCCTCTTCTTTTTGAAGTACCGCATCAATTTTTTTGCGTTCTTCCTCGATCCGAGTAGCCAAAGCCTCACGCTGCGCTTTCCATTCTTGCGCTGCTGCGAGGTCTCTGGCTTCTTGTTCTTCTGCCAATGTTTTCTGACGTGCTTCAATAGCAGCCATTTCATCGGCGAGTTTGGATTGCATCTGTTCGCGACGCTCGTTTGCTGCTTTTGTTTGCTCTGCCACGCTAGCTGCCAGTTCTTGGCGGCGCGTATCTGCAGTAGATCGTGCAGCTGCAATAGCAGCAGCTTCCTCGGCTTGAACTTCGGCTATTCGTTGATCAGCGGCTTCGCGAGCAGCTTTGACATCTTGAGCCAATGCTATCCTCGCTTCTGCTCCCATTTCAGCGGCTTCTTGAGTTTTCTCAAGTTCCTCTGCTTTAGCCTTCGCAATGGCTTCTTGAGAGTTCGTCGTTGCGCTCACAGTTTGTTCTGCCAGAACTTGCTGCTGCGAGCGGGCGGCTTCACGAGCTGCTTCAAGTTCTTCTGCGTAGGCTTCACGCTGATTGACTAACTCTTCCTTTAGGCTTGCAATTTTGCGCTCAAAGGCAGATTCTTGTTCAGCGAGTTGTTCTGCTTGGAGGCGACGAGCTTCTGCCATTCTTACGGCTTGCGCTTCTTGTTCCCGAGCTACCTCTTCTCGCATTTCTGCGATTTTGGTTAGGCTAGCCTCCTTTGCTTTCAGGACTTCTTTCTGCGCTTCGGCGCGTGTTTGAGAAACGGTCGCTTGACTAGAATCTTGCGCATTCATTGCTGCTTTTCTTGCGGCTGCGATTTGATCCTCCAGGTCCTTACGAATCTCTATGATCTGTTGCTGGCTACTTTCTCGTGCACTAGCAACTTCATCGGCATATGCCGTCCTCGCCTCAGCAAATTTGGTCCGTTCCGCTGCTGCGGCAGCCGCGTTCTCTTTGCGTATTTGTGCTAGTTGAGAGGCGCTTTCAGTTTTGGCTTGTTCGATTGCGAGCAGTGCTTTTGCTCTCGCATCTGCGACTTCTTGCGCAGCGGCCTGTTGTTCTGAACTCACATCTCCATCGATGGCCTGAATTTTCTGACCAGCACTAGCTTGAGCTTCGGTGATACGCTCAGTTGCTTTTTGCCTTGCTTCTACCACTTCGGCGGCTATGGCTTGCTCTTGCAGTGCAGCGGCCTCTCTGCTCGCTGAAAGGTCATCCGCGATATTGGCTTTTGCTCGATCTGCTTTTGCTTTTTCGAGCGCTATTTCTTCAAGAAGGTCTTTTTTGAGTTGAGCGAGCTGAGCTCTAAGGTCTACTATTTCCTGTTTGGCTGCATCTTGCTCAGCTTTGTCTCTTTCCGATAGTGTTGTTGTTCCTGGTTTTGTCGAAAGACCACTTTCTCTAGTTGATCTCACATCTGGTGCCCGAGTTCTTCCAACGGCAGGGATTGAAATTCTAACCGCGGCTATATCTGGAATTAGGGCAGGATTGATTTCTTTGACAAAGCATTGCGCCAATTGTCGCAGCTCAGCTTGTCGACTTGCAGGTAGGGTAAACCTTCGTCCTTGGCTTTTGACGTTATTTTTAAGGGTGACTACAGCGATGTCATTTGCGGCGAGCCAATTTGCAGTTTCTACATCTAGTTGGAGCTCATTGACAAATTCTGGAGCACCAGAGGAACTAACCGTTTTGACCGATCCGACGAACCTGTAAGACCTTAACTGTCCTGACTTAGGGATGAAAATCAGCTCGTCGTCCTTATTCGGTTTTTCACCACCACGACTTTCAAAAACGGCCCGAATCCCTTTGCCTCCTGCTTCGAAATGAATAGAGTAGGCATAATTACCGCGCACCACGAGCTTCTGAGACTCGGTTACGATTCTTTGGCCGGTAGATAATGTGACATTTTCAGTCAGCCGGCTCGCACACTGTGCGGTTATGCTTTCGCCAAAACATAAAATGGCAATGCTCAGTATTAGTAGCCTAATCATGAAATCAATTTCGTTAAAAACCCTTACGCGGAATAATGTACAAGTATTCCTTGGAACTACAGCATTTAACAGCGAATGTTGCCAATTATCTGATAGCTGGCCTTATTCAGGATTTGAAGCACCAAGCAGATAGAGTACGGCCATACGTACAGCTACACCATTTTCTACCTGTTGAAGAATTACCGATTGCTCTGGATCGTCAGCAACCGCACTACTTATTTCAACTCCACGATTGATCGGACCAGGGTGCATGATCAGTATGTCCTTATCATGCTTTGCTAGACGTTCGCGCGTTAGGCCATACAGATTGTGGTATTCTCTCAAACTTGGGAAAAACTTAATGTCTTGGCGTTCGAGTTGTATACGCAGGACGTTGGCGATGTCAGCCCAGGCCAATGCGTCATCGAGCTGATCGAAAACCTTTACACCCAATTTTGGCAGGTGAAACGGAATAAGAGAGGGTGGACCACAAACGGCAACCTTTGCACCCAGCTTTTGGAGGCAAAATATGTTACTCAGTGCTACACGGCTATGAAGAATATCTCCAATGATGACGACGCGTTTACCTGCTAATTTTTCAAATCGTTGACGCATAGAAAATGCATCAAGTAGTGCTTGGGTCGGATGCTCATGCGTTCCATCACCTGCATTGATAATGTTCGCAGGAATGTGTTGAGCGAGAAATTGATGAGCCCCTGGAGCTGGGTGACGCATCACCACCATGTCGACTTTCATCGCCAAGATGTTTTGAACGGTATCTAATAAGGTTTCTCCCTTTTTTACACTTGAACTAGAAGCGCTGAAATTGACGATATCTGCAGACAGTCGCTTCTCAGCAAGCTCGAAACTTATGCGGGTACGCGTAGAATTCTCAAAAAAGATATTCGCAACCGTCGTGTCTCTAAGCGTCGGAACCTTACGGATCCTTCCTTGAAGCATGCTGCTGAACCCATCAGCAGTTGAAAAAATGAGCTCAATGTCCGCTTTTGTTAAATCGCGGATGCCAAGCAAATGCTTTGTGCTGAGTCGGGTGGAAGGAGTGGTATCGGTCACTTGCGGCTAGCTTCTTTGTTAGGGTATAGCATGACTTCATCAATGCCGTCGTGCTTTTTCCAACGGACGCGCACGTAGGCTTGGCCGATGGCGTCGATCTGTACACCCATATAATCAGGTGTAATCGGGACTTCACGGTGAAACCTTCTTTCTACCATGACACAAAGCTCAACTTTGGAAGGGCGACCTAAGCTTTGCAGCGCGTTCATAGCCGCATTGATTGTCCGTCCTGTATACAGCACGTCATCTACTAAGATTACGCGCTGGCCCTGAGTGGAAAATGGCATTTCCATCGGATCGGGTAGCAATTGCTTTGTACCCGTTCGAAAGTCATCACGAAAGAAGGTGATGTCCAGTTTGCCGAAAGGTAGATGCGGCGCGTATTGGAGGAGACGCTCATGGAGCCGTTCAGCAAAAAAGGTCCCTCGCGGTTGAATGCCAACAAGTACGGTGTTTTCGAAGTCGCGGTAGCGTTCATGCAAATGCCTTGCAATGCGCTCAAGAACGAGCTTAATTTTGAGCTCTTCTAAGATGACTTTTTCCTGTGACACGGCACAAATCTAAGGTTATATCGAGGCTTCGACGAAAGGCATTTTCTACATCTTAGAAAGACTACTGACGCTTTTTGGCGTAGTTGTCTTTCAAGGTGACTGTACGGTTGAAGATTTGACGATCACTTGTCGAATCTGGATCTACAGCAAAATATCCCTTTCTTAGAAATTGTACCACTTCGCCTTTCGGCAAAACAGCTGCTGCGGGTTCAATCCAAGCTTCTATAGTTTCCATTGAGTTTGGATTTAAAAATTCACGGAAGTCTTTGCCTTCGTGTGAATCGGGCGTCTCATCGGTAAAGAGGCGATCGTAAAGATTTATCGTCGCTGGAACAGCTGTTCCTTCGTGAACCCAGTGAATAGTCCCTTTGGGCTTCAACCCACTTGTGTCCGAACCACTTTTACTTTCTGGGAAATAGCGTGCTTTTACTTCGATAATATTACCATCAGCATCTTTAACTGCTTCGTCTGCTTCGATGATGAAACCACTCTTGAGGCGAACCATTCCTCCTAATTTGAGTCGGAAATATTTGCGATTTGCTTCTTCTTTGAAATCGTCTTTTTCGATGAATAGATTCCTTCCGAAAGTTAGGTTTCGCGTTCCTGCTTCTTCATCTTCAGGGTTGTTCGCGGTCTCGATAAGCTCTGTTTGACCTTCTGGGTAATTAGTAATTGTAAGCTTGATAGGATCGAGTACAGCCATCATCCGTTTTGCGGAAGCATTAAGATGTTGCCTGACGAAAAACTCAAGAAGGGAGAGGTCAATCAATTTATCTCTCTTGGCAACGCCTACGCGATCGTTGAACTCACGGATTGCTGCTGCCGGATAGCCACGACGTCGAGCGCCGCTAATAGTAGGCATACGCGGGTCATCCCAACCGGTAACATCACCTTCCCTCACCATTTGGATCATCTTCCGCTTACCCATTACAGTATAGGTGAAGTTGAGTCGTGCGAATTCGATTTGACGGCTTGGAAAGATGCCGAGCTTCTCAATAAACCAATTGTATACGGGGCGGTGGTTTTCGAACTCTAGGGTACAAACGGAGTGTGAGATGTTTTCGATTGAATCACTCTGGCCGTGGGCGAAGTCATACATCGGATAAATACACCAAGCGTCGCCGGTGCGGTGGTGTGTAGCGTGCTTAATACGATAGATGAGCGGATCACGCATCAACATGTTTGGACTCGTCATGTCAATTTTAGCGCGAAGAATGCGTGCTCCATCAGGAAACTCACCTTTTCGCATGCGCTCAAATAGGTCTAGGTTTTCAGCGACGCTTCGGTCGCGGAACGGAGAATTTGTTCCTGGCTTGGTCGGAGTGCCTTTTTGCTCTGCGATAAGCTCTGGTGATTGGTCATCTACATAGGCATCGCCTTGCTCAATAAGTTGTTTTGCGAAAGCGTAGAGCCGATCAAAATAATCTGAGGCGTAAAATTCACGATCTTCCCAATCAAAGCCAAGCCATTTCACATCCTCTCGGATCGCATTTACATACTCGGTTTCTTCAACCAATGGATTGGTATCGTCGAAGCGAAGGTTTGTTTTGCCTCCAAACTTCTTTGCTGTGGTGAATTGAAGACAAATTGAGAATGCGTGACCGAGGTGAAGGTATCCATTTGGCTCAGGCGGAAAACGCATGTGCACTTGCTCGAATCGACCATTATTGAGGTCTTCGACGATGAATTCTTCGATAAAATTGTTGGTGTCCATTGAATGTGCTTAGGCCGTAAAAGTAGCCTTTGTTACGAGAGGCTGGTATTTCTACGGACGTTTTTACAAATAGTAGCGTTATTAGAGTGTGAAAAGACTCAAAGGGACGTTAATACTACTGGTTTCATTGCTGTTTTGCGGAAGCGTGGCCTTTGCGCAAGTAGAATGGTTGCCACTACGCATCGATAATGAAAAGAAGCCAATCGCTTTTTTCCCAGGACAAATTGAAGAGATAAGTGATACGGTACCGACAGCGCTTGGGGAGATGCCCTTTACCACCTATTTTACCAAGGATGATGATGCATTGACGGGTAATCGTCTATATATGATGACCGTTATCGATTACGCTAGGGGTGCTTTTCCTGCTGATAGTATAGAAAGGAGAAATGCATTTTTTGAGCAAACGGTATCAGCTGCACATGAATCCATTGGAGGGGAGGTAGTAATTTCTCAGCCGACCAAGTCGGGAACCCATGAAGGATGGATTTTCCGTATTAACTATGGAGAAGAGCGACCAACGGTGGTTAGAAACCGCATGTATATTGTTGGAGATCGCTACTACCATCAACAAGTATTTTCTTTTATGAAGGATGGCGGAGTCAAAAGTCGTGAGCGATTCTTTGATAATTTTAATCCTATAGAGCCTGCACCGCCTAAGAGCCTATCTAAGAAGTCTTAGGCCAGCGCCTTGAATTACCTTGCAGTTAAACCCACGAAGGACAAATTCGTAGACGTATACTAGCGCTAGAAAATTCAAGGCCATGAAGATTGCAGTGTTCCCCGGAAGTTTTGATCCAATTACAACGGGTCATGTCGATCTAGTAAAAAGAGCGTTACCTCTATTTGATAAGATTTATATCGCGATTGGGGTAAACTCGCAGAAGAAGTATCTCAACGATCTTGATACGAGACTGAGATGGATAAAAGAGACTTTTGCTAACGAAGAGAAAGTAGTCGTGGATAGTTTTGAGAAACTCACCGC
Organism: uncultured Saprospiraceae bacterium; assembly: GCA_937923485.1. Taxonomy (GTDB): domain Bacteria; phylum Bacteroidota; class Bacteroidia; order Chitinophagales; family Saprospiraceae; genus CALDTK01. Next base: position 48,620 of record CALDUE010000011.1, read on the forward strand.
TCACTACTGTCAGCGTATTGGAGCGCGCTATCTGCTTCGTGGATTACGAAATGCATCTGATTTCGATTACGAAAAGACGATTAGTCAATTGAATGATATTGTAGGGGGAGGCTTAGAAACGGTATTCCTTATTTCAAGACCGGCGTATTCTCATATCTCAAGCACCATTGTTAGAGAGATTATAAAGGGTGGGGGAGATGCTAGCTCTTTTTTGCCAGAGGCTGTGTTGAAGGATATTTAGCTCTGCAAAGGCCAAGCATAAAAAAAGCCGCACACATCTTTCGATGTGTGCGGCTTTTGCATTTAGAATCTCCTCTAAGAGATTACTTCTTCTTCGCTGCTGGCTTGCGCTTAGCAGCTGTCTTCTTCGCCGCTGGCTTAGCCTTAGCAGTTGTCTTCTTAGCTGCTGGTTTAGCTTTTGCAGCTGTCTTCTTAGCTGCTGGTTTAGCTTTTGCGGCTGTCTTGCGAGTAGCGGTCTTAGCTTTTGCAGCAGGCTTCTTCTTAGCAGCTGCTTTGCGAGCACTAGGCTTCGCTTTAGCGGTAGTTTTAACTGCGCGAGTGCTAGACTTGGACATGTACTTCCCAGCAGCTTCTTTCACTTTTGTGCCGTTGGTATTACGTGCTCCTGACTCATCAACGAGTTGCTCAAGAGCGTCATCGTTCATTTTGATGATATCAGCATAGGTTTTCACACCTCGCGTACGGAACATTTGTTGAGCCTTTGGTCCGATACCCTTGATACGAGTCAAGTCGTCACCGTCAGCAGGTGCAGTTGCAGCTTTCGCCTTCTTAGCAGGAGCTCCAGCAGGAGTTGAATACTTAGAAGGGTCAATTAGGTGCCAGTCGCCTTTTGCAGCTTGAGCAGCAACATTTTTCCAGTCACGAACATTTGCTTTAGCAACACGGTATCCAACTTCGTCACGAATCGCTTCAAGTGAAGAAATGGTAGCTTTTGCTAGTTGCGCATATGTCTTTACGCCAGCAGCAAACAGCTTCTCTTGCACTTTAGCTCCAATTCCTGGAAGGTCAGTTAGCGTTTCAGCTCCTTCAGGTAAAGCAGTTTTAGCTTTCGCCTTACGCTTCTTTCCTGATTTCGCTTTTTTCGCCTTCTTCGGTACTGGTGGGTACTCTTCGTGCTTGCCGTCTTTAGCAAGAGCAGCTACAGTCTTCCAGTAGTCAACAGCGAATCCTTTGTACTTAGGACCAGAAGCTTCTGAAACAACAACAAGTTTCTCTAAAGAAGCATTGGCTAACTGATTAAAAGTTTTGATGCCATTTGCATTCATTGCCTCAACAACTTTAGCGCCTACACTAGGTAGAGAGATAAGGTCATTGTTGTTTTTAGGCGCTGGAGCTGGGCGTGAGGTACGCTTAGCTCGCTTGGCACCTTTAACTTTCTTTGGCTTAGGAGCAGTAGGTGGCTTAACTGGAATTTTATCGAAGTCTCCTGCATGTGCATGAGCAGCTGATTGTTTCCAGAAGTTAATGTCAAAACGTGCGAAACGACGTCCAGCATTTTCTTTAATCGCAGTGAGAATATCATCCTTCGCGCGAGCGAGTTGAGAGAAGGTACTGATACCTTTTTCGTTCATCGCAGTCTTGACGCTTGGTCCAACACCAGGCAGTACATCAAGGTCCTTATTAGTAGCTTTCTGAAGACGAGCTATATGACGCTCTGTTGCTGAAAGTTTTGATGTCGGAGCAGCTGCCTGCTTGTCGACCTTTACAGCCTTATTCAATTTCCCAAATCGTCCTTCGGCAGCATACTTAGCTTGACGCTGGAGAAAAGCGATATTGATATTCTTGTATTTTCCTTTGGTTTGGCTTCTAGCATTTTCCAAAACATCCTTATCAGCTGATGCTACATCGGAGAATGTATTGATGTTTGCTTTGTGAAGAGCCGCGACGAGTTGCGCGCCGACACCAGGTAATACATGAAGATCATTAGGATTAATGACCTTTTCTTTCTTAGTTCTTCCTTTTTTAACTTTTGCCTTCGGCATCGGCTTTGGAGGAGTCGGCATTGATTTCGCACCTGCGAGCTTTTTCTCTCCGACTTTGCGGAAGTAGCTCATGTCGAAATTAACGAAAGGTCGACCACCTTCAGTACGAAGTTTCTCGAGCTTCTCATCAGTTAATGCAGCAAGATCCTTGAAGGTCTTAATTCCGTTAGCAATCATTGCATTCAACATCTGCGGTCCTACTTTAGGAACAGAGTTGAGATCATCGTCTGCTAGTGCACTGAGGTCAATTTTAGCGTCCTTCTTGCTCGTAACTTTTACGGCTTTCGGTGGAGCTCCGATCTTGTCCCATTCGCCAGCAACAGCATGAGCAGCAGCAGCACGCCAGAAGGTAGGATCGAAATTCTTGAAACGACGTCCAGCATTTGCGCGAACTTTTTCAAGAGCTTTATCTGATGCTTTAGAAAGCGCAGCAAAAGTTTTAATTCCAGCGTCATGAAGACCATCAACTACACTTTTACCAACGAGTGGTAGGCGATGAAGATCTCCAGGGCCAATTGGCTTACGAGGGCGACCGCCACCTTTTCCGCCACGCTTGCGCGTAGGTGTGATGAAACTTAGTCGTGGTTGAATCCGCTTAGCTCCAAGGCTGTGGTCAGGGAAATATTTTTTTGCTTCTTCGGTACTACCCACTGGAAGAAATTCCTCTTCAACAATAAGACCTTTATCGTCCCAGCGACGAGCAACAAGTAATAACATCTTGAAACGCTCATCGTTTGAAGGATCGCCTTCGATAGAGAATAAAGATACACTCGTGTTATCTTCTTCGATAGCGCGACTCGCGAGTACCTCAACACTACCTTTTGATCCAATACGCTCCTCGAGGGCTGCAAGATCTTGGTGGTACTGTTTGCCCTTTTGGTTAAAAAGGTTTAATGTGTGAATACGCGCAGACTTATGATGGAAGTCTTTTGCCGCGTCTACAAACTTACGCTTTGCAAGTTTATTGTCTATTTTTTCTAGACTCGTGGTTACATTCATGTTCGAATGGTGCTTAGTTAGTTTCAAAAAATGTGTTAAAAGCTGCGCAAAATTAACGGTATATTTCTTTTATGCAAACTATTGTTAAGATTAATATTCAATTCACTAGCTTTCTTTTTCCAGCCAATATTTAATTGATACTACGGGACAAATCCAACTAGGGTTGCGTACAGAGATTGTGAACGTTTGATCATTTCTTGGCTTAATGATGTTACATTCGCCGAACGTTCTAACCCTAAAACGAAAACATGTCAAAAGCAATTTTTGAAGTCCCTCTGCCGTACAACGAACCTGTTACTCCATATGCTCCTGGAGACGCTGCTACACTTCAATTACACGATGAACTTGCTCGAATGGAATCTGAAAAGATCGAAATATTCCAGCGAATCAACGGAAAGAAAGTAGGAGGTAAATCAAAGCGCACTATTCGCCAACCTCACGACCACAAAAAAATACTTGGATCTTTTTATCGAGGAACCAAGTCGGATGTAAGCGACGCGATTGATGCAGCACTCAAGGCCCGAGAGCAGTGGGCTGCTACTTCTTGGGAGCATCGTGCATCAATTTTTTTACGAGCAGCAGACTTATTAAGTGGTCCATATAGAGCACGAATGAATGCTGCAACAATGCTCGGCCAATCCAAAACTGCCTACCAAGCAGAGATAGATGCGACCGCAGAATTTTGTGACTTCCTCAGATTCAATGCTACGTATATGCAGCAGATCTATGAGCAGCAACCTGAATCAGAACAAGGCATCTGGAATCGCCTCACTTATCGTCCACTTGAAGGGTTTGTATTTGCAATAACTCCTTTCAACTTTACGAGTATTGCGGGCAACCTCTGTGCAGCTCCAGCAATGCTCGGAAATGTATGTGTCTGGAAACCTGCCGAAACGCAGATATACAGCGCTCATGTAATCATGGATCTGTTTGAAGAGGCAGGCTTGCCTCCAGGGGTCATTAACTTAGTGTTTACAGATGGACCTGCGGCTGGAGATGTAGTATTCAAGCATCCAGATTTTGCTGGACTTCATTTTACAGGAAGTACCAAGGTCTTTAAAGAACTTTGGGGTACCATCGGGGCAAATATCAGCCTCTATAAAACCTACCCACGAATAGTAGGTGAAACTGGAGGTAAGGATTTTGTCATCGCACATAAATCATCCGATCCCGAGCAGGTTGCCGTAGCGCTTTTGAGAGGTGCATTTGAGTTCCAAGGACAGAAATGTTCTGCGGCATCACGAGCTTACTTGCCTAAGAGTCTTTGGCCTAAGATTAAGAAGCGCATGGTCGCCGATATGAAGACACTGAAGATGGGTACGCCTACAGATTTTACAAACTTCTTAGGCGCAGTAATTGATGAGCGGGCATTTGATCGTATAACTGCGTACATCGAGCGTGCAAAAGCTGATAAGAAGTCAACTATCATAGCTGGTGGTGGCTTTGACAAGTCAGAAGGTTACTTCATCGAGCCGACTGTGATTGTAACGACTGATCCACATTCTGAGACTATGGAAGAAGAACTCTTCGGTCCAGTATTGACGATATATGTATACGCAGATAAAGATTGGAAGAAAGCGCTGAAGCTTGTTGATTCAACCTCTCCATATGCACTTACTGGTGCTGTATTTGCCAATGACCGCTATGCGATTACTGAAGCAGAAATAGCACTAGAAAACGCCGCAGGTAACTTCTACATCAATGATAAACCTACCGGTGCAGTCGTTGGTCAGCAACCTTTTGGAGGAGCCCGCGGAAGTGGAACGAACGATAAGGCTGGTTCAATCTTGAATCTATATCGCTGGTTAAGTCCACGATTAATCAAGGAGAACTTGAATCCACCTCGTGATTATCGCTATCCATTCTTGGCTGAATAGGATTTAAAAGCCGAAATTTAAGTGCGTAGTTAGTTCAAGTATGTGACTTGTAGCTAACTACGTATTTTTATTTCCAAATACTTGGCCAGGCCGATATTTCTGCCGACAAAGTCTGATTGGGAGCAAAGGTAAATACCTGCTGTTTTCCACTCAATTCATTTACTTGTAGTGGGGTAGCTGAAAGACTTTTAGGGATCCAAGCTACCCATACCGTTTCACCAGAAGCTTTTTCAAGCTTATATATGTAACTATCCGATTGCTCGCTAACGATTTCTGTCACGCGATAGTCGGCTAGCTGGTCTACGAAAGCTTGAAGCGCAATCATGACTTCCTTGTCTTGTGCTCCAGTACTGACTTTACCGACAAGACCACTTTTAGAGAATAAGCCAGATCTTTCCGAATTACCAAAAAAGTAATAATCAGCCCGTCGAATACCAAGCCGATTAGCGATCAGTATACTTCTTAAAGTATAGGCAGCGGCCTCCTCTGGGGATACACATTCTGAATGCGAACAATTGTCTCCCCCGCCAGCGGCATCGTATCCAAACTCAGTAAGATAGATTGGTAGTTGTGGAGCATTTGCATCTCGCCAACGTAATATATTATTAAGCTCGTTCCATTTATTAGCAGGATGCTCAGGATAGGTAGCTTGACGGTTTCCGATGCGATCATTTAAGAATGCATACGCATGAGCATTGAGGCCCTTAAGCTTTGGAAGGGTCTCAGGACTAATTCGGTTTCCGATATAATTCTTCCCGTTTCGGGTAGTTTCAACATGAGGATCGCAGGCCTGCAATGCGCATGGTAGGACTGTACGTGATGAACCTTTGCCCGCTTCCGCAAAACCAGCAACCGCGCCATCAAGGATTAACTTATATGTGGAGGCAGAAAAACTCCAAGGTTCGTTGCCAATTTCTACGGTTCCTATGCTATCAGCAAAGTGTTGGGCAAAGTCCGCCGACCAAATGCGTGCTTGATTTTCTGGGTCACTCCATTCAACTTCGGCGTGGGTTGAAATTCTGACACTTGGATTTACTTCTAATGCCGCCTTTCTCCAATGGGTGTATTCTCTATCCCAATTCACCCATCCCTTTGCCTGTGTGCCATTGCCAGCCGCCATATTGGTATAATCTGCCACTTCACCAGGGGCTGATATATCCCAGTCAAGGTTGTGGTAGTTTCTTGCTTTCGCGAAAACAGCCGAAAAGCGTTTAGGCCCCAATGAGTCAGCAAGGCCATCACTATATCTTCCATATCCCCATCCCCAAAGACCGTTTATACCGAGCATTTCTTCAAAGGTCATGGTAGGATCTACTTGCTCTGGGGTTTTGCCGAAAGGCCCATACTCATCATAGGCCCTAAGTTCCCAAACATTTACTTTGGCCCAATCTGCTGGCGCCAAAACTTGAACCACTCTGACTCCAAGCAACATCATTGGTGTATCTAATACTACTGGATATTCTCGAAAGGCTGCTGGATGCAATTGCTCAAGTAAGGTCCAGTTCAAGCCGTCTATAGTGCCTTCAAGGCGAGCTTCAATTGCTCCTGGAGAACCTGGCCAACTTCGGATCCAAACTTGTCCTACGCGCTCTGGATTCGATGAAAGATATCCTACATATTCTTCAATGTTTTGTTTCATCGCTGCAACGTCAAACACTTGTGCGGTGTTCGTCACTGTTAGTTGAATACGACCATCGAATCCTTCGGGCAAGGTGTAGTGCCTCACCTTGTAATTGTCGGATCGAGTTAATGTTGCTAGCTCTGAGGTCGGACCTGAAGTTGGAAGCAGTTTTAGTGAAAGCTCGCCTCTAAGTCCTGCTTTGATAGAAATTCTACCGGCGTTTTTCCCCTTCAAATCGAAGAGGATCGTATCGCGCGACTGGACAATTTCCCCCGTATTCAAAAGTCCATCCGTGCTCCGATCTCCTGTAATTCCTTTGAGGAGATTTTGGGAGTCATTTGAGATGTAACCATGCGGTAAAGCTGCAGCGGATTGCCAATGCGTATCGACATCGCGGTCAAAGGCACGATCCAAGACGGCTTGGTTGCTACTGCTGATAAATGTCGCTGACTCGGTATAGCTGGCGACGAGTCCAGCATCTGGATTAAACTGAGCAAGGCAGAAGTAACTACTGAAAGTCAGTAGGCCAAATAAGATAAAACGCATGTGTGTGTTGAGCTGATTCTGAACCTTTGCACAAGGAAAGATTGAGCCAATTTTAGCGCTGATTTAAAAAGCGCTCGGCGGCCAATAATCCAGCGACGGCTAGTGAATCACGGATCTCCCCACGAATGACCAGTTGTACAGCCTCGTTCAATGGAAGTTTCTTGATTTGAAAGACCTCGGTTTCTTCAGGAGCTGCTTCACCTTGGCTTAATTCTTCCGCCAAAAAGAGATAAGCTCGTTCGTCAGTAACGCTGTTGCTCAAATCCATTTCGAGCAATTTGGTCCATTTCTTTGCGGTTATTCCTGTCTCCTCGAGCAACTCACGTTTGGCGGCTTCTATAGGCGCCTCGCCTTTCGGTCCACCCCCTTCTGGAATTTCCCAAGAATAACTTTCAAGCGGATATCGCCACTGGCCGATGAGGGTTGTGTTGCCATCTTCATCTAGCGTTACGATGCCGATGGCGAGATTTTCAAAACGCACTACACCATAAATACCAGGATTTCCAGCGGCATTGAGAACGTCATCATGATCGACGGCTATCCACGGGTTTTCGTAGACACGTTTACGCTTTACAAGTTTCCATGGATTGCTCTCCATTTAGAACGGGCGATTTGTGGTCAGCATTTCGATGAAATGTCCGATAAGTCCAGGTCGCAATGCAATGAGCATAATTGGCATCGCGATCGCGCCATAAAAGTGAGCAGTGTGATCGATATTATCACCACCTTTTTTTGCAGCATATTGACTGTAGAATAAAAATGCGACTCCGGCAATTATGCTGTAAATTCCTATGATGCCGTATAAGTAAATTTTTTCCCAAGGCAAGTAAAGTATATAGCAGAATGTAGCACCACTCACTGCGCCACTGGCACCTATGGCTCCGTAATGTGGATTGTCTTTGTGCTTTAGCAAAGTTGGAATATTTGCTATCACAATTGTAAGGAGATAAAGCGCGAGGTAGACTAAAGGAGCGATAGCTGGGGCGAATGCATATTCACTAAATGAAGTGTAGTAGCCACTAATGGCTGCCTCTGTAAAACGACCAAACGAGTAAAAGACAAACATGTTGACCCCGAGATGAATCCAGCTGCCATGCACAAAGCCAGCAGTTATTAACCGATAATATTCACCATTATTGGACTCTTGGTATGGACTGTGCTTTAATTTTTCGAATAACGCTCGATCATTAAAACAGAGGTAACTCACCAGTACGGTGATGCCCATGATTATGTAGGTAACGAAAAAGGGTTGATCAAACATTATTAGTCGTTGTGGTAGGGTAGTCCGCGCAAGATGGTATATCCCCGGTAAAGTTGCTCTAAAGCCATGACTCTTATGACCTGATGTGAAAAGGTCATGTCGCTGAGTCGCACTTTTCCATTAGCTCGGGAATATAAGCTTTCGCCAAAACCAAACGCGCCACCGATCAGAAAGATGATTTTAGATCCGCCTCGATGTTGTAGCTTTTCTAAATGGTTTGAGAAGGCTCTGGAGGTATAGGTTTTTCCTTTTTCATCGAAGAGGTGCAGTTGATCGCTTGGCTTAAGTTTGTCCAAGAGGTAAGACTCTTCGAGAGATTTAATCTGCTCGGGACTAGGTCTTTTTGGCAGCTTAGGCCCTGGCCATTCGACGTATTCAAAAGGCGTTAGGTGGGGAAGGCGCTCGGTAAACTGAGCGATTCCTTGCTTTAACCAAGGTGTCTTGGTTTTGCCGAGTGTCCACAATTCTACGGTCACAGCAGCGCAGCGTCTAAAGCGTCTAGTAGTGCATTTCGCTGCTTGAAGTCCTTCCGAATTCGGGCAACGAGTGTACTAGTAATGTCTCTGCGCGACCTTCTTGCGACATCGTCCAGAAGACTAGCAACCCATATTGCAGGGCCTTTGCCGAATCGATTGGATAGGTATTCTCTCAATTTGGTTTCAAGCAATAGCTGAAAGTCTTCAACTTCTAGCTTTCCAACCAAACGGGGAATCATTTGCTTGATAAGAACATCTGAATCGCTTCGATAGAGAAGTTTTTCGAGTGCCTCGTAATCTTCAAGCCTGTAAAGAAGCTCTGCACGTAAGGTGTATTTCACATCCGCGTGAAGCTTGGATTCTACTACTTCGGTGAGGCATGCTTGCAGTGTTTTTCGTGCAAGATTATCATCTAATTCGTCAATAGAAGGAAGAATGGCTTCTAGCTCTCCTGTAGCTACCAAAACGGCAGGAGCATGTTCTAGGACCAGTTCTAATTTCTTCGCAGGTATTGCACTTGCGAGTAAAAATTGACGGAGACGCAGGGCGTCCTCTGATTTGCTTTGGTGCTTGAGCGCTGCTCCGGCGAGTTTGACTGCACGGCGAAAATTAGACTTAGAGATTTCGGTTTGTAATGCCGCTAAAACCAAGCGTGGTTGATCTAGATGGTCAATAAGAAGTCTTTCGGCTTCTTCATTTAAATCATGTCGATAGTAAAGTTGCATCAACGCTTCGATTCTACTTTCACTGACGCCGTAGGTTTCGTTAGCTTCTAGAATTTCAGCTTTCGTTTCTTCCATTGATTCACCAAGGAGTTCTCCGAGTTCATAAAGCGGAAGGTCCATCTGGTTTCTGAAGTAGGCTCCTCGCTGTCTTTCTTCTTCGAGCCAAGATTCGATTCGTTCGAGGATGACAGGTGGTGGATTGGATTGAACAACCTGGCTCAATTCAGTAATACAAGTTTTGACGTAAGTCTTGATATCAAGCCCTATGCGATCTGCCTTCCCGATAACTACGACAAGCTTTGGTATCAGCGTGGTATTTAATTCGAAGATGTCTAAGAAAGCCTTGTCGGCCAACCATCTCTTCCGTTGCTCTTCAAATTGATGGAGCGCATCGGTAACACGCTTTGCTTGTCTCGGTGAAAAGTGATCGCTCGTCCTTTTAAAAAGCTTTGTCAATACTTGTTCAAAACGATTACTAAGAGGCAGCGCTTCCGCAAAACGAACTTTGAGATCAAGGGCGAAATCGCTATGCTTCCGCGCGTAATCTTGAACGAATGCTCTGAGTTCGTGATCCTCAATCGAGTTGAGGAGTTTCTTCATGCTCAGCTGTGTACGTCGAGGAGCTGAGTGCTTTTTTGCTTTGGGTTGTTTCCGCAGGTGTACGACGGCTGCGAGTGCAGCGAAATGCGCACATTGTTCGCGGGTTTCGAAGTCAGGACAATCACAACGATAGTCTTTAATTTTCCGACCAGTGAGTTGGATCTCGGTCTCGTAGGTATCTCCTTTAACTGTCCACAGTCCGTTCGCGTGATCTACAACTTGAAAATTGTCACTATCTCGCAGCGTCTGTCCACCAACAACAGCATCGTCAGCCAGAGACTCGATGACCTCGTTGATGCCGACTCGGGCAAAAGGTCTAGTATATTGAGATTTTCGGCCTAAAGACATGTAGGTGTAATGTTACGCAAGCGTGGGTGTTGCGTTTCGTCAATACAGAAAATCGAACTCAAATTATGAATTCTGGTTCCTATGATAATGACAAGCACAAGCTGTAAACTTACACCATGAAGCACATACTATTTGTAAGGCATGCTAAAAGTGACTGGTCTGATGGTACTTTATCTGATTTTGATAGGCCATTAAACCGTCGTGGAAAGCATGATGCCCCTCTGATGGCTAAGCACTTAAAGAAAATAGGGTGTGTTCCTACTTTTATTTTAAGTAGTCCAGCAAAGCGGGCATTCTCAACCGCTAAATTGTTTGCTAAAGAATTTGGTATCGATAAATCTGCTATCAAAACTGATGAAATACTTTATGAATCGTTTACTGCTCAGCTTATTGGAGCCGTAGCACAGCTACCAGACGACCATGATATAGCTGCAATTTTCTCTCATAATCCAGCTACGACGAGTGCAATCGCCCAGTTTTCGGATGATTACATCGGTAATGTGCCAACTTGTGGGATTGGTGTGATTAGCTTTGAAGGAACCGAGTGGGCTGCGCTCACGCCTGCCAATGCAAAACTTTCGAAGTTGCTCATTCCTAAACAAGTCCTGGATGAATATCAATAGTGGGTTACTTAAATTGCTTTTTTCGGCATTAATCGGCCTTAGCGTGATTGCTTGCAGTGATTCGAATACTCAGGTCACAGTGGACGACAAAGATGTTGATCTACTCGTGGATGCAATGTTGTTGGAGGCCGCACTTCAGGATTTTAGCGGTGCTAAAAGAGATAGCTTGTCTAGAGTGAATTACGAATTGCTTTATGAACGCCATGGGATAGATGAGTCAGATCTTGAGGATTTGCGACATCGATTTAGCCAGAATCCTGAAAAGTGGGCCATCGCCGCGGATTCTGTGGCAAACCGACTAAAACGAGGCCGTTCAGATTTTGATTCACTTCTTAACCCTGAGTTAAACTAGACGTAAAGACTTAGGGATACATTTGCGGCTAACAACTTGCTCTAATGGCCAACACGAAAATACTTATAGTAGACGACGAGCCGGACATACTCGAGTTTCTACAATATAACCTAGAGAAGGAAGGCTACGAAGTCTTTGTAGCAGATAATGGAGCAACAGGACTTGAAGAGGCAAAGCGCATACTTCCTGAGCTGATTATTCTTGACATCATGATGCCTGAAATGGATGGCGTTGAAGTATGCCGTAGACTCAGAAGTGACTCGCAGTTTGATAACACGATCATTACATTTTTGACAGCTAGGCAAGAGGATTATTCTCAAATTGCAGCCCTTGAACAAGGCGGGGATGATTACATCTCTAAGCCAATTAAGCCACGAATTCTTGTTGCACGTATCAATGCGATGCTCAGACGTAGGCAGGCTTCGGGTTCTGCGATGGGTAATATGATTGAAGTCGACGATATGCGAATCGATCTTGAAGGCATGACCATTGATAAGTCTGGTAGCCGAATAGAATTGCCACGCAAAGAATTTGAACTGCTACAACTCTTGCTCAGTAAGCCAGGAAAAGTATTTTCTCGCGATGAGATTTACCGAAAGGTATGGGGTTCAGATGTAATTGTTGGTAATCGTACCATTGATGTACATATCCGAAAACTTAGAGAAAAGCTTGGAGATCACTATATCAAAACCGTGAAAGGTATCGGCTATAAATTTGATTTTTAAGGTATGTCACTAGCCACAATTAGTTCAGATCCGAGCAAGTCAAAAAACCCGACGCCGCAGCAGATTGCTTTTTTTGCAGCTGGGGTAAGTTCAGTTTTTGTAGGGCTGTTCTGCCTTGTACTAGCCTTGTTTGGAGAGATGCCTATATGGGCTGGGGCTCTCTGCGCATTGATCACACTTGTTGTTGGGTATGTTGTCTTTTTACAGTATTTAAAAAGATATATTTACCGAAAAATAAAGCTGGTATATAAAACAATTCATCAGCACAAGTTGACGCCCGAAGAGAAGTCTAATTCTGTAAATGTTAGGGAAGATATTATTGAGCAAGTAGAAGAAGATGTTTCTACTTGGATCCAAGAACAAAATTTGCAAATCGCTGAGCTTAAGCGTTTTGATGAGTACAGACAACGGTTTCTCGGCGATATTTCTCACGAATTAAAAACACCAATTTTCAACGTGCAAGGGTATTTGGAGACCTTGCTCGATGGGGCCTTAGAAGACGAAAAAGTTAGGAGAAGGTACATTGAGAAGGCGGCGAAAAACGTTGAACGTCTCAATACGATTGTGGAAGACTTAGAAAGCATCTCACGCCTTGAAAACGGCAAGGAGATATTGGACATGCAGGTTTTTGGCATTCTTGATTTAGTCAATGAAGTGTTTGACGAACTTGAGATGAAAGCGCAACAAAAAGGTATCCAGCTACAGATTAAGCCCGGAGCTACTACTAATTTTCCTGTATTGGCAGACCGTGAGAATATTCGACAAGTTTTGATCAACTTGGTCAATAACTCGATTAAATATGGGAAAGAGAAAGGGACGAGTAAAGTTGCTTTTTACGACATGGATAAAAACGTATTGATCGAAGTTGCTGATGATGGAATTGGGATACGCGAGGACCATATGCCCCGGATTTTTGAGCGTTTTTACCGTATTGATAAATCTAGAAGTCGTCAGGCGGGAGGTTCAGGACTAGGGCTCTCTATCGTAAAGCACATTATCGAGGCGCACGAGCAGACGATTAATGTCCGAAGTTCGGCTGAACTGGGAAGCACTTTCGGGTTCACGTTGGCTAAGGCAAAGTAGGTTGGCAGTCAACAGGCTCTAGGATTTCTTAAAACTATCAAGGGCTTGTCAATTCGGCAGATTGGTAGTTGCTATTTCCTACCTTTGCGGCCGCTTATGATTTCAGCTGCATCCATTTACCTTCAATACGGTGATCGAGTCTTGTTCGATCGAGTCAACCTTGCCATAAAGCCAGGGGAAAAAATCGGCCTAGTAGGCCGTAATGGCGCTGGTAAATCCACCTTTGTCAAAATTATCGTCGGCGAGCTCAATCCAATGGAGGGTAACGTGACGATTCCAAATGAAGCGCGTGTAGCTTATCTTCATCAAGACCTTGACCCTCCGAAAGAAAGAACGGTACGTGAATTAGCCGAAAGTGCTTTTGACGATTTACGAAATATCGAGGATCGCTTGGCGAAGATTGAAGAGCAACTGAATACACGTACAGATTACGAGAGTGATGCTTATGCGAAGTTGATCGAGAACATGTCGAGCTTACATGAGCGCATCCACATCATGGGTGGTGATCAGCAAGATGCTCAGATTGAGCAGGTCTTGCGCGGGCTGGGATTTGGGCCAAAGGAGTTTTCGCGAAAGCTGGGAACCTTCTCTGGTGGCTGGCAGATGCGTGCTGAGCTGGCCAAGATGCTACTCGGCAAACCAGACTATCTATTTTTGGATGAGCCTACCAACCACTTGGACATTGAAAGTATCCTTTGGTTGGAGAAATGGCTGATGCAATACGAAGGTGCGGTGATTACGATTTCTCACGACAGAACGTTCTTGGACAACGTGACTAGGCGTACTGTAGAGATTGAAGGAGCGAAGCTTTATGACTATGCCTTCAGCTTTTCCGATTACGAATTGCAAAGAGCAGAACGTCGCGAAATCCTTGAAGCTTCAGCCAAGAATCAAGCGAAAATGATTGCTGAGCGTGAGCGTACCATTGCACGTTTTGCCGCGAAGGCGACGAAGACAAAGATGGCGCAGAGCATGCAGAAAAAGCTTGATCGCGTAGATCGCATTGAATTAGATCAATTGGACACTAGTGCGATGAAGCTAAGGTTTCCTGCACCACCTAGGTCTGGTGATATTGCGTTGGCTGGCAATAACCTTGCGAAGGCTTATGGCGAAAAGGAAGTCTTTGATAAGGTCGATTTTCAACTTCGTCGTGGAGAGCGTATAGCATTTGTTGGTCAGAACGGACAAGGAAAGACGACGCTTGCGAAAATTTTGATTGGTGAACTTGAACCAACTGGTGGAGAGGTTACGCCTGGTTATAATGTGGAGCTTGGATATTACGCCCAAGATCAGAGTGATCGTTTGGACGGTGACCTGACCTTACTTGAGACGCTTGAAGCTGTCAGTCCACCAGAGATGCGCACGCAGCTTCGAAATATATTAGGAACGATGATGTTCACCGGTGCCGATCATGACAAAAAAGTCAAGGTGTTAAGTGGTGGTGAGCGAGCGCGTTTGGCGATGGCGAGTCTATTGTTGCAGCCTAGTAATGTGCTGGTACTTGATGAGCCGACCAACCACTTGGATATGCGCTCCAAGGATGTGTTAAAAGAAGCCGTTAAAGAGTATAAAGGAGCCTTGGTGGTCGTGAGTCACGATCGTGATTTCCTAGAAGGCTTAACAGACAATGTACTTGAATTTAGAGACGGTCGCGTGCAGACTCATATCGGTGATATTGAGGACTACCTCAAGAAGCGTGCGATGGAAGATATGCGTGCCGTAGAGCTACAGTCGAAAAAGAGTGTAGCTTCTGCGAAGGCTAAAAATGAGGCAGCTTCCGCCAAAACTGCAGGTCCTACTGCTACTGAAAAGGCAAAGCCTACCGTCAGTCAAGAAGAGTTAAAGGCATTGAATCGAGCGGTTCAAAATGCTGAGCGAAAGGTGGACAATCTTGAGAAGGAGAGTAGCAAGTTGGAGGCCTTACTCGCTGATGTTGATTACTACCAGAAGCCTGAGGCGCAAGAGACGATAAAGCAGCATGCAAAGCTTCAGAAAGATTTAGAGCTGGCAATGGAAACTTGGGAGAAGGCTCAGGAGGCCTTGGATGCTGTTGGGTAGGAGCTTGATTTATGCGGCGCTCGCGAATCTATTGTTCGTTCTCGTTTTATGCAGGAGTTGAACTAGCCATCTTGGTTGATTTTCTGGTAACGATTCATAGGTGCAATTCATGCCATAACTATCGCATCTTACGAGGCCTGCAATTCTGAGAATTTTCAGGTGCTGACTAAATGTTGAATCGGCCAGAGGGTGATCTTCCATTATTACACAGACTTCAAGCGGTCCATCTGCGAGTTGATTCAAGATGAAAATCCGTGCTGGATGTGATACTGCTTTTGCGATCTGCGCTGCTTTTCGTTGTACTTTACCGTAGAGTGTTGCTTTGCTAATGGCCATGATGCTGGGGTTTGTTTTATGTAAGACTGACCAGAAAGCTGAATTCCACGTTTTTGTTTGAAAAAGTTTTCTCGAGTGTAAAACGTAGAAATACGAATGAGCGGATATTCAGTAGTTCAAAACGTAAATCGTAGAAATACGAATTACCCTCACACTCGCTATTTCCAAATTCCCCATCTTCACCCCATGGCAAATATCCTCCTACTTGGCTACGGACGTATGGGCAAACTCATCGAAAAAGCAGCAGTCGCGCGCGGGCATCAAATCGTCGGAAAGGTATCTGCTTCAACGCCGCTAACTGAGGAAATGCTGCACCAAGCAGATGTCGCCATTGATTTTAGCTTGCCCAATATCGCAGAAGGTTTAGTGACCAAAGCCATTAATGCCCAAGTTCCAGTGGCAAGCGGCACAACAGGGTGGAGTAGTGCTAGCCTACAAACTCAAGTCGAAGAAACGAAACGCACCGCCTTTATCCACGCGACCAACATGAGCATTGGCGTAAATGTCGTCTTTGCAGCCAACCAATTGATCGCAAAACTTCTCGGACCGACCAAGCAATACACCTCCTCCATCGCAGAGACTCACCACATCCATAAGGTGGACGCTCCAAGCGGAACAGCTGTTACCCTTGCCGAAGGAATACTCTCCGGTATGACTCATTACGCAGACTGGACCCTGGACTCCGAAGGAGACAAGCCAACCGCTAAGCAATTACCAATCTCGGCTTATCGCGAAGGTGAAGTATTTGGTGACCACGAAATCCATTTTGAAAGCGAAGTCGATCAAATAATCTTATCCCATCACGCAAAATCTCGCCAAGGATTTGCCATTGGCGCAGTACTCGCCGCAGAGTTTCTGATTGATAAAAAAGGTGTCTTCACAATGGCAAACGTACTTGGTCTAGACTAGCTACCTTGGTGCCGTGAAGCTTACGCTAAAACTCTTGGGCATACTAGCCTTTATCGTTATCGCCTACGTCGTAACCGTATTGGCACGAGGAACAGCTGTCGACTGGCAACCTGAAGGAATCAGACCTGTCACTACCTATCCGCTTCATGCTCAGCCAGACACGATACGTGATAGTATCCTCAATTTTGTGACCTGGAATATTGGCTACGGCGGCCTAGGGTCTGACGCAGATTTCTTCATCGATGCGGGAGGTTTTTATGTGAGCCACGGGAAGATGGTGCACAGCCCAGAAGATCATGTAGAGCGCTACATGCGCGGCATCAAGCAACAACTTGCATCACTGAAAACAGAGTTCGTCCTTCTCCAAGAAGTGGATAGCATGAGTGCGCGGAGTTATCACCGCATGCAGCTCGATGAGCTCAGAGGAGTTAAAGATGGGTTCAACGTATCATTCGCGCCAAATTACATCAATGAGCGTGTCCCTGTACCGGTCTTCGAGCCATGGGACGTATATGGCGACGTCTACAGCGGACTTGCTACTTTCAGCAGCTTCCAACCCTTAGCGGGTTCAGAACGGCACCAACTTCCAGGCGAATTTCCTTGGCCAGATAATATTTTCCAGCTCGATCGTTGTTTGCTTGTAGAGCGCTATCCATTGGAAGACGGTCGCACGCTGACAGTCGTCAACCTTCACCTGAGTGCATATGACAATGGAGACCTCAAAAAGGCCCAAATGGGTTACCTCCGCGAATTTCTCAAGGAAGAATATGCAAAAGGACACCTTGTAGTTGTCGGTGGCGATTGGAACCTTACGCCACCTAACTTTCCTTACGATCGATTTATCTCTGATCCTGAAAAGGAGTTTACGCAAGATGCTGCCCCAGAATTTTTCCCCGAAGAAGGCTGGACTTGGATATACGATGCACGTACGCCGAGTAATCGAAAAATTAACGATCCTTATGTCCGCGATTCTAGTTTCGTGACGATTATCGATTACTTTTTAATAAGCCCAGGATTACAAGCCGTTACCTCACGAGGAATTCAGCAAGATTTCCAGTTTAGCGATCACCAACCGGTCTGGATGGAAGTGGAGATAGAATAAGAAACCAGAGATTAGAATTGTGCAACCACATATAAAATCAGCATAAGCACTGTTCCAATTCCACAACTAAATATCCAGTCTTAAAAAATAATTTCAGCTTTTTTAGCAAGTCTGTTATTTCATTCCTTGCACATGCTTTAGCTTCTTTTGAGTATGAAAGCCACGGCAAGGATAGCTGAGAATGGGCTTTAAGTACACCTATCTTTTAAGCTTGAACGTCAAGAAAAAGCTTATAGATCACCTCGCTAATAGTGCAGTCACTCCCGTGATAAAAAGTAAGGCCACAACAATGTAAAATACATTAAAAAGCAAGCTGAAGAAGTATTAGTAGCCGCGGTGGGAATCGAACCCGCATTTACCCTTTAGGAGAGGGTTGTTCTATCCGTTGAACTACGCAGCCAGAAGTGCGAATGTAACTTTTACATTCAATAGTATGCATCTACGAATCCTCCAGCACCTTCCCCTTCAGCAACAACGTACTGTCCTCCTCACTACCAATCAAATCAGCTAGACTGACATTGGCCAGGAGTTCATCTACATTGAATTGTACCATCCGCCAGAGCGAACGTACAGAGCAGTCCACTGAATTGGTGCATAGCTTTTCACCTGGTGAATGGCTTGCACAAAAACTCGCGTCAAACAAACGACCGCCCAACGCTTCAAGGACTTTACCAATGTTTATCTCTTCTGGTTTTCGCGTAAGCATGTAGCCGCCCTGATTGCCTCTCGTGCTTTCCACAAAGCCACCTTGCCTGAGTAAACGCAAGACCTTGCCCGCATGGCTCATGCTAATGTTCTCCAACTCCGCAAGTGAAGCAGTAGTCAAACCTTCCTCCTTTCCCGCACGCGCGATGCGTAGCAGAATCCGGATTCCATATTCGTCTAAAGCACTCAGTTTCATCGTTAAAACATGTCTAGTTCAAGCTTCGCTTCTTCACTCATGCGCTCTTTGGTCCACATAGGATCGTACACCAGCGACAGGTCAACATCTGTAACACCGTCAACGGCAGCTACTTTCTCTTGGACTTCCATCGGCATCGAACCGGCGACAGGACACATCGGACTGGTTAAAGTCATTATGATCTTCACCGCGCCGTTGTCATCAATCTCAACGCCATAGATTAATCCTAGCTCCCATACATCAACTGGAATCTCAGGATCAAATACGGTTTTGATCTGCGCTTTAATCGCCTCTTGCATCGCTTCCTTATCCATTCGCTTGGGCATTTTGTTGGGCTGCTTGTGCAATTCCATAAAGCTTCATCTGCTTCACCATCGAGCGAAGTCCGTTCGATCGGGTAGGAGAGAGGTGCTCATGCAAGCCAATCTTTTCAATAAAGCTCAATTCTGTGTTGGCGATTTCCGCGGCTGGCTGATCATCCAATACACGGACCATCAAACTGATCAGGCCTTTCGTGATAATCGCATCTGAGTCGGCTGTAAACCTCAGCTTGTCTCCTTCTGGAGCAGCATGTAACCACACCTGACTTTGACATCCGCGGATTTTGTGATCCTCGTCTTTGTAGGCAGCATCAATGAGAGGAAGGTCTTTGCCGAGCTCAATGATGTGCTCATACTTGTCCATCCAATCATCGAACATTTCGAACTCGTCGATAATCTCGGCTTGTCGCTCTGCTATAGTCATGACAACATCTTTACCGCTCTAGTGGTGGCAGCCACAAGGCGATCCACATCTTCGCGTGTATTGTAAAATGCAAAGCTCGCACGCACCGTTCCAGGAATACCAAAACGCTCCATGAGGGGCTGACAGCAATGGTGTCCTGTTCTTACGGCAACCCCTTGTTTGTCAAGCAAAGTCCCGAGATCATAAGGGTGCATGCCTTCGACAAGAAAGCTGAGTACACTGTGCTTTTCTGGTGCTGTACCGATGACTTTCAGTCCTTCGATTTTAGTCATTTCTCCGGTTGCATAAGCAAGCAGCTCGGCCTCATACTGCTCAATAGCATCAAGATCGAGGCTAGTCATGTAGTCAGCTGCTGAAGCAAGACCGATAGCTCCTGCCATGTTCGGCGTTCCAGCTTCAAATTTGAAAGGAATAACATTATAGGTCGTCCCTTCAAAACTCACCTTATCGATCATTTCACCCCCACCGTGATACGGCGGCATGCTCTCAAGCAATTCTCGCTTACCCCACAAAATGCCCTGACCTGTAGGTCCGCACATTTTATGTCCGCTAAAGGTGTAGAAATCACAACCAATCGCTTGCACATCAACCTTGCCATGCGGTGTTGCTTGTGCGCCATCAATTAGCACGACTGCACCCACTTCATGAGCCATGTTACAGATGTCTACGACCGGGTTGACCGTGCCAAGCGCATTGCTCACATGAACTACGCTTACAAACACTGTCCGCTCATTTAAGAGTTCCTTGTAAGCAACCATGTCGAGTTCGCCATTGTCGAGTACTGGAATGACTTTCAAGATCGCTCCCGAACGCTCACAGAGCATTTGCCAAGGCACAATGTTGCTATGATGCTCCATGTGACTGACGATGATTTCATCGCCGGTCTTAAACCGTTGGCCGTAGGTAGAAGCGATCAAATTGATTCCTTCTGTACAACCACGAACCCAAATCACCTCATGCTCATCGGGTGCATTGATGTAGGCAGCCATCGTCTTCCGAGCAGCTTCAAACGCATCAGTCGCGCGTTGTGAAAGCGCATATACCCCGCGGTGTACGTTGGCATTGTCGTTTTCGTAATACTGCTCAATTGCATCAAGAACTTGCTGCGGTTTCTGGGAACTAGCAGCTGAGTCTAAAAACACCAAAGGCTTGCCGTTCATCTCTGTTTGGAGAAGCGGAAAGTCAGCGCGAATTCGCTCAATTGGAAAAGTCTTGGCTGCTGTGTTTTGCATACTTACGCTTCGTTAAACTTGGCCATCAACAAATGCTCTACATATGCTCGGACAGCCTCAGAATTAATCCGATCAAGCACTTCTAAGAGGAATCCACGTTGCAACATCCCCAAGGCAGTACCGCGGTCAATTCCACGAGCCATCAAGTAGAAGAGTGGAGCTTCGTCCATCTGTCCAATCGTAGCACCGTGCGAACATTTCACATCGTCTGCGAAAATCTCAAGTTGAGGTTTTGCATTCGCCTCTGCTTTTGTTCCAATGACGAGGTTGTCATTTTGCTGGTAGGCATTGGTTTTTTGCGCATCTGGACGTACCATCACCTTACCATTAAAGGAAGTGACTGCGCTATCCATCACGATACCTTTGTAGATCTCGTTACTCTCACCGTGCGGGAAAGCGTGATCCAAGAAGGTTTGGTTGTCAATGCGTTGACGGCCTCTCGCAAAAAAGAGTCCTGCCATGTGCGTTTCAAGGCCTGCTCCTTTATGGTTGATGTCGAGGTTGTTGCGCACTTGCGCTCCACCAAGATCAACGCGGGTGTGGTCGATATAACCTCCACCTGCTTGGTCGAAGTTGGCGTTTGAAACGTGGTAATCTTCGCGGCCTTCGTTCTGAATGCTGCGATATTCCAAACGACCTTGCGCATCTACAGATCCACGAATCACATGATTGCGGAAGATTGGCGCTCCTTCTCCGAGCGTTTCGAAAGTCTCATCGACTGTCAATTCTGCTCCTTGGGGAAGACGGACGAAGACCTGACTATTTACAAATCGCTTGTCTGCATTACGCGTCGCAAAGTGTATGATGTGAACGGGCTTACCCAACTTCTCATTCTTTCCTATGGTGAGGAAAAGACTGGTTTTGGCGAAAGCTGCATTCAAATTTGTGAACGCATTATCATCAGCGGCAAAAGATGTTAGGCGCTCTGCAATCCAAGCTCCATGCGTCGCATCGTCCAGCAATTCTTCGGTGTTTCCAACTACAAGTCCAGGAATCGTATCGCTGAGTTCAGGTTGAAATTCTCCATCGATCGTTACGAGTACAAATCCCGTAAAATCTGGTATTTCGAAAGTAGTACGAACTACTTGAGGAGCATCAGTCTTCTGCAATGACCAATTCTCGTTGAGTGCTCGTGTAAAATCACTGTAGCGCCAATCTTCATCTCTCCTCGTAGGAAATGAAGTCTGGGCGAGTTTGTCTATCGCGTTTTGGCGAAAGCTGACAAGTTGTGAGGGGCCTTGTTGAAGGTCTGGCCTTTCGGCAAAACCATCTACCCAACGTTGGTTGTCAGTCACGGCGGCAGTTGTCACGGTGAGGGTATCCATTTTGGGTGATTTAGGCGGTTTGTGCTGCTACTTCTTCCTTGATCCAATCGTATCCACGCTTCTCAAGTTCAAGAGCGAGTGACTTGTCTCCAGAGCGAACGATGCGACCATTGTAAAGGACGTGCACAAAGTCTGGAACAATGTGGTCGAGTAGACGCTGATAGTGCGTTACGACCAAGAATGAGCGATCGGTATTGCGCATGCTATTCACAGCTTTTGCAACAACCTGAAGTGCATCGATATCAAGACCGGAGTCCGTCTCATCGAGGATTGCCAACTTCGGCTCCAGAAGCATCATTTGAAGCATCTCGTTGCGCTTCTTCTCTCCTCCAGAAAATCCTTCGTTGAGCGAACGCTTCAAAAAGCTAGCGTCCATTTCGACAGCAGCCATCTTTTCACGGATGAGCTTTAGAGCCTGCGCACCGTTCAACTCATCCTGACCATTCGCCGTGCGAATTGCATTGATAGACGAGCGCAAGAAGGTTGCATTGGTAACGCCAGGAATCTCAATCGGATATTGAAAAGCCAAGAACAAACCGTTTTGCGCACGCTCTTCCACGTCGAGGTCTAGAAGATCTTCGCCTAAGAAATTGACAGAACCTTCGGTAACCTCGTACTCTTCGCGTCCAGCAAGAACACTTGCAAGTGTAGATTTTCCTGAACCGTTTGGCCCCATGATCGCATGGACCTCGCCTGGTTTGATGTCAAGGTTGATTCCTTGGAGAATCGGAGTCTCTTCTACTTGAGCGTGAAGATTTTTAATAGAAAGCATAGAACTGAAATTCGAAAGAGCTGGATTTTTGTAAGTCCTGTGAGAAGCAGGACAATCACGTTTTTCAAACGGGGCTTTCGCCAAAACCAGCTATGGTGTGTAAGGGAGGTTGTTGAAGGGGTTTAGCCTACTGAGTTTTCAAGCGAGATGGCAAGCAGCTTTTTCGCTTCTGCAGCAAACTCCATCGGCAATACGGCAAAGACATCTTTACAAAAGCCATTGACAATCGTATTGAGCGCGTCTTCTTCTGAAAGGCCGCGTTGTTTGAGGTAAAAGAGTTGATCTTCTCCAATTTTAGAAGTAGTCGCCTCATGCTCAATCTGAGCAGATTTGTTATCGACCTCCAAGTAAGGAAAGGTGTGTGCTCCACATTTATCGCCCATCAACAAGCTGTCGCACTGGCTGAAGTTGCGCGCATTTTCTGCTTTTGGCAGAACCTTCACTAAACCACGGTAGGTGTTCTGACTCTTGCCTGCACTAATACCTTTCGAGATAATGGTAGAACGCGTGTTCTTCCCAATGTGGATCATCTTGGTTCCTGTGTCAGCCTGTTGGAGATTATTCGTCACCGCGACGGAATAAAACTCGCCGACCGAGTTATCACCTTTCAGCACACAGCTAGGATACTTCCACGTAATTGCTGATCCAGTTTCAACCTGTGTCCAGCTGATCTTAGAATTCTCGCCTTCGCACAAGCCGCGTTTGGTTACGAAGTTGTAGATCCCACCTTTACCATTCTTGTCACCTGGGTACCAGTTTTGAACAGTAGAGTATTTGATTTCGGCGTCTTTGTGCGCAACGAGTTCGACGATAGCAGCGTGTAGCTGGTTCTCGTCGCGTTTCGGAGCGGTGCAACCTTCGAGGTAACTTACATAACTACCTTCTTCGGCAATAATGAGTGTACGCTCAAATTGACCTGTGTTGATCGCATTGATACGGAAGTAAGTACTCAACTCCATTGGACAACGAACGCCTTTTGGAATGTAGACGAAGCTTCCGTCTGAAAATACGGCGTTATTAAGCGCCGCATAAAAATTATCCTTGGTTGGGATCACAGTTCCCATGTACTTACGCACCAGCTCTGGGTGTTCTTTTACTGCTTCAGAAAAGCTGCAAAAGATAATTCCAACTTCGGCGAGACGTGCCTTGTATGTAGTCGTTACACTTACCGAGTCGATAACCGCGTCAACGGCAACTCCCGCAAGGTGTTTTTGCTCTTCGAGTGGAATACCGAGTTTGTTGAACGTTGCGATCAACTCTGGGTCGACCTCGTCAAGACTATTCAGCTTCGGCTTTTCTACTGGAGCGGCGTAATAGCTGATCGCATCAAAATTAACAGGCTCGTAATCAACGTTTACCCACTTCGGTTCAACCATTTCACGCCAAACGCGATAGGCTTCGAGGCGATAATCAAGAAGCCATTGCGGCTCATCTTTTTTCGCGCTGATGAACCTAACGACATCTTCGTTAAGACCTGGTGGCAGCGTATCGGTTTCGATATCGCTTGACCAACCATACTTATAGTCGGAAGCCGCGTGGGCTTCAAGAACTTCCATTGACGGATCGCTCATACTAGAAAGGGGATTTCAATTGGTTTAGAGACTGCAAGTAAGCACTTCTCTCTCTATTCGTACAAAAAGGTACGAAAAGCATTTAAGTTGACTGTTATGGAGAAATAGCCTGCTTTCTGCCTACTTTTTTACTCCAAATGACACTAAGGTCAGTTTTCGGAGCAGAAACCAACTGAAAATCAACGAACGTACGAGCTCCAGCTCACCTCAGCTGCTAATCCGAGCCACGAAACTGAGAGCGAATTTTAAAGATGGATAGGGCAGTGGTTAGAGATTACTTTTTCATGTTTGAGACTACCTTAATCAAGGTTCCAGTCTTCACCTGTTCATTTAGTTCCATACCATTCAAAATGCCGAACTCTAACAGTCTGTCGTTTGGAATACCGGCTGCTCTTAGGTGATTCTGTAAACTGTTTGTGCTCGTTACTTTTAGAATTTTTACTCGCTCTGGCTCACGGTTCAAGTAGTTCGCATCAGTTAGTCTGTTGAAACTTCGGTAGGGTATTTCAAGCGTTTGGCCGATAGCGTTCACCGAAGCAGCTTGGGCTACCTCCAAGAAATTATAGATCTGACCATTATAGGCAATGAAGGTCGCCTGCCAGAGGACTTCAGGAGAAGCTTGTTGTGTCTGCGTCGCCTCTCCTCCTTGGGAGCCACTTACTTGATAACCGCTCATTCCATTGACGGTCACTGCTTTTTGCGCACTCGCCGTCAATTCATTTTGCTGAACCCAAGCCGTTGCAGCAGCAGAAGCATTCTCACCAGCGGCGAGGGAGAAGATTACGGCACCTTGGTTTTCGGGTGCCAGGACCTGCACTTGAGAAGGTGAATTATTCAATGTCCAGCCATTAGGAATATCAAATTGAAACTTTAAGACTGGGTGATAGAAAACATTGTTCTCTACAAATCCCTGTTTAGGATCTTTTCCGTAGACAAGTCCTTCAAGAAGTCTTAAGTAGCTATCGCGGTTCACCTTATCCTGCGCGCCTGGGAGTTTAGCTTGCCACTCACCGGCCATCTGTTTCACGTTCACTTCGCGGTTGAGTGGATTAGGGTGTGTAGACTGGAAATCAGGAATGGTAACACCAGCTTGCTTTTGCAGTCGGTCTATAGTTCTGAAGAAACCAGCCATGTAGTTAGCGTCATAACCTTGTTCACTTGAATATTCCACCCCGAGGGCATCAGATTCTGATTCGGCATCTCTTCCATATTTCAAGAAGAGAAGTGACATTCCTTGGCTGATCGCTTCCATGTTGTTGCGCACTTCTTGAGAGGCGAGCATACCAGCGATCATACCCACTTGCGCGATCTGTTGGCGGACCATCGATTTGGCTGTGTGCCGTGCAGTGACGTGTCCAATCTCATGGCCAAGTACTCCAGCAAATTCTGCTTCATTGTTGAAGTGTGCCAAAATGCCTCTCGTGAAATAGACATAACCGCCGGGTACTGCAAAGGCATTTACCACATCAGAATCTATGATCGTAAATTTCCATTCGAGCTCTGGGCGGTGAGAGTCCGTGGCCATCTCTTTGCCCAATTTGTTGATCAACGCATCTAGGCCAGGGTCTTTGTATTGGCCCATCTCAGAGACGATCTGTGGATCGTATGCAGCCCCTAATGCAATTTCTTTTTTCTCGCTAATAGCAAACTCTTTTTTGCCTGTGATAGGGTTCCGAGCACAGGAAGCGAGCATCACTGCAAATACGAAGAAGAACAGCAGATTTTTCATAACGTCGTGTTTTCTAGGGACAAAGTAGTAATGTTCTGAACATTAAGTCTTTCGCATCTTTGCCACAATGACAAGATATGGGCTTATAGGGCAGACCCTCGGATACAGTTTTTCTCGTGGATATTTCACGGAGAAATTTGAACGTTTGGGTCTGCACGATCATTCCTTCAGCAATTACGAGCTGCCATCAATTGATGATCTTCAAGCCTTGCTCGCTGAAGAAGCTGACATTAGGGGCTTTACAGTCACGATTCCGTACAAGGAGCAAGTGATACCGTTCCTCGCCGATACCTCGGAAGCTGCCAAGGAGATTGGTGCAGTCAATGTGGTCGTTCGTGAGGGCGATCAACTTTATGGGCACAATACAGATGCTATCGGTTTTGAGCTTTCGCTAAAACAATTTGCGCCCCAATTACCCTTCATGGCGCCTGCTTTAATTCTTGGGACAGGAGGCGCAAGTAAAGCCGTTGCCTATGTATTGGGTAAACTCGGTCAGGCTTTCAAACTTGTAAGTCGAACACCCAAAACAGCCGATCAACATTCCTATCAAGACCTAGCAAAACTAAATTGGAACATTCCTAGGCTAATAGTGAACACAACGCCCCTAGGCACCTTTCCAGATGTAGAGAATAGCCCGCAAGTACCGGTCGATTTGCTCAATGAAAATCATTTTCTCTACGACCTTATTTACAACCCAGAAGAGACGTTACTTTTACGCAAAGGGAGGTCACAAGGAGCGAAGACCATCAACGGTCTCGAGATGCTACATTTACAGGCAGAAGCTGCTTGGGACATCTGGCAAAATGCTCATCCCTCGATAAACACTTGAATACAACGCCTAGCTCTCGAGTAACCGCATGGAATTGAAAAAACCTACAACGCCTGCTAATCCTCAAGTTTTAAACTTTGGGGACACTGCTGTTGCTTTTGCGCATCGTACCGACCAAGAGTTGAAGGATGCAAAATTGCTCTTTGGGTTTATCAATCGTCCATTACTCAACAAAATCGGCAGCGCGATAGGCGCCTTTGCGATCAAGTGGAAACTCCCTTTTGCGGAGCGGATTACCATGCAGACCGTCTACAAACAGTTTGTGGGTGGGCGAACACTCTTAGAAGTAGAAGAAGCGGCCGAAAAGCTAAATCAACTCAACGTGAGCTGCGCACTAGATTATGGTGCAGAAGGTAAGAACAATGAGACTGCCTACAATACGACCATGACGGAGTGTATTCGCGCCATTGAGTTTGCGAGTCAACATGCAAATGTTCCGATCGTCACCACAAAAATTAGCGGACTTGCAAGTGATGATTTACTACTCGCGGTGAGTGCAGGCAAAGTCCTATCCGCCGATGATGAAAAGTCATACCGAGCTGTGGCCAAGCGTCTTGACTCTCTGTGCCATGTGGCTTCAGAGAAAGGAGTACAGCTATACATAGATGCCGAAGAAAGCTGGATACAACCAGCAATAGATAAGGTCGTCAACAACGCGATGTTGCGCTACAACAAAGGCCGCGCGGTGGTTTGCTCAACCTATCAGTTGTACCGACATGATCGCTATGATGCCTTGGTAGAGCAGCACAACATCTGCCGAAGTGGGGGAGTCATTCTTGGAGCCAAACTGGTTCGCGGAGCGTACATGGAAAAGGAGCGGGCGCGTGCGAAGGAGATGGGGTATCCAAGTCCAATCAATCCAGATAAGGCAACCAGTGATGCGGAGTACAACAAAGCTGTCGCTTACTGTTTAGACAACATTGAAACGATCGATTTCGTCAACGCCTCCCACAACGAACTCAGCGTGCAATTGATGCTCGCGGGGATGCAAACACGTGCCATTGATAAAAGCCACAAACACGTGCTTTTCTGTCAACTCTACGGCATGTCTGATAACATCACTTTCAAGCTCGCGGCAGAAGGGTACCGAGTAGCAAAATATCTCCCTTACGGGCCTGTGGCAGATGTTGTGCCTTACCTCGTGCGTCGTGCACAGGAGAATACCAGTATCGCAGGCGAGATGGGGAGAGAGCTTGGACTCGTCATCAAAGAACTCGAGCGCCGAAAGAGCGAAGTATAAAGTGGGTTTTGGCGAAAGCTGAACAACTATGCCTTGAAAGCTGACAATGCTTCATAAACTTCTGCTGTAGGAAGTCCCATCACATTGCTGTAAGAGCCTTCTATCCTGAGCACTTTCGCCCATCCAATCCAATCTTGAATGCCGTAACTACCTGCACGGTCGAGAGGAGGTTGAGTAGCTACGTAATGTTCGATTTCTGCGCGACTTGCTTCACCCAAGGTCACCTGAGTCTCCACAGATTCGCTGTGTCTAAGGTGTACGCCTTCTTCATTGAGATGTTGGATGCAAAACCCCGTGATGACGGTGTGCGTATTCCCGCAAAGCTTGGTAAGCGTTTCGATTGCCTCGGCGGCATCTGCAGGTTTCCCTAGCCATTCATCTCCAAGCAATACCACGCTATCTGCAGTTAAGGTTAGGTGTTTTGGCGAAAGCCAGTCGCGAGCGGCATCGGCTTTCAAATTCGCCAAATACTCTGCAGAAGCTTCATGAGGTAAATCATCAGGAAGAACTTCGTCGGCATCGGTCGCTCTCACAATGAAATCAAAGCCTAGAGCTTTCATCAATTCACTACGACGAGGACTAGCACTCGCGAGAATAATCTGGTGGGTCAGTTCCATAAATTCGCTCCAACTATGATGAGTAATAATAGGCCGAAAGCCATCGCCGTTTTCAGCTGTGTGCTCAAAACAGACCACCGTTTTTTGCCTTCGTGATCTGGTTTGAAAATAGTGAAAAGTATACTGGCGAGTAAAAACCAAAGTGCGGCCCAACTGATTGCCCCAACGATAACATTGGTCATGTACCAAATCGTGGCGAGGTAGGCAACTCCGCTGAGAACAACGAACAAGCAGGCGTTTACGAGCAGCAGCACATTTTTCTCTTCCCAAGTGCTGGCCAACGTTCTGCAACCAGCCGCCGCATCGCCATCCTTGTCCTCCAAGTCTTTTACCAATTCACGGGCGAGCGTTCCGAAAAAGGCAATGATGATGTAGACGACCAAGCTTTGTGCATTCGCCGATTTTATCAAGTTTTCGCCAATGATCGGTTCAGCAATGTAAACGAGTCCAGGTACGCCAGCAGCAAATAAGCTGACGAGCACATTACCGATTAAGGGGACACATTTTAAAGAAAATGAGTATCCAGCCAGGCCCAGAATTGCTATCGGCAATAAGGACGCTACCGCCCATCGATTGAGTTCTGCTGCGAGCTGCCAAGTCAACAGCAATGCGGCAACATTTAAGGTCGCGTACATCACCCAAGCGACAGATACGGGGAACCCGTCGAGCAGCGGATTTTTCCGCCCATTCAATTGATCGATGGTGCGATCAGCGATGTCGTTGATCACATTGCCAGCAGCGGCAACGAGGCCTAAAGCCAAGCCGAGCATAAGTACTTGCCGCACGTCCAGTTCGGGAATACCAAACAGGGGCCGAACCAAAACCGCCCATAGTGCAACGGGCGTCAGGGTGATAAGTATAATGTTGATTGGCCTAATGAGGCGCAGCCATCCTAAGACCATATTCATGCGACAGGCCAGCTCCCGTTTAGTTTAAGAACACGCTCAATTACGTCACGAACGCATCCTTCGCCACCTTTTTGACCGCTGACATAATGCGAGACGGCTAGAATCTCAGGACACGCATCTGCTGGGGCAGTCGCTAATCCGGTTATCTGCATCACTTCATAATCTGGAATATCATCGCCCATATAGAGTACCTCATCTTTCGCTAGACCGTGACGCTCGAGATAGGCGACGTAGACTTCCTTTTTCTGTTTAACACCAGAATAGTAGTCCGTGACACCCAGTTTTGAAAAGCGCTTGCGTATCCCCGCTGAGTTTCCTCCAGTGATGATAGCGACCCGATAACCAAGTTTGACGGCCAGTTGGACGGCATAACCATCTCGGATACTGACCGTCCGCATAAGCTCTCCTCCTTCACCTACGAGCACTGTCCCTGCGGTCATGACGCCATCGACGTCGAAGACGAATGCTTTGATTTTGGCGAAAGCTGAAAGCGGGTTTTCCATAACTGCGAACTTAGCTTTTTGCGACCAAATCAAAAGCAGGAGAAAACACTATTTCATTCCACTCATCAGCTGGGTCAAAAGAAGCATTATCCTTTTCCCAAGGCATCTTCCACTTGGATTTGCCTTGTCTTGCGCGTTTCTTTTTTTCCTTCTCTTTTGCCTTTATCCGCGCGCGCTTCTTTTTAAGGCGTTCCTTTTGGCGTTCCTCAGTCTCCCAAGGATACTTCATCACGAGTCCAGGTCTTCGTTTAAAGAGAATGTAGCGGGCAGTCACCGATTGACGTAAGGTGAAGGCATTGACGTTGCCCGTCAGGTTGATCTGGGGAATGATATCAACGCCAATCGTCACGCGCTTGATGGTAAGTTCTAAGCCTACTTGGCCATCTATGCCGAAGGGGTTTTGTCTATTGCTTTCGTCATCTTCATCGACGTAGTTCCAACCTTTGTGTACACCTCCTCCGACAAACAAGTTGAGGCGCTTGGTGAGTAGTGGTACGTGTCTGCGACCGAGCACTGTGACGGTGAATTCATCAGAGTTAAATCCTGCAACGGCAAAGGCTTCTATAGATCCGTGGTCAGCAATTCTTTGCACAAGGCTCAGACCTCCAGCTCCTCCAACCCGCAAACCAACAGCCGTATTGTATTCTTGCGCTGTGGCAAGCAAGCACACCGAAAGGCAGAAACATAGGATTATTGAACGTGGTGTATTCATAGTTGACTGCAATAACGCACTTCCTAGCAACAGTGGTCTACATTCGCGGCTGTGAAATTTCACGCTTTTTCATCCGCCGCACGTTATGCATGGTCAGCTAACACCATCTACGACGTTCATGCGCCGAGGGCCTTCAGCTTCCTTGGCGAGGTGGTAGAGGACAAGCGGCACTTCTACGCGTTTGACTGGATACAGGAGCTCAGAGACGGATATGCGGCTGATCAGAGTGAAATTACCCTTTCGGATTTTGGTGCAGGTTCGAGGGCAGCTTCCGCCAAAACCCGTAAAGTCAGCCACATTGCCCGTATGAGTGGCAGTCCGAAGCGTTTCGGTGAGTACCTCTACAAAACAGCTGATTGGCTCAAGGCAAAACGAATCATCGAACTCGGCAGCAACCTCGGCATTGGAACCAGCTACCTCGCTGCTGCGCTGCCAAGTGATGGAAAGCTCATAAGTATCGATGCGGACATCAATATGCTCATCCGCGCAAAAGCTGCAGTCAAGTCTATTGCCCCCGAGGCCGACGCCAAGCTCCTGCTCGGAACCTTCGTCGATCAGCTTCAACCTGCCTTAAATGAACTCCAAACAGTAGACCTCGCCTTCATCGACGGTCACCATGCTGAGCAAGCGACCAAAGACTATTTCGCTCAAATCTTAAAGCATTGCCACGCCAACAGTGTCATCATTCTGGATGACATTCATTGGTCGCCCGGAATGGAAGCTGCTTGGGAGTGGGTAAAGGCGCAGCCGCAGGTCACCTGCAGCATCGACCTGTTCCGCTGGGGTGTGGTGATGTTAGATCCGAGTATTCGCATCCCTCAACATTTGACGATTGTACCGTGGTTATGGAAGCCCTGGCACATGGGCTTTTTTAGCAGTCGGGTGGGGTAGTGCGAGGCGCTTACGCTCGATTGATGGTTGGGTAGTTAAAATTTGATAATGCGGGAGATGAG
>CALDUE010000012.1 GCA_937923485.1 uncultured Saprospiraceae bacterium
CAGGCGAACATGGTGCCTTTTGAGATTCTCCTTTCTGAAAGTCAGGAGCGTATGCTTGTTGTAGCGCATAAAGGCCGCGAACAAGAAATACTTGACGTCTTTGATAAGTGGGATTTGGAGTGTGAGCAAATCGGCGAGGTCACAGATACTGGAAACGTAGAGTTCTGGTGGAGAGGTGATAAAGTTGCTGAAATCAATGCTGACTTACTTGTGCTTGGTGGCGGAGCGCCAGTTTACACGCGTGAGACCAAGCGTCCAGCCTATATGGATGAAGTTGCGAAGTTCTCGATTGACAACATCGCAGAACCAGATGCTGCAGGCCTAAAAGAGGCAGCGCACAAGCTGGTAGCCGATCCGACGATTGCTTCAAAAAATTGGGTCACGGATCAATACGATCGCATGGTCCGTACCAACACAGCAACGACTAATATGCCTTGTGATGCGGCAGTCGTTCGCGTAAAAGAAACTGGAAGCGCACTCGTACTTACCACCGACTGCAACAGTCAATATGTGCACGCTGATCCACACACAGGTGCAATGATTGCAGTGGCTGAAGCTGCACGCAACATTACCTGTGCGGGTGGAGCTCCACTAGCTGTAACCAACTGTCTCAACTTTGGCAACCCGTACAATCCTGAGGCGTATTTTCAGTTTAGCGAAGCGGTTCGAGGCATGGGCGATGCTTGTCGCGCCTTCAACACGCCAGTCACTGGAGGGAATGTGAGCTTCTACAACCAGAGTGTTTTCCCTGACCGCACAGAGCCCGTCTACCCTACCCCAACCATTGGAATGCTAGGTGAGATTACGGACATGTCGCGCATCACTACTTCAGCTTTCGCCAAAACAGGAGACACGCTCTACTTACTCGGAACATCTCGCAATGACCTCGGCTGTAGCCGCTACGTACGTGTCGTTCATGAAGTGATTGAGAGCAACTGCCCACACTTCGATCTCGATGAGGCACTAGCGCTCAATAAGGTTGTAAGTAGTATCATCGAACACAAGCTTGCAAATTCCGTACACGACTGTTCAGAAGGCGGACTGTTTATCAGTCTGCTTGAAAGTGCCATGTATAATGATCTTGGCTTTGACATTGTAGGACCTCCAGCTGGGATTAGAGCTGATGCATACCTCTTTGGCGAAAGTCAGAGTCGTGTCGTAGTATCTGTATCTCCTGAAAACGCGGAAGCCTTCGAAAACCTCGTTAAGTCTAGCGGGTTTGATATGTCTAAGCTTGGAAAAGTAACCAGCGGTAGCCTCAATATTGACGGCAGTTGGTTTGGCCAAGTAAGCGATTACGCTCCTACATACGAGACCACTTTGGCGAATCGTTTGCAGGAGAACTAATCACTAGACCTTCTTTGTAAGACTTTTAACCGGTGACCTTATGAAAAATTTCTTTTCTACTACACTTTTTGCGCTTTTTTCGGCAATGATTTTAGCCGCTTGTGGGAGCTCGACTCCGTCTGGCTTTACAGTGAAAGGCAAACTTAATCAGGCTAATGATCTCCAAGTTTTCTTAGATCAACTCCACGGTCCGGGCGCAGCGACAGACATCATGGGCAGCACCACAGCCGATGGAAATGGCGCTTTTGAAATTGTCTTGCCTGCAACTCCTGAAGCAGGTGTGTATCGTCTACGTATCGGCGCTCGCAAGCTTCCGCTCGTTCTAGATGGTGAAGAGTCAGTAGTTGAGGTAGGAGGAGAGCTTGACGGTCTTCAACGTTACGAGTACAGCGTATCAGGCTCTGGTAGTTCTGAAAGCTTCCAGAACCTATTGGGTAGCCTTGCGCAGAGAAAGTACACTGCTGCAGATGTCACGAACTACATCGACACGGTAGCAAATCCTTATGGCGCAGTCTATGCAGCAGAGCTTTCGCTTGGCGCAAACGGGAAATATCTCGATGCCCTGAAAAAGGCACAAACGCGCTTGGAATCTGCACATAGCGGAACCCCATACGGCACGAAATTCGGTCAGCTTGTTTCTCAGACGCAAGCGGAATTCGCTGCGCGTAATGCAAACCAGCTGGTAAAGGTTGGTGCTCCTGCTCCAGATATCGAAGCGACCAGTCCTGATGGAAAGAAATACAAGCTCAGCGATCTCAAAGGACAGATTGTATTGCTAGATTTTTGGGCAAGCTGGTGTGGACCTTGCCGCCGAGAAAATCCAAACGTGGTCAAGACTTACGACAAGTACAAGGACAAAGGCTTTACGGTCTTCAGTGTCTCTCTTGACGGTCTTGATTCACGCACCAAAGCACGATTTACAACGCAAGAGCAAATCGATCAGCAGATGGAAGCACAGCGTAACCGTTGGGTCTCTGCTATTGCAAAAGATCGCCTGAAATGGCCTTACCATGTAAGCGACCTACAAAAGTGGGAAAGTCTTCCTGCAAGAACCTATGGTGTGCGAGGCATACCTAAAACGTTCTTAATCGATCGCGACGGCAACATCGCCGCAGTCAATCCTAGAGGTCCAGCCTTGGAGCCTGCGTTGGATGCGTTGTTGTAGGGAATTTTGAGTTCTGGATTTTGAATTCTGAATTTTGAATGCCTTAGGGATGCACAATTAGGGTTGCACTATTAGGGATGCACAATTAGGGATGCACTATTTGGGATGCTCTATTAGGGATGCACTATTTGGGATGCTCTATTATAGGGATGCTCTATTATAGGGATGCTTTAATAGGGATGCTCTATTAGGGATGCTCTATTAGGGATGCTCTATTAGGGATGCTAGTCTCTATGGTTAAAATGAGCCGAAGGCGAGCTAAGCAACCAGATATTCAAAATTCATAATAAGGCAGCGCAGCAGGCTATAAAATTCAAAATTCCCTTACCGGCCAACTAGCCAATATGATCCCCCCAGCCACCCCTGCATTCAAGCTCTCGGTGGGCATTCCATCTGCACGCGGAATAGTGATGGGTTTTGGCGAAAGCTGAAGCAAAGCGTCACTCGGACCATGACTTTCACTACCTATTCCGAGGATAGCTTGAGCTGGCCATTGAAAGGTATGGACAGACTCACCCTCCAAATCAGCTACCACAAGTTGGTGGCTAGGTAAGTGTGTCGACAAGTCAGCTATCTCGATATTGAGATGCGGCATTCTAAAGAGACTTCCTCGCGCAGCGGCGACAACCTTCGGGTTATACCATTCAACACTGCCAGGAAGCGCTAAAACACCTTGAACACCAAACCACTCAGCTGTACGAATGAGCGTTCCTACATTGCCGGGATCAGCGACACTATCTAACAGCAGTATTTTGGAAGAATTCGAGAAAGAATTCCAGTCGTAGCTCGGAATTTTGACCACCGCAAGCACACCATCAGGAGAACGTTGGGTACTCAAACGCTCCAATTCCGTTTTGCCCACTTCAAAAAAATCAATGTTTTGAAAGCTTTCGCTAATACGCAGGTTTTGGCGCAAGCTGTCCAGAACCTCCTGTAAACCATAGAGTTCTAGCACTTCCAGCGGACTAGAAAGCACTTCTAAGACGTTAACACGACCTTCAACCAGGAAAGCTGTATACTTTCGCCGAAACTTACGTTGTTGTAATCCACGTACACGTTGGCGCTGGGTATTGCTAATTGACATCAGCGCTAACGTACGCAGGACAGTGTTATGCCTCACATTTTTTCCGCACAGACTCGTCTTTTATCCCTTTGCCTGCTGGCATTTGGGCTGCTCGGAGCATGCAATAGTTCCAAGTATTTGGCCGAGGACGAGTATCTGGTCGTAAAGAATAAAATTCATCTTGCGGAAGGCGCGCAGGAAGAAGTTGAAGATTGGAATAGCCTTCGTATTGAATTATTTGGGCAAATTTCTACGGTTCCGAATGGAAATTTCTTCTTCATTTGGCCAAGAGAATGGTATTACCTGAAAGGAGAAGCGCGATCAGATACAACAAGGTTTAGTCGCTTCGTGAGAAATGCGGTGGCTGAAAAGCCAGCTTTTTTGGATGTAGAAGATACCTACCAGAGTGTAGACCGCATTCGTGGATTCATGCGAAATCGTGGATATTTCGATGTGACGGTATCAGTAACAGCGGATACTCTTAAGCGAAAACGAGTAGAGGTGACTTACCTCGTTCAGCCTGAAAAAGCATATCGCTTAGATTCCGTGGAGCTAGAAACAAACAATCCTGTCATAGAGCAACTACTCAACAAGAATAAGACTGATCAAAATCTGGTTTCAGGTATTCGCGTCGATAGCCGCGCTTACGATAAAGAGACTGCGCGTATCGTAAGTCTCTTGCGAAACAATGGATTCGCTGATTTCTATGCAAACAGCATTAGTCCCCTAGAAGCAGATAGCTCTGGTCATAAGATTAAAGCGAAACTTAAAATCCTGCCGCCTGAGGAAAACAAAAAGCATCACACCTATCGCATTGGCAAGATTACGGTCTTCCCTGATTCAGATCCTTTAGCTACTTCGCAAAGTGTTTCAATTGATACAACGCACGATGGAATTCGCTTTATCTACGAGGATGATAAAATGCACATGAAGCCAGGTACTTTGGCGGACAATATCTTCTTTCGACCAGGAGATTTGTTTGACCAGTCGGCGATCAGCAAAAGTAACCTTCAATTAAATAGCCTTGGTGTCTTCAGACTAGTAAGTATACGTCAATCTGTCTCAGAAGACGAGGACCAAGAACTTGATTTCTATATTCAACTTGCTTTAAGCGACCAATGGACTGAGGGTGGTGACATTGAACTAAGCTTCACGGATAGACAAGCATTGAGTTCTGGTCGCCTTAGTCTCGTAGGCCCGCAAATTAAGGGTACTCTGGGAAATCGAAACATTGCAGGTGGAGCTGAAAAGTTGAACCTTTCTGCTGACGCGGGTCTTGATTTCAATTTGGCAGATTTAGGAAACTCAAGTGTTCCGCGAATAAACACCTTTGAAGTTGGTGCTCAATTGAGTTTAGAACTCCCTCGATTTACAGATTTTTTTGGATTATATAAAAATCTGAATAAAATAAAAACACGATCTAAAGATGACATTAAATCTTTAAAACTCCTTCCCAACAACTTTTACAAGGCATTAGTCGAACAAGGAAAAACAAATGCAAGTATTGAAGCACGCTATGTAGACTTGCAAGATAATTACCAAACTACTACCCTATCAGCACTTTATGGATTTGATGTGTTTACAAAATCAACAGATCGCTTCACCATAAATCATCTTGGATTAGAGTACTTACTCTTCAATCCTGATTCTCTGTTTCGACCGTTTCTCATCAGAACTCCCTTCCTCGCGAGGAGTCTTGGAACGCAAGTTTTTACTGGCTTCCTCTTTCGCAACCTCTCATATTCCCACATTAGTAATCCTTCGATTCAGAAGGGGACGTGGACAATCTTGTTTGACATCGAACAGAGTGGGCTCGAGCTCTTTGGCGTAAACAAGCTTCGTAACGCCGTCTCGTCAAGCAATGGTGTGATTACTGTTGGTAGCGGGCTTGACTATGCGCGGTATGGTCGACTTGCTTTTAGCGTAGCTTACCGAAAACAGGTCGGAGCAAGGCAGGAAATTGCGGCTCGGGTAAATACAGGCACAGCTCTCACCTATGGTTTCGACAATAGAGATGTGGACGTCCCATACGTCCGTCAATTCTTTGGCGGAGGTAACTCTAGTTTGCGTGGTTGGCAAGCACGTGACATCGGTCCTGGATCCTACATACAGCCACCTGTCACCAACACGATTGGATTCATTAATTTTCAGCAGGCGAATTTTAAGTTTGAGGCGAATCTAGAAGGAAGGAGTTTCTTGACAAACATCTGGAGCACAAGACTCGACGGGGCAGTATTCATAGATGCTGGTAACATCTGGACGTGGAAAGTAGATGACGATAGGCCAGGCGCCCAGTTTCGATTTAATCAACTAAAAGACGATGACGGAACCGTTGTCGAAGAGGCCTTTTACAATGAGATCGCAGTGAATACGGGCCTTGGGCTACGATGGGATATTGGCTACGTGCTTTTTCGTATCGATATGGGTATCAAATTGAGAAACCCATATCGAATTGATGGCGCATATTGGCCAAGTGACTTTAGGGTTGCGGGTCTAAGGCGCATCGATAATTTCGCTTTGGGACTCAACTATCCTTTCTAGCGTTTCTTTTTGCGCGCTTTCGCTGCAATAGCTTTCTCAAATTTTTGAAGCTCGCTCTTTCTTCCGTGTACAGCGCAAATTGGACATGCCCGTGGATCGTGACCTTGGGCTGGACAGTATTCTCTCCCGTAGAAGATGATTTGAAGGTGGAGGGAGTTCCATTTTTCTCGAGGGAAAAGTCTTTTGAGATCCTTCTCGGTTTGCACCACGTTTTTTCCTGTCGTTAGCCCCCAGCGATAGGCCAATCGATGAATATGCGTATCTACTGGAAAGGCCGGGACACCAAAGGCCTGACTCATGACGACACTCGCCGTTTTATGCCCAACTCCAGGCAATCGCTCAAGTGCATCCATATCTTCAGGTACGATGCCTTGGTGCTCGTCTAATAATATCTGTGACAACTCGTGAATAGCTGCGCTCTTTTTAGGACTGAGACCACAGGGACGAATAATAGTTTTGATATCTTCCACCGATTGCTTCACCATTTCAGCTGGAGAATCGGCCAATTCGAAAAGGCTTGGCGTCACGAGATTTACCCGCTTGTCTGTACACTGAGCGCTCAACAAGACGGCAACAAGGAGTGTATAAGGATCCTTGTGATCGAGCGGGATGGGTGTTTCTGGATACAGTTCCTCCAGCGTCTGTAGAATGTAGTCTACCTTCTCCTGCTTTGAATACGTCGCTGCCATTCTTCAAGGGTTCAAAGCATATTTCAGCCTTAGTGGTGGGGTCAAAAATCTGAGTTAGCTAGTAACACTGAGAAGCGCAGCAACCGAATCTTTCAATTCTTGAG
>CALDUE010000013.1 GCA_937923485.1 uncultured Saprospiraceae bacterium
GAACTTTGAGTGAGCTCTCATATTTAAGTAAATGTTATCTGTCGGGTGTTTACGACAGCAGACAGCTGGGTATTGAATGAGATTTCATATTAGAGTAAAATGTTATTTGTCGGATGTTTCCAACAACCGGCAGAATCGCTATGAAGAAATTCCCATATTTGGAAAACCTATATTTATCGCTTGTTTAGATCAAGCTGAACGATAGTCCAAATTACAAATTCACATCTTGATCTTCGTAATTTGTCGGATGTTTCCAACAACCGGCAGAATCGCTAAGAAGAAATTACCATATTTAGAAAACTTATATTTATCGCTTGTTTAGATCAAGCTGAACGATAGTCCAAATTACAAATTCACATCTTGATCTCCGTAATGTGTCGGATGTTTCCAACAACCGACAGAATCTCTAAGAAGTAACTCCCATATTTAGAAAACCTATATTTGTCGCTTGTTTAGATCAAGCTGAACGATAGTCCAAATTACAAATTCACATCTTGATCTTCGTAATGTGTCGGATGTTTCCAACAACCAACAGAATCGTTAAGACGTAACTCACACATCTAAATAACTGTAATGTGTTGGATGTTTCCAACAACCGACAGAATCGCTAAGACAGGACTCAAATATTTGGATAATATATATGTGTAGCTTGTTTAGAACAAAGTGCATCAACCCAACACCACCTCGACCAAAAATTTCGCCGCACAAAAAATCGACCACATCCTGCTCCGTTGCAAGCGAAGTCCAATATCTCGTTCACTAATAATCCTTACCGACCACTCCGGTCAATCGTAGTAGAATTTGCCTGCTGCGTACCTAGCATCAAAACATCTTGCACATTGACATGCTCAGGTTGCGCGGCGATGTAGTAAATAGACTTTGCAACATCATGTGCGCGCAAAGGCTGGAAATCTTCGTAAACCTTTTCCGCCTTATCAGTATCCCCATCAAAGCGGACTTCGGCGAATTCGGTCTCTTCTACATGCGCTGGAGATACCTGACTCACGCGGATACCGAATCGATGCAAGTCTAGCCGGGCGCCTTGCGTGATTGCATCAACAGCATGCTTGGTGGCGCAGTAGACTGCACCTTTTGGATAAACCTCATGACCGGCAGTACTGCAAACGTTGATGATGTGTCCTTGCTTACGCTTCACCATCGCTGGGGAGACCAGACGAATCATATAAAGTAGACCCTTCACATTCGTATCGATCATCTCTTCCCAATGCTCCAAGCGGCCTTGGTGGATGTAATCCAAACCTTTCGCTTTCCCTGCATTGTTGATCAATACATCGATCTCATTCCAACCTTCAGGTAGTGTGGCTAAAAGTTGCTCGGTTTCCTCAAATGCAGTCACATCAAAACTTAATAGCCTGACAGGAATATTAAATTCTTTGTTGAGTTCGGCACCTAAGGTTCGCAGTTTAGTTACGCGCCGTCCAGTTAGTATGAGACGGTGACCATTTTCTGCAAACACGCGAGCGGTTGCAGCTCCAATGCCAGAACTCGCACCCGTAATGAGTACAGTCATTTGGCCAACCTTAGGCGCATCGGTACGGAGACTAGGCGTAGCATAACTACCAGTACTCGCTTCAAAACCTTCAGATTCTTCCACTGGTCGGAGCAAGGAGAAGGCCGCCTGATTTTCTTCGGTATCAAGCTCAGGATTAGCATATACGGCTTTCAAAAAGTACTTGTGAGCACTATTAATATCATCCTTGCGCAAATACATATTAGCTAGGTCATACGCTGCGAAGGGGTGCTTCTTACTAGCTTTCTGCGCCGCTTTTAATTTCTTTCTTGCCTTATTAATTTTGTTTGCTTGAAAGTCAAATTGCGCCAAACGATACCAAGCATCGTCTTTATTAAATTTTGAATTCTTAGTAGCTTTCTTTAGATACTTTTTTGCTTCTTTAGCTTCGTCATAATACTCATCCTGAATAAGTGCGCCTAGACGATACGTGATCTCAGAATCTACTTTTTTATTTAAGTGGTAAGCGGCCTCTAGGTTACGCCTCGCCATTCCATAATCTCTACGCTCTAAGGAGATATGACCCAAGCACAGAAGCGCTTCAGCAGCGTAGTCGCCCTGTGTTAATTTATTCAGTTCATGCACTGCAACATCAACGTAGGGCTCATCCTCCGCTCGAAGAAGTGCGACAGCGTAGTAGTACCTCAATTGAGCATTACCTGGGTCTGCTTTCAATGATTCTTCGGCAAATGCATAGGCATCGTTAAGCTCTTCCTCTTCAA
The DNA here is from genome assembly GCA_937923485.1 of uncultured Saprospiraceae bacterium. Taxonomy (GTDB): domain Bacteria; phylum Bacteroidota; class Bacteroidia; order Chitinophagales; family Saprospiraceae; genus CALDTK01. Next base: position 2,254 of record CALDUE010000013.1, read on the forward strand.
TCAACTTGAGCAGTTGCTTGGTATTGGACTTCCTAGATTTCTTGTGCTTTTTCGCAGCAAGTTCAGCAAGGGTTGGTTCGGCATCACCGACGGGTTCATCAATAACCTCAACCGCTTCTGTTGGAGCATCAACACTAGCAGCATCATTGTCAGGTAGATAATCAACTTCGATGTTCTGTGCTTCTTCTGCCTTAACTTTTACATCGTCTACAGGAAGGTCGAGATCTGAAGGATCGCTTTCGGGCATGTAGTCATGATCAACGTCCGACTGTAATTCAACGTTGGTTTCTTCTGGAGAAAGATCCATATCCGCTGGATTGCTAACGGGTATATACTCATCCGTCGTTTCGAGCTTCGATTCAAGTTCTGCTTCTGCTACGACTTCTTTCTCTGTACTTAACGGCTCTTCAATTACCTCAGTTATTTTCTCTCTTGAGGTTGGAAGGTCTGGAGGGCCAACACGTGGAGCGGATTCTTCTGCAGGAATCTCTTCTGGAATTAGTTTTTCATCAGCTTTCAAAGCCTCAGGAATGACATCCTCGGGCGGCTCATTTTCTATTGTCTTTGCCGAATCTTTAACCAAGCCAGCTGTCGCTGCAATTCCAGTTGCGGCTGCAACTCCAGCAACATTGCCTACACCTGATGTATCAGCGTCTTTGATGGGAACCTCAGGTTCAAGAGCTGAGTCTTCGATAGGCTCATCAGCTTTTTGTGTAGGGTCGGTTGGCTTGCTAGGTGGAGTGCCAAGTAATTTCAATAATAGCGTACCATCGTCATCGATGAGGTCATAGACACTATGTGGTTTTTGTTTACGAACGAGCTTCAAAAATTCACCTATTTCTTGACTCACTTCTCGCACAGGAGCAAGCGCTTGCGCACTTTCTGGAGTTGACGTAGCTCCTAGTTCTCGACGCTTTATCAAGTAGGCATTTTGCCAATAATTCATGTATCGAATCACATCACTGACGCGATCCAAAGAAGTTAGTACTCGCGCTTGCACATTCCCAGGTCCATTGCGCATAGACGATGCGAGTAGCACATGTGTATGCGCTCTCTCTTCGATTTCTCGATAGGCCGCCAACATGCCCGTTTGACAGTTTAAATTGTGCAGTAAGCCGTCGTTGATGAGCAATAAAGTTGGTCCGGTAAAAGTCTTGAGCGCATCAGCCAATGCACCCGTTGCTTCATTTCCGCATTTAGAGGAAAAGACCTGCCAGCCTTGCGCTTGGAGTTTTTGCGAAAGCTTAGAGGCCTCCCCCATAGCCGAATCGTGATATGCAACGTGAATTCGATTCATTCGGCAACTAGTGTTTGTAGGGTTTTGGCGAAAGCTGAAGTGAACTGCCCGTACTCGCTCGTAGCTGGCCCCGTAAAACCTGTATGGACATAACGAACGCGGTTACGCTCATCAACAATGAGCAAAGTAGGAAAGGACCTGATTCGATCCAAAAAACCAAGCTGCTGAGTCGCCTCAGACTTTACAGAGCTTCCAGCGAGGTAGGTCGGATAGTCAAGTTCTAAGCTTTCGCTAAAACGTTCTATCGCTTTCACAGCACGAGTCGTATCTCTAAATTTTTCAAAGGCCAGACCCAAGAACGCGACCTTATTTTGATCTACAGTGGCATATAGACTGTCGAGATATCTCGCCTCATCCATGCAATTCGGACACCAAGTACCCATAATGCTGATCACTTTGAATTTCCCCTCAAGGCTTGCTTGATTCAAGACTGAAATCGAAGACAAAGATTTTGGATCGAAAGCTTCGACCTGAATACTTGCCTCTGGGTTGAGCAACTTCGTCTCTTTAGATGCGTCGGGTAACTGGGCATCGGGATTACGCTGCGCCTCCCAGATAGTGGAGTAGTGATTACCGCTTCTAAAAATCCCGATGAGGCTTCCGTCGTCTAAAATTTTTCCTGAAAAAAGGAACACGTGCCCACCGTCAAAAGCGGACATGTAAAAGCGATTTTCCTGAACGGTCCCCTCCAGATAGCGATAGTCACCAGTAGCGGTTAAAAATGTGCCGCGCAGTTCATTGCCATCTTGCTTGAATTCACCAATACCCTTCCAAATCGAGGATGTGTCCTCTACGCTGAATTGTACATCCCAACGACCAGAAAGATCAGCAACGGGAGTTTTTTTAAGCTCGGTGAATCGATGCCCGATTCCATAAAAAGCTGCGAATGGGATGCGATAATTTGCGCGCGTCTCATCTATATACGTTCCTTCAATGATGCCAGCTTCATGGTACCCCGTGATGTAGGCATCTATCCAAGGAAAGCGGATGGTAATCGAGTCCTGCGCCGTTTCCATAAGTCGCTCGTAGGTAACCTCCGGCACCTCAATTCGCTCTTCGCCATTGATGACGACGATGTTTAGGGAGCTGTCTGCACCATAGCTCAGCTCCATATTGAAGGGAAGTTCTCCACGATTGACATCGTCTAAATCAAAGTTTGCCGCAACCTGATCTGGCTCTACGGGCTGACTTAGTCTACCGTCAAGGTATAGAATTGCACGGTATGGTCCTGGGGGAAGCTTGTCAAACGTGGTGTTTACCACAAGACATCCCGTCAAAAAGAGCCCTACTAATCCAAAGGTGTACTTCATATTCTGCATCACAATCTAACTTTGAAGCAGAGCAACCGTTGTCTATTTTTCTCAACGAAGACAATGGCATGACTGGAAAAAAAATCCCCGAAGCGCTTGGAAAATTCTAACGCGCTGAACTGCCGCTGAAATGATCCTCTTTGTGCGCAAAGAGCACATTGAAACTCGTGAGCGATCCGTAGATGCGAGTGATGTATTGTTGAAGATTCACCTTCTCCTCGTCGGTAAGGGCTGAGGAGTTGATGCGCTGCTCCATTACACGCAAACGATCACGTACCATGACGATCTTGTGGAAGAAGCTATCGATAGGCATTTCTTTTTCTTTGAGACCATCATATCCAGGACGTAACACAAGGTTGCCACCTTCCCATTTACTGCCTAAATCGACCTTAGACTCTATACCATTGTAGGCTTTGAGAATCTTTATCAAGCTACGCTCCGCTTCATTGAATGAGACAGGCTCATCGTGCTCGATGGCTTCGATTACATCCCAATCTTTGTAAGTCTTTCCAACGGTTTTAATCCCGTCATTGAGGAAACAGACCTCGTAAGCGACAGCATATATTCGAATAACAACGCCTTCTCCATGAGTAGGGTGATTGACGCGGCTTCCTATGCCGAGAACAGTTGTAGCGGTTGGGGTAGAAGTCATAGCATACTTCTACGAAAACAAAGCTCGTGCGTTACGTTTCAAGGATACTTTTAAGCTACTTCAGCGTAGTTATCATCCCAATTTTTTGGCCTGGGTGCACCAAGCTTGCCGAGACTTTTTGCTACGATGGTAGCTACGGTCGCATCGCCTGTTACGTTAACCACCGTGCGACACATGTCTAGCGGGCGGTCGACAGCGAAGATGAGTGCAATGCCCGCCTCTGGTATACCTGCTTGGGCGAGAATGATAACGAGCATGAGCATACCAGCTCCTGGAACAGCTGCTGATCCAATGGAGGCTAGGGTAGCGGTCACTACAATTCCAAGCTGAGTGCCTAGTGATAGTTCCATACCGAAAGCCTGCGCGATGAATACTGCTGCGATGGCCTGATAGAGACTCGTGCCGTCCATATTGATGGTGGCTCCAATCGGCAAGACAAAACTGGTTACTTCCTCTTTTACGCCCATGTGCTCGGTGACACGCTCCATAGTTAGCGGGAGAGTCGCCGCACTTGAACTTGTCGAAAAGGCAAGCAGTTGGGCTGGTCCAATCCCATTGAAGAATTGCCCGTAGCCCATCCCTGTCAAAGATTTAATAACCAATGGATAGACCACAAAGACCATTAAGCCCAGACCCAATACCACACAGCCTGCATAGCCAAGCAGGGCGTAGAATAAATCAGCACTCGGACTCTCTACAACTAAAGATGCGAGCAGAGCAAAAACACCGACCGGCGCTGCGAGCATGATGAGGTCTACAAGTTTCAGTATGACATCATTCAGTCCATCGAAGAAAGCCTTTACGGGCGCCGCTTTTTCTTTATCAATCAGCAATAATCCAACGCCGAAAAACATGACAAAGAAGATGACTTGTAGCATGTTGCGGTTGCTACTCGCGGCACTCACGATGTTGCTCGGAACAACGTCAATCAGTGCTTGTAGCGGACCAGACTCTTTCTGCATCATCGCTTTTTCAACCCTTGAATCGGCTTCAGAGGAGTAGGCGGTGACAATCTCTTCGCGGGTCTGTTCTGAGATGAGTTTACCTGGCGCAACCACGTTGACGGTAATCAAGCCGATGGTAACTGCAAGGACTGTTGAGATCAAGTATAGTCCTACCGTTCGCCCCCCCATACTAGAAAGATCACTCAGGTCCCCGAGATTCGCTACGCCTGTGATGAGTGAGGCGATGATCAAGGGAATTGCGATCAACTTCAGCATGTTGATGAAGATGGTTCCAAACGGTTTGATCCAATCTGATATGAATCCATCCCAGCCTAAGTTGGCTGCAAGTAGTCCGAAGGCTACTCCCGCAGCCATGCCAATAAGAATTTGCCAGTGTAGAGCGAGCTTCATGACGCCAATGTAGGGCCAATCAGACATCTCTCAACATCTTGAACAATCTACTGCTGGTTTAAGACAAACCAACTCTACAATTCCTTATCCTTGCAGTATGGCATTAAAGGTTTCTGTTTCAGGAGTACGTGGTACGCTGGGTTCGAGTGAAGACATCACGGGCGACTTCACCCCCGATGTATTGGTTGGTTTCGTAAATGGATATGCGAAATTCATAAAGGAACGACATCGTGCTCAAGGTGCTTCTGTAGGCGTTCGGCCCAAAGTGGTTATCGGTCGAGACGGTCGTATCAGTGGTCCAGTGGTGAGTCAGTTTGTCTCCGCCACCCTTCAGTTCAATGGAATCGACGTGATTGACGTGGATCTATCTACAACTCCTACGGTGGAAGTCGCGGTGGTACGGCACAAGGCTCAAGGCGGCATTGTGCTATCGGCGAGCCACAATCCCGAAAACTGGAATGCCCTTAAACTGCTCAACGAAAAAGGAGAATTCATAAGTGCAGCCGCAGGTGATGCAATCAAGGCCAGCTACGAAAGTGGTGATTTCACTTTCCCCAACAGTAGCGGACTTGGGACATACAAGCGAAGTCACGACGATATTCAATACCACGTGGCGGAAACTTTGGCTCTTCCCTTAGTGAACGTTGAGGCCATCAAGAAAGCTAAATTTCATGTGGTTGTTGATTGTATCAACAGCACTGGTTCGATCTCAATTCCGCCTCTTTTGGACGAGTTAGGCGTGACCTACGATCTTCTATTTGACGATTGTAGTGGGAAATTTGCACACGTCGCAGAACCTTTACCGAAGAATTTGGGGGTTTTGGCGAAAGCTGTAGCAACCGGAAAGGCAGACCTTGGAATAGCTGTTGACCCCGACGTTGATCGACTTGTTTTGATCAGTGAGGACGGTCGCATGTTTGGCGAAGAATACACCTTAGTTGCCGTTGCAGATTACATTTTGGCGCACCATCCTGGTCCCGTCGTCAGCAACCTCTCGAGTTCGCGTGCGCTAAAGGACATTGCTGATCGCTACGATCAACCTTATGCAGCTGGTGCTGTGGGCGAAGTCAACGTGGTAAACAAAATGCGTGAAATTGATGCCGTACTGGGTGGTGAAGGTAACGGTGGGATTATCTATCCAGCGCTTCATTACGGCCGGGATAGCATTGTAGGAATAGCACTCGTCCTATCTCATCTTGCAACGAGCGGCAAGAAAGCAAGTGAGGTGAGAGCGAGTTATCCTGACTACACGATTGTAAAGGAGAAGCTGCCACTTCCAGATCCTTCAGTCGAGAAAAAAGTGCTTAAATACGTGACTGAAGCCTACAAGAATGAAGAGGTTGATTTGACCGATGGCGTGAAAGTGAACATGGCCGATGGTTGGGTTCATTTACGTGCAAGTAATACCGAGCCGATCATTCGAGTCATTGCTGAAAGTCATGATGAGGCTTCCGCCAAAACCTTAGCTGCGAAGGCAGTGCAGGTGATGAAAGAGGCTTTAAAATAATATTAAGCTCAGCTTCGGCTCATTTTTATAAAACTTAAATTAACAATTTTAAAATCTAAGAGAGTAATTAGGGTGCGTCCGAAACGCATTCGAAATTCAAAATTTTTGCTGTTCATTTATGAGGAGTAAGACAAATTCAAAATCCCTGACACCATGCGCGTATATCTTGACAATGCTGCTTCAACTCCTATCATACCTGAGGTCATCGATGTGATGTTACCGCTGATGAAGGAGCAGTTTGGAAATCCGAGTTCCATTCACGCTGAAGGTCGCAAAGGACGCAGTCTGATAGAAGCCGCTCGTAAGAAAATAGCGAACGCGCTCAACGCTTCCATCGGAGAGATTTTCTTTACAAGTGGAGGTACAGAAGCGAGCAATACTGCGATTAAATGTAGCGTCAGAGATTTGGGTGTGACCGACATCGTCTCGTCTCCAACCGAACACCATTGTGTCTTGCATTCAATGGCTGAAGTTCAACGTACCAAGGATGTCAACGTACACTATTTGCCACTGGACGAGTGGGGGAGACCTCAGCCATCTGCGCTCGAGGCAAAACTTGCAGGGCTTTCGGGCAAACGTGTTTTGGTCAGTTTAATGCACGCCAATAATGAGCTTGGCGCATTAATAAATTTGCATGAAATCGGTGAGATTTGTAAAACACATGGTGCGCTATTTCACACAGATAGTGTTCAAACGGTTGGGCACTTTCCTATCAATGTTAGCACTACCAATGTTCATTTTTTAACCGGAGCTGCGCATAAGTTTCACGGTCCAAAAGGCGTCGGGTTTATGTACATCTCTAACGATCATATTGTACGCCCGTTTGTAGACGGTGGCTCGCAAGAACGCAACATGCGTGGTGGAACGGAGAATCTCTACGGCATCGCAGGTATGGCAGAAGCACTCGATCAGTGCTATGCTAATCTTGAGGCACATAAAGCAACTTGCGAGCAACTTCGAGCTCATTTTCTCAAGGGTTTACAGGCTATTGAGCCAGATTTGCGTATCAATACTGATCTCAAAAACGAAAACCTGTGGACAGTGCTTAGCGTAAGTTTTCCGCCAACAACCAAAGCAGAATTACTACTCTTCAACTTGGACATTGCTGGCATTGCTGCGAGTGGTGGAAGTGCCTGTTCTTCTGGTGCGGATGCAGGTAGTCACGTCATCAAAGCTCTCCACGGCGAGGATGATTGTATGATTACAATTCGCTTTAGTTTTTCACACATGAATACGAAAGAAGAGCTTGACTATGCCTTAGCTAAAATTGAGGGGTTTTTGAAAGTTAA
>CALDUE010000014.1 GCA_937923485.1 uncultured Saprospiraceae bacterium
CAAGCCGATGGGCGCATCACTATTCTTGCGGGTTCGGGCATCCGTCCTGCCAATGTCCAAAAGCTTGTGGTTCAAACTGGGGTGCAAGAGGTACACGGTTCAGCTTTCGCCAAAACCCAAAGCGCGATGACTTACCGCAACCCGCGTCTATCTATGGGAGAGGAAGGAAGTGATGAGTATGCCTTACGGGTAACGGATGAGCGAAAAGTTCGAAAGATGGTCGAGGTGTTGGGGCGGGTTTGATATTCAGCCCGTTCGACTTGTCTCGACCCACCCAGACTTGCGGGGCTTCCGCTAGTGGGTTGAAAACACAAATCACCTCTAACGCGGCACTGGCGGGAGCCAGTCAAACGCAGCAGAGTCAATCACTCAACCTGCAGCACTTCCATCCACTCATCCAGCTCGTCATAGCTTTTTAAGCCTACGGCCTCTTCTTCGCCTCCGTGTACTTGCACTCCTACGGGTTCGAGCGTTGTGAGGATGTCGTCGACGAGGGATGCAGGTGCAGGGATGTCAAGCAAGACAGGGAAATCAGCACAGGTTTCGGTGAGCCACTCAATCCAAGTCGGCTCTGCTTGAAGAGTCTCCCATTGCACCTTATTCCTAGAAAAATTAAGGATAAACCCCGTGACCGATCCCGCATTTGAATTCAAGATCGGCTGGGCATCTTGCGGACCGACATCGCCGCCTAATACAATTTCTTGTAGAATGGGAAGTCCAGTCACTTTGGCCACTTCTTGGGTTTTGCCGAAAGGCCCCACCTGAATGACATCAAGCTTTAACTCTTCGGCCAATTTCACGATGGAAGCCGTGTCCATACCTCCAAACTCACCAACCAAGGCTGGTCCCTCAATCCACTCACGGAATGCAGCAAGTTCGAGTGGAGAGATATGACCTTCTGCACCTGGCTCAAGCGCAAAGCCCATGTAGTCGACTCCCAGAGCAGCGAAGTAACGCGCATCGGTAAGGTTAGCTACAGCGCCTGCTTTGACGCGACATCTAAGTGGATCCATGGTGCGAAAGTACTTAGTGGATTTTACCCGCATGCAAATGGATTTGCATATCCAATATTTTCTGAATGTGACCCTCAACTGGTTTGGCAAAAGCTCCATTCAGCGCTCGTGGATCCCTCAAGGATCGCACAGAGCTGACCAAGAAACATGGCAAGAATGTACTCAAGCGAAAATCGCGCTTACCTTAACTTCACCCCACATGAAGCCGCTCAAAACCAACTTCCCCGCCAAGTTACCAAAAGGAAGACCTCACTACTATGAGCAAGTCTGGGAGCTAGTGCGACTTTGCCCACCAGGAAAAGTGACGACCTACGGCGCGATTGCCGATGCGCTCACTTTGGGTACGCCCCGCATGTCAGGGTATGCAATGCGCCACAGTTTTGCGGCAGAACCACCCGTGCCTGCGCATCGTGTAGTGAATCGAAATGGTGACCTAACAGGACGTAATCATTTCCCCGATCCAAGTGACATGGAAGCCGCATTGCGTCGCGAAGGCGTAGAAGTTAAAAACGATCGAGTAGTGGACTTTAAGAATCGATTTTGGGACCCGGCAACAGCATAAAGGTTTTCACGTAAATGGCGCTGTAAACTTCTAATTGAACAGAACAATCAGCTCCTATAAATCGCAAAAGATAAATATTTTATTTACTTAAGACCGGCAAAATTGTTGTCGCGCCGAAGATATCTGTAACGCTTATGAAATACAGACCGGCGCTTGGTAAGGTCACCTCGACGCGTTCGTCAGCGTAGGAAATTTCTGAGGTTTTAAGCGTACGACCAACGACATCGACAACTTCGATTCGAGAGATAGGCAAAGCATCTACTCCCCGTCTTACCGTGACAATGTTTCCAACGACTGGATTCGGAAAAATTGCATACGCTGTTTTTTCTATTGTGCTGTGAGATGGGTAATCATCTGTCACCTCAAAGAGCTCCTGCACCTCTGCATTTGCAGCCGACATATCGAACGTTGCTCCATCATTTGTGACGACCTGAATTTTGTAGCGCAAATCTGTTCTGCGACGGGAGTAGACAGACGCAGTTTCTGTTATGACTAAGCGCGCGCCCTCTTCAAGGATAATTTTAGGGATAGATGTTTCCGTTTCACGCAAGGCAAATACACCACTAAAACTTAGCTCTGCATTTTCCTCTAAGTGTACCTCACTCGTTCCGTAGAGAAGGAGCATACCTGCGCCATCGGCAGCAAAATCATCGTGTGTCCCACTAGCAAAGGTGAAGGAACTTTCAGGTAGTATTCCTAAACAAGATGAGGTATCGCGAAAACTATATTTCGTCCCTGCACTTTTCACTGACGAGCCTTCTGGAAAAACCATTTCTCCGTCTAAACAGAACTCCACATCTGTCAAGTCAAAAGACAAGCGATGAGGCTCTTGGCTTACCGTAGAAGTTTGAATTTCAGCTTCTTGGACCAGTAAAGCTATAACTCCACCATCTTTTTTAAAAACAATATCTTGCGCTTCAGGCGTATTTTCCTCAAGTCCTACATTAAATCTATATGTCAAGTTATCTAATTGCAAGGTTGTATAAAATTCATCGAATTCATGTAAATAAACATTTCCATCAAAGCTTGAGGCTGGGGCATAGTACTCAGTATACACCCTGCCATCTATACGCTCAAACATATACTCTAACTGGAAATCAACTTCGATCGGAATATTTGGACCTTCCTTTACGTAGAAAACTAGACTAGAGGTATACAAAGATTCTCCTCCTTCTACGAGACCGAGCAGGCAGTGTTGATCCCTCCCACGGCCTATTGCACTACTGTATCGATGTTTAGCATACTGTTGCCCATAAATTTCGTCGATAACCTGCGTCGATAGAATGCCTTGAGAAGTCGGAGGGTCTAAAAAAATATCAAATGATGTAGAATTTAAGCGAACAGACAAAAGTCCAAATTCGCCCGGTCCCCAAGGTGGGGTTATGGGCTGCGAACCGATATTGGAAGCAGATCCCGTAAAATCCATAATTATGAATTCGCCTCTCATGCTATCTGTGGAAGCAAGGTGAATCGTCTGATTATCCGCATCAAGCTCAGCATCTAAGCATTTTGCACCATCGAGCGTCGAAAAAGCGAAATAAGCTTTTCCTCCACTAATCGTACGAATGGAGTCTGCATCGTCGCAAGTCGCTTGTACTTCAGGCAACCATGACAGTGTTTGCCACTGCGCACTCATCGTAAGTGAGCAGAATAAGAGAACTAAACAGCTAAAAAGAGTATTGATTTTCATATCGCTTTAAATTCAATATAGCTAAGTTAGCATGCTTCTATGATTAGTCCCAATGCTAATTCACTTAATCTTCCATTTAGGTAAAACTCACCGAAAGAATTTTAGAACAAGGCTCTTACCAGATGCCCTTTCTTCAGGTGTACGAGGCAGGTCGGACTATGCGTCGCATATAGTAGATTAGAATGAGCCCCCCTCAGGTCAACATCACTTCAAGCACCCAAATAGTATCAAAGCCGCATTGCGTCGCGAAGGCGTAGAAGTTAAAAACGATCGAGTAGTGGACTTTAAGAATCGATTTTGGGACCTGGCAACAGCATAGTGTTTGAACAGGTCGCAGAATAGCCTTAATAGCAAATAAGCAAGTCCATCAACTGCCTGCTCGTATAGCAACAGATGTCCTCCACTCAATACTTTTGGCAAAGTCTCACCTCGTTAATTCACTTCTGATAATTTGGATTGATTGACGGCTATCAATTGTATAAATAAGGAAGATTATTGCCTGCGATTTACCAAAGTGAAATCATAAAAACCTAATCGAGATTGTTGTAAAATCTAGCAAATGCATTGTTACTAAATACTGCAAAAAGCTGCCTTGTCAACATTATTGCAAACCTTACACTACTGTTGCAAACAAATCATATCCTATTGATTATTAGCGATTTAAATTATATTGCAAGAGATGAAAATTCTTGACAGAATCATGTCACAGCGTACTAATAACTTCAACTGTAACGTGCATTGCAGACAATAAAGAATTGGGCATACTTAATTTTCTAGAGATGGAGTTGTGAACTCGAATATGTCTGAACCCGCAAAGGATGCCCAGATAGTCAAGCTCAAAATCTATGCCTCAGTCAAACACTCTGAAATTACGAACCTTACTTTTTAGCATTTTTCTTACTCAGCTTGAGGAAAACCAAGAACTCATCTCTCAATATGGCGAAACGTTTGAAGATGCTTGCGGCAGTCTCAATTATGCAACCGCTATTCGCTATGAAATGCTCAATGCTGAGCAAAATGAGCGTTTCAAAAAGCTAATTCCATCTGGTCATACGCTACTCAGATGGTTTCAACGGGGTAATTTCACAGCTCGGGTGCAGTCGAGATCTGTAACTTCGATTGCACGATTCTTAGGCTATGCGAACTTTGACGAATTCCAAAAATCCGAAGTAGCACAAGCGCTATCGATATCCTTCGATAAAGTTGAAGTCGAGGATAAAATTGAAAAAGCAACGGAAGCAGACGTAAAGAAAAAGATAGAGTTAGAACCAAAAAGCGAGCCCGCTGAGAAAGTGAAGATTCTGGTGCCTTCATCATCTCATCAGTATTCCATTTCTACCTCAGTATTAGAAAATTCCAACAAGAGGCGGAGTCTACTCAGAGATGCCCTCATTGCAGTAACCGTCAGTTTAATGACTTTTATGTTTCTGGAATGGAGGGGATCGACGAAATCAGTAGTAACTACAATTACTGAAATCGAAATAAAGGCTCCATCACAAGAGGAGCTACATCAACTTATTGAGGAGGCAATTGCTTTTGAATATGGAGTATACTCTCAGGTTGGACGTAAACCAATAGATACAAGTGGTCACTATCACTTATTTACCTCTGATTCCCCAGCGTGGAAGGCAGCCGAAAAGGTTATCGCGGGCTCGCTCGAAAATAAATACACCCTTGACTTAGAACGATCTGCACGCTCACTCATAACAGTCGAATTAAAGCACATCTCAGAATCAACAATTGTTTTAGAGAGTATCGAGGCTTGTAATTTAATATGGAATTCTAAGGAAGGGCATGACATGGTTTATGATGAAGTTAATGAACATGTTTATACGTTAAAAAAAGAATTAAACAACTGGAAGATTCACCATAATGGCCGTGAAGGGAAATATTTTTAGATAAAGGGATTAGGTTGAAAAAAGCCTAGATACACTAACAAGTGTATCTAGGCCCAATTTTGAATGAATCAAATTCTTCACCAAATTTTCTCTTAATTCCTTATCACACGGAGGTGACCTACGCGTCCATCGATGTCTGTGAGACGAATTACATATAGTCCAGATTCTGGAAGTGCGACAGGATGAATAGAATTGTTGTCGGGCTTTTCTGAAGAAACGATACGACCAGTAAGATCTACCACTTCAATCTGCACGAGTTTACGTGCGTCTGTACCTGAATGCACATAGGTCATTCCTTCTTGTGCAGGATTTGGAAAGGCCGTAAACGTGCCATCTGGCATTAGATTTTGATTACTTGAGACCGCCTCTACTTTGAAGAGTCTTTGGACTTCTACTGGTGCGTGGGACATATCGAAGGTTCCGCCTTCGTGTAGGCGAACAATAAGTCGCTCTTGATTATCTCCTTGAGGAATAAGGCCTGTATACCGAGTGACAATAAGTGTAGCGTTTGGAAGAACATCAAAATAAATTTCTCCGCGACCCTCCAGATAGAATAAATTTTCTAGTGTAAGTGTGGCATTCTCTTGTATTTCAGTGACAGATGCCTCATCCCAAAGTTGCATGCCATTCCCTCGATTACCAAAGGTTTGATCGGCACCTTCAGCAATCACAATACGCCCAAAGGTATGTGCACCAAGACAAGCAATACTACCCTCGTACGCTAGCGGCACATTGTCAAGTGTAAGGGTTGCTCCTTCGTCTACAATAAATTCAGAATTACCAAGACAAATACCCACACTGTCTAAGGTTACATTTACCTCATGTGGTTCCATGGTGCTGGTAGATTGTTGAACTCGAATGTCTGCACTCCCTGCTACGATGAGTGCACCACCTGTTTTTGATATGTTTATAATCTGCTCCGTAGGTGTATTATTCGTCAGGCCGACATCAAACACACCAGACACAGGTAAAAGATTCACGACGCCACTTGGGAGAACATGATCATACGTTGCTCCATTAAAATCAGAATCTGGAACAGATATTTCACTAATCGTAGTACTCGCACCCCCCGATGTAGGCGTATAAGTATAATTAAATGAAAGGTTGAAAGGCACAGACGCTACCCAAGCGCTATCGCGAACCATCTGCACTTGCACAATACTGATTGTAGAGCCACCTGCGACAAGTTGAACTCCGCAATCTAAGGGATTGAGAAGCCCTTCAAATGGGACAAAAATACGTTGGCCAACCCCGTTTGTTTGTCGAAGCTGAACAATAAAAATAGAATTCTCCATTGATACTGCTTGTAGATCCCCAGATACCGACCAAGACAGAACTCCAGCATCTGAAAGTGTTCCTGGGAGGATATTCGCGTTGTTGCTACTCGCACTCTGACTACCAGTTATGACGGAGTAGGCCGAAGGAGGTTGAACGTAATCATCAATAAAAGTTAATTCATCACTACTAGTAGAAACAACAACATCTACGCAACCTGGTGATTGCCAATCGAGATCATTGGTTGTAGTAATTGTGGTACCAGCTTGGCAACTTGGTGCTGTAGTGGATTCCCATATGTAGGCGGTTTGCGCTTGCGCCAAAACAATAGAAAAACATAGCGTAAGAAGAGCCGAGAGTAAACGTTGAAACTTCATAGGGAGGCGTTTTGTGACGATAAGATAACACAAAGACGCCGTACGATGTAGAAACGCTGCATGAAAAACTGCAAAAACCCTAATATTCTGTTGAACTTACCCTACACTACCCAATAAAAACAGATACTCACCCTTGTAGTGGAAGTTTTATATTGCTTCCAATTGAGCCGACCCACTGCTCGAAAAGCTGACCTTTGGTGATCCGGTGTACTGAAGAGTGCTACTCCCACTGGCCGAGATATTGAGGATGCTATCTGCATGGACACGTGCCGTGGTACTGCCACTACCCATGATCTCAACCACTTGCGCAATCAATTGACCTGCAATAATCTCATTTCCACCAGAGAGTCCTGCGACCAGCTTTTTAGTCGTACCAGTAAGTCTGGCCTTCGTACCACCAGACCCATTGATCTGTACCAAATCAGCACTACCATACTTCATACTTGCACTAGCACTCCCGCTTAGAGTAATTGTATTATTCAAATAAGGCAAAGCGTCAGGAGACTCAATACTCCCGTTCGTAAGAGATATGGTCTCTAAAGTAGGAGTACTTAAATACGCGGTAATTTCTCCAGCATTATAGGTGTTTTGCGGAAGC
>CALDUE010000015.1 GCA_937923485.1 uncultured Saprospiraceae bacterium
GCCCCGAACATGTTGCCGTGATCGGTCATGGCCACCGCGGTCTGCCCATCGGCTTTGGCCTTATCCATCATCGCCCCAATCGGCGTCGCGCCATCGAGGAGTGAGTATTGCGTGTGGTTGTGCAGGTGTGCGTACTTGGACATAGGGTTTCTTAGAGGGGGCTTTCGCCAAAACAAAACGAGCGTTCCCAATGGCAACAGTTTCGCTTTCGCTAAAACAATCTGTGTCGTAAAGATACGGCAGCGGTGGGCCACTTAAGTGTCATGTGGAAGGGCTGTGGGGAAGTGGAGTTGAGCTCCACTCGGTCCTGCGCGACCACTGGTCCGCAGAAGTGCGAAGCACGATGATCCACGTATCATCCACCTGCTGCTGGCAGGAGGTGGAGTGGGTCACATGGCACGTGCTGCGCACGTGCCACTCCTGCGGACCACTAGTCACGCAGGACACAAATACAACGTTTTGTGTTACATTTACCCATTATGATACTTTTACCCAGAGACAACACCCTCCCCTCTTTCAGCACCCAGCGTTGCCGCAAGCACTTTTATCCCGGAGGCGGTACGCTTGCTATCACTATGCGTTTAGCGGGAAGCATTACACGACCTGCAATAAAAAAAATACAAGCGCTCGAAGCCAAATACGGCAATGCTATCCCTGCCGACGTGTATTGGTCAGCCGGGGCTGCAGAGCGTGATGCCTTTCGTCAATACGCTCAAGGAAAAACGGATAGGCGCAGTCTCAACGGCCCTTTCCACCTGCACCACAACGAAGAGATCCGTCAATTCATTTATGAGAGTATCCTTGAAGAAGAGCGGCGAGGTGGATGGAAAATCGCCGCTTTTTCGCTCATGCCCAACCATATACATCTTGTCGTCAAGCATACGCATACGACCAGGCACATGGGCACTGTCCTTCGCCTTTGGAAATCCTTTACCGCTGTACACTGCAACCGTATCTTAGGCATAAAAGGCCAGCCTTTTTGGCAAGCTGAAAACTATGATACGGTCGTTAAAACTGGAGCTGAGTTGCGCAGACACATCGTGTACACACTCAAAAACCCAGTAGCTGGTGGCCTAGCTAAAACGTGGCAAGACTGGCCAGGAAATTATTGTGGGATTGAGGGCTTCAGGATTTAGTGGGCTGCTGTCCTGCGCGACCACTGCTCCGCAGGAAGCTCATGTGCGTAGCACATGCGCTGTGACTCTTGCAGGCTGGCGATTGGCAGGCACAGCACATACCACGTGACTCTTGCTACATACGCTAGCAAGAGCATACTACATACTACACGTAGGTCATCGTGCTTCGCACTTCTGCGGACCAGTGGTCGCGCAGGACCAAGCGCAGCTCAACTGCGCTACACCATATCAAAAGCAACCACATCCTTCCCAGTCGCCAAGGCAGCCTCCTTCGGTGTCCGCGGATTCCAGCCAAATTGATCCTTGGCTTTCTGGTTGGTAGCTACTCTACGCTTACCCAGTTCGCCCACCATAATGCGCGTCTGACTATCAAACTTGCCCATCATTTTCACGAGCCAGTCAGGCAGCTGACGCGTCGGCAATTTGCTTTTGTACTTCGGGAAGCCTTCTGCTAATACCTCAGACATCTCCTTCATCGAAAGCATACCCGACACAGCGAGGTAGCGCTCACCAGCAGCTTTTGGATCTTCTAAAGCGCTGATATGAAGTTCGCTCACGTCACGAACGTCCACAAAGTCAAAGGCGATTTTTGGAACTGCCGGAACCTTGCCCTGCAGAAATTGGACGACGAAATCATTGGTCGCACTTAGGCTTGCTGAGCACATCACAGGCCCTAGCACACCGCTAGGATTAATCACAGTCAGCTCAGGAGCGCCACTCGTTTCTTTGACATAATCCCAAGCTGCGCGCTCGGCAAGTGTCTTGGATTTGGTGTAGCTACCAACGTCCGGATGCTCCACTTTCGTCCAACGTTCCTCCGTCATTGGAGTAGTCGGTGTCGCATCGAGTCCGTACCCGACTGCGGCAAGCGAACTCGTGAGTACTACTCGTTTCACCCCAGCAGCAGTAGCAGCTTTCAAGACATTGAGCGTTCCTTCTACCGCGGGTTTTATTAGCTCGTTTGGGTCCTTTGGTTCATAAGCAACATAAGGCGACGCTACATGAAAAACGTAGTCACAACCTGCAACTGCAGCAGGCCAAGAATTTGCCTCTAAGAGATCAGCGCTTACAATTTCTAACTTATCTGTTGGCGCGAGCGCTTGAATCGCAGGAAAAATCTTGTCGCGTTTGGCGGTGTTACGCATCGTGCCACGAACGCTGTATCCACGGTTGAGTAAATCGACGGCAAGGCGACTGCCGATATATCCTGTAATTCCTGTGAGGAGAACTGGCTTGGAGCTAATAGGAGATTGCATGGGTAGACTTGATTGATCAGAACTAACCCAACAACAACCCATAACCAAGAAGGGTCTAAGGCGCACAAAAAATATTGGTCGCAGACTTTTCCAGAAAACGCAATACATTGTTATATGGCACACCGAGGCACAAGACCTCTTCCAACTCCATCATAACTTCTCTTTAGGCTATTGGCCCAACCTATTTGCGGTTCAGTGGCGTTTTTAGTTCAAGCCCTTACCTAGAATTGAAACCCATGTCGAGCAATCCAGAAGTTTTAGCGCAAGCTGAACATCTAAAAGGTAAAGTTGTCGCCGTTACATGCGCAACCAGCCCCCTCGGTGAAGCACTTTGCGAACACGCCGCTAAAGCAGGCGCATCTGTTTTTGCGCTTGATTCTGATCCCACTGCACTTGCCCAGCAATCTATCAGCTTTCGCCAAAACAAGTTACGCCTGCGTCCGATGCCTTGCGACTTTACATCTCAGGAATCGATACTAAATGCAGTCCAAGAAATTGTAAGCCATGCCCCTCCAATTGATTTTTGGATTCATGCAGAAGCTTTAGCTCCGGCAGACCTACATAGACTTTTACCAGCTATGCACGTCTTCGGTTTGCATTTCGATATGCGGGGCAAAGGAAAGTTTCTACTCTTGGGAGCGAACGCGAAACCTGATGATTTAGAAAAAGCTATATCCGACGCACTTCCAATCGAGACATTCACTGAAAAAGCTGAAATCGAAGTATTCATTCCAACAGAAACATCTCCTTCCCTAATTGCTTCAGCTGCAATTACCCGCCTAGCATAGGGTCAGTTGCAGCTTTTTCTATTCTAGGCAGCAAGAGGTAAACCTCCGTCCCTCTACCCATAACACTCGTCAAGGATACTTCTCCACCTGCTGATTCGACAATTGACCGCACGAGACTCAATCCCAGTCCAGATCCTGGGTAATCTTCTCGCGTATTCAGACGCTTAAACAAGCCAAATACTTGCTCGTGGTATTGGTTTTCGATACCTATACCATTATCAACGAATGATATCATTATCGTTTCCTCGCTTACAATATCTACTTCAATCGCAATCTCGAGAGTTCTTACATCTGACTTAAAAAGAATTGAATTGTTGAAAAGCTCCTGGAAAACACTTGCGGCATGCTCAGGATTCATGAATGCGTCAATCTCAAAAAGCTCGTCTGGTAATTTCACAGAAACCTGAGCACCGATTTCGTTCAATCCTAAATCTGGATTAGAAGCTACCCTTTGCAAGATGCTTACTATTCCGAAGCTCTTTTTAGTTGAACTTTGTTTTTGAATTCTACTATAAATCAATAAGCGTTCGAGTAGTCGATGCATAGTCTCTGAACTCTGCTCTACAAATTCAAAGTGCTCAGCCAATCCTTCTTCATCGATCACCTCATTTGGCAATCTACGTCGCACCACTTGCAAGAAAGATCGTATAGTTCGAATAGGTTCTTTAAGGTCATGACTTGCAGCATATGCAAACTGCTCAAGTTGATCTTGACTTGCAGCAATCTGTGCGTACGCCAAACGATCGTTTCGCAGTGCAACGCGGGCCGCCTCATAAATTTTATCTAAGTCAGTCTTTTGCGCTGCAAGCGAATCATAAGCAATTCGCGAAGCATCGACATACTTACTATGATTAGTTGCTTGCTGACGATCACTGCTCAGCGTAAACCGCATAAAATTGAGGTGAAACCGTACAAAAAGGCCAGTAAAAACAGCCGCTACAATAACATCAAAGAGCGCTTCATATCGAACATCATAGCCTGATAACCCGATAGTTAGATTCGGAAAAAACCATTGCGCAGAAACAAGTATAGTACAAAGAATTGCAGCTACTGTAGCCCAACGAACCTTTCTATTAGCCTCAACAAAAAAGAGATAAGCCAGGGCTGGCAGAAATATCACTACTGTAGTAATCGTATTAGAAACAAACAATGTCAAGATTACTAAGAGTATACTTAGTAGGAAAGTAATACGCTCAGAAATTCTAAAATTATCATTAGTAATATTAAGACTAACGAACCCTAACACCCCAGATAGTAAAAACGGGACAAGCGTAAGGGCGTACCCATAACCAAAAAACAGCCCCAACATCGATGCTGCGAAACAAGTGATCGCGGCAACAGTACTGTTGCGCTTCGCACTTAAATAAAGAAGCCCTTCCAATTCGGAAGAAGACTTAAAATTCTTTAAGGATGATTCGGGTACACTATTCATCGCTTGTCACTTCTTGTTGGTGAATAGCAGCGAAGATTTGATTTGAAAACCTTGTCTTACTTGTTTCTGGTAGAGTAAAGAAGAAGGAAGTTCCCTTTCCTATTTTACTTTTCACTGTCAAGGTCGCCCCGTGCGAAATCGCAATTCTACGACAAAGCGCCAGGCCTACACCACTACCTTCATAGTCATCCCCTTCATGGGCACGGTTAAATAAACCAAATACCTTATCTACCTGATTAGCCGGGATTCCCACACCATGATCTTCTACCTCTATAGTAATATAACCTAACTCCTCTTGCCTACTTGCACGAACTATAATATAAGGATGCTCATCTGCTTTCTTAAACTTTAACGCGTTCGACAGCAAGTTTTGAAAAAGTTGTTTCAATTGCGTTTCAAATCCAACAATCTTCGGAAGTTGCTCTGTGATAATTGTTGCCTTAGATCGCTCTATTAAATCATACAAATCTTCTTGCACCTCCGCTAGAAGAATAGTCAAGTCTACTTGCTGCGGTTTTTCTGTATGGTTGTTTTTCGAGTACAGTAAGAGATCATCCAACATTTTGGCCATTCGCTGACCACCATCAATTGCATATCCTAAATACTCTTGGACCCCTTCTGCTTCTTTTCGGTTCTGTAGCTTCCGTTGAATCAACTGACTGAATGATACGATTCCACGAAGAGGCTCACGCATATCGTGATGAATCGCATTAGTAAGTCTCTTCTGCTCATCGCGTTTAGCGGAAAGTTGAGAGGTTGACTTCGCTTCAGCGGCTAGCGTGTCTTTCAGGAACACTGCTCCTCTTTCTAAAGATAGGTTGCCTTCATGCAGCAACAAGTTGCGCCTTGAGATGTCTGCCATCTCCTGCTCAATCGCACGCTCACTTTTCGCAAGAGAAGCCCTCGCTTCACTCACCGTTTGTCGCGCCCGATTGAATTGAATCATAAGTGCGATCGTTGGAAAAAACAGCAAAAGGGAGAAGGAACACCATGATGGTACTGCTGTTTCGACAGGCAAATTCACCCCCAATGAAGGAAGAGCTAAGAACAATCCTAAACCAAGCGCCGAGACCACAATGCCTCTTTGTAAGGACTCTGCCACAACCAGTATAGTTGAGATAAACACGTAGAATAACATAACAGAAGCAGGTCCCTGTGGCAAAACGAGTTGCCCTCCTATGGCGGCAATAACCATCATAAATTCAAAGCAGGTTCGCATCGCAGTGAACGAGAACCGATTGATGAATTGCGCAAACAGTGCAAATGCAATACTTGTCGAGCTAAACCATAATACATGTGGCAGATCTCCGAACAAGAGCCCAACTAAAACCATGGCCAAGCTGGCAACCGCATACCAATACGCATTAAGGCGCACAGTCGCAGTTTGGTGAAAAGCCAACACGTCTGTATCGTCTTGTACAGCCTTGTCAAGAATAGATGGAAATCGCACCTGCAATAACACACTACAAACGTGCCAGTGAAGGCCTCACTATGCCAAAAACACAATTAACAGCTACTTTTCTTGAAAAAACTGCGGATTTATCCGCTAAACCACCATTTTAACAGAAATTAGAAGGCACCGGACTAGTAATTCGCGAAGACGCTAAAATTGGATTAAACGACATTCAAGCGTAAACTGCTACGGACTTACGCTCTAGAACCCCCTGCTGGCAACTCAAAAAGCACGGTTGTTCCCACACCTTCTTCACTTGTTAAGCTGAACTTTCCGTCAAAACGTCTGACGATTTCATTCACTATACTCAAGCCGAGCCCTGCACCGCTTGACGCTCCTGTCTTGCAGAATCTTTGAAATAAATTGACTGCCTTACCCAGCTCATTTTTTGGAATCCCGATGCCATTGTCTTGAAGCGTGCACCTTAGGTGCGTTCCACCTTCATCTTTTACACGTAAGGTGAGTTCTAATGCGCGATCAGAACTTGAAAAGTGGACAGCATTGGAGAGTAGCTCTTCGAAGATTCTACTCAAAGATGCTCGCTCCATGTAGACTTTAGCAGAAGCTGGAACTTGTATGTCGATCGTGAAGTCTTCCTTGCGAGTTGAGACCATATCCTCAATAAATAAAGAAAGATCAATCACACTTCGCTCTCCCTTTGAAGATGTTATCCTACTAAAAAGGAGCAATCGTTCTAAGATTGTATACATGGTCGACGCACGATCTTCAACCGTTTCTATTCTTTGCACTACTTCAGCTTTCGCCAAAACTTCTGGTGCGACTCTGCGACGTATCACTTGGTAAAAAGACCGGACAGTTCTGACGGGTTCTTTTAAGTCGTGACTCGCGGCGTATGCAAATTGTTGTAGTTGTTCCTGACCAGCTTTAATTTTTTGAGCAGCAGTTCGCTCATTACCTAAAGCCGTAAACGTTTTCTCTCGAACATCAGAAAGAAAATCTCGACGTTCTTCAAGTTCTTGGATCGCTAGTTTTGTTCTGCATAAGGATTTCTTTAGCTTTAAAGAGTGTGACTTTGCTACTTCAATTGTCAATCTCGAAAACGAACTGTGGTTACGAATAAATATTCCCGTAAAAATAGAAGCGAGCAAACTGTTCGAAATGGACTCAACCGCAAGAAGTGCAGAAGGCACACCTTTCAAATTAATGCCTGGCCAAAATTTCATACTTATGAAAAGCAGTACTACTAATACAGTCGCAACATAAAACCACCTTATCATTTTGCTCTGCTCAATAAAAAAGACAAAGGTTAAAATAGGGACAAATAAAATAGTCGTTGAAATAGAATTTGAAATACCAGTGACGTACAAAACAGTGAGTAAAGCTAACCCGACAAGAATACGCTGACTTGAAATTAAAAAAGACTCATTGAGAAAAACACCGATCACTAAAGAAACGACCGCTACCAAAGAAACAGGTAGCACCGCAGAGGGGATTTCACCACTCCAAACCACAACACCTATGGCAATTAAGCTACATAAGGTAACAATAAAACTATTGCGTCGCATATAATCGACCTGCAGTTGGATTAAATCCTGACTCGAATACAAGTCCGTGTTAGCATAAATTGGTTTAGAATAGCTCATTAACTTTACTTTTTGAATTTACTGGTATAGTATTATCATCACTACCAATTTTTGTGACTGAAGCAATCGGGAACGAGATAGTAAACTGAGTTCCTTCGTTTGGTACACTCGCCACGGTAAGTTCAGCCCCATGAGCTACAGCAATTCTTCGGCAGAGAGCCAATCCTATCCCACTACCTTCATAACCCTCTTCAGAATGGGCACGATTGAATAAACCAAATACGCTGTCGAGCTGATTTGCTGGAATCCCCACGCCATTATCGCGCACACGAATCATGTAGAATCCTTCCTTATCCTGTCGCTCCGCTGGATAGATCTCAACTTTAGGAGGCACGCCAACCCTACTAAATTTCAGTGCATTGGACACGAGATTCTGAAACAACTGCGTCAACTGAGTTGAGAACCCCATTATCGTCGGCAAATTCTGACATTCGAATGTAGCATTTGAACGTTCGATAAGATCTAGCAGGTCACGCCTAAGTGATGAAGTTATTTCATTCAAGTTGACAGGCTCAAGCACTTGACCTACATCACCTTTGGTATAAGCGAGTAGGTCGTCTAGCATCTTGTCCATGCGCTCAGCACCATCGATTGCAAAGTCTAAATATGGAGCCACAGGCTTAGAACTTGGAAGCGTATCAAATAAATCTTTCAGCGCTTCACTTTCGGACTTTATTATTTGTAGAGGATTCTTCAAATCCCTATAGATAGCCTTATTGATTCCTTCTTGCTTTACGCGATCAGTATCAAGTTGCTCATTAGTAGTATGCTCCTTCTTTAAAGTATTCGCTAATTCCGCATTACGACTGTCCAGCTCTGTATTAATTTCAGATAGATTTTGCTGATAGCCTTTAAGAGCAGCTTCCTTTTCAGTCAGTTCATTTTCTATGTCAACGAGTGAGGAGAGCGCAAAATTTACACTATTTCTAGCCTTATTGACTTGAAGAGTCAGTACAACTATAAAATATAACAAATTAAGTGCGAAAGATAAAAATTCTGGAACAATTGCAATTTCAGGTGAATAAAACCCCAAAATTGGAAATAAAAAAAACAATCCTAATCCAATTGAAAAAACAAGAACTCCTCTGAAAAGTGTTTGCGAAAAGGCCAAAAGAGTGGCTCCAAGTGGAAACAGTAAAACATCACAAGATGCCCCTTGAGGCATTACGAATTGACTACCAACTATCCCTATGATAATTAGGATTTCGCCTAGATAGACAAATGTATCGTACTTAATTTTTTCGGAATAAAGTCCGTAGGCGAACCCAGAAAGAACAAATAATCCAAAGTAGAGTGTTAACAAAGGATCTCCATACAACAATCCAAGAACGACATGCCCGATGCACATAATCGATAGACCAATTGAATTACGTTGCAAATAGCTGCGGTGTAATTGCTGAGCCCGCTCACGGGTATAAGGGTCAGTCAGTTTTTCTGGGTTTGTGTTTGCCACGTCTTAACTCTTGCGACAAGTATGCCACGAGGCGTGGCTACATAGGACAATTCGCGGAAGGACTCCTTTTGTAAAGCTGAACAGTCGCTTTCTGCCGTTGAATGACCTACTTATTTTCAAACAACCCACTTACAACGGTACGCATTTGAAGGATTGCGGGCTTCTAAAAGCCCTAAAACCACTGTTTAGACCTCGATTTATGCAATCCTCCCTCTTTCCGCATCTAGAAGGAAAAGACCCTGATGAAAAACTACTACCCTATCCTCTCTTTATGTGTGTTTCTGTGCTTTGTCTCAAATATCTTTGCCCAACAAACGCTCTTTGGAACAGTAAAGGACAATGTGGGCGACCCCGTTATTGGTGGCACAGTCAAGGTGTTGAAAGGAACTGAATACGTCACAGGCACAGCAACTGACGTTGACGGGAACTACACGATAAATCTCGACTCAGGAGAATATAATATTGAGTTTAGCTATGTAGGATACAGCTCAATTTTAATTGAAGGGGTAGAAGTCCATGCTAAACAGCGTAACAAATTGGACGTGAATTTTGAGGGTGCTGAAAAGTTTAATTTTGAAGGCTGTGGCGGCATCCCACGTTGTGGTCCTCTCATTGACATCTCCAATACTACCCAAGGCATGATCATTTGCTCCGATGAAATACGTCGGGTGAGTAAGCCGAACTAGAACCACGACCTAAGCAGTACATTTCGACCATGGATCGTCGAACCTTTCTCCGCACTACCTCCACTTCTGGATTACTTATCACTGCCGCACCTTTGGTTTTGGAGCAATACCCGCACGGCGCTGAAAAGTCACCTCAACCAAATTCTGATACAACTGACGACCCCTATGCTGATTTTTTCAGTCTGCCCATCTACCGAGCGTACGTGCGAGGTGTCCAGTTTCATGACCTCCCCGAATACTACATCGACGATTTAAAAGCACCGCAAGCCTTGGACCTCGTAAAGGAACCTGACAACCGTCATGACAAAAGAGCCGTGGCTGTTTACCATGACGGATTGAAACTTGGCTACCTCCCACGAGAGGATAATTTGGTGCTTGGCAAACTTGTACGTCGTGGGTTGCCCGTCCGCTGTCAGCTCATTGGCGTCCAGCCTGATGAAGAAAGCTACCGACAACTTTCGATCGAAGTATCCTTACTCTACCCTCCTCATCATACCTCAGATGACAACATCCTCCAAGCAGAAGAGGACCGTAAGAATGGCCTGCAATACGTGAAGAAAAAACCGCAGCACAAACTCCATGAATCAGGCGATCCTTTAAGCATGCACCATGTATGGGATGGGTATTTTGGTTAATACAAGTTTCGCATCTACTCAGCATTATTGACAATTACTTAAGCTCGTATAAAATTCTTCAAAAAAACTGAATTGGATTTATGCAATCCAATCCTTTTCTGCATCTCATGAGTAAATAACCACTCATGAGAATATCAATCTTCCTGCTTTTAAGCTTCCTTTTTCTAGGCTTTGGCGCAAATCCACTCCTTGCACAACAGACCATATTTGGAACCGTAACTGACCAGCTCGGTGAACCAGTTATTGGTAGTACA
>CALDUE010000016.1 GCA_937923485.1 uncultured Saprospiraceae bacterium
GATGCAAAAGGGGATACCGTCAACAACTTCAGTTGGCTAGAAAGCGGGGTTGCTGTCCGAACAGAAAGCGGTTGGAAATTGAAGATGATGCATAGTACGAGGATGGGGAGGTAGAGTAAAAGGTACGATTGGTTTCAGATATCGGACCGCTGCGCTCCGCGCTACCACCAGTGCTTTCGTTTCGGTCCGCTGGCGGATACCCCAAGCAAGACTGCAATGCCCCGCGCCAGCGCGTGGGTCAAGACTGTCGAACAGCTTAGCTTGGGGTCGAACGCCTAAATGCAAATAAAAATGACGATCTATGTAGCATCCATTCCTATACGTAACTAGTTAAGTCGACAGGATGAAGATTCTAATTTCTATTTTATTCTTTTTTCTCTTGTGCTCCTGTAATCTACCCAGCAAACTTGTAAAGTTTGTACGGATCGATAATCCAGGAGAAAAACCGATTACAGTATCTTTTGATGACGGGCCGTTGTTGACGTTGGCTCCTGGTGAAACACAGGAAATCAAGGTGAGATCTGGCACTCGATATTTCGTGATAAATAACGAACCACCCGTCGAAATTTACTTGGATGCGGATAAATCGTATTTGCTCAATCCAACACGTGCGACGTATATTTTAGAAACGGTTACGTATTTCCCCTCCGAGGAAGCTGCAGCTATATATTTTGAGGCTAATCCAGGGGTTGAAATTGACTTGTTGGGTTTTAAGGTTGTTGGTCATTACAAAAAGATCGAGAAGGAACTTTTTATGCTTCGTGATTGGGAATATGGTATTGGTTACTCAGCAGCAAAGACTAGGCAAGTCCTGACGGGGACTAGGAAGCCGAATAGTGCTCAGGTAACCAAGCTTCATCGGGAAGCAGATTTGTTTGAAACATTAATGAGAAATGCGTTAGGCCAAGATTCTTTGGAGGATAAAGAGACTGAATATGAAGCAGTCGCTCCAAAGGAATTATTTTATGAATAGTATTCTGTGGTGACGCATTGGATTAAAGCACCATTGCGGGCGTACCACTAGGCTTGGTTTCATAGTTGTAGCAAATCCATTTCAACGTACGTTAGCGCGTTACCTTTTTTGGCGAGCTAAAGCATGCTGAATCTGATCCAGCCTAAGACTGCAACGCCCCGCACCAGCCCGTGGGTCTAGGCACTCAAACAGCAATAGCGTGAGTCGAACGCGAAAAAGAAAAGCGTAAGGTTGATGGCTGAGCTATTAGGAACACTCAAGAGAAGGTGTGCCGATTTCAAACTGCGGTATTCAAAAATTTACCAATTCAAAATTAGAATGCGCCTACATCCGCACTCCCTACCTACGCATACCGATCAAAAATCCACCAGATGCCACCGATGAGTGCGGTTACACCTCCCAATATGATGGCTATCGTACCGAACAGCCTCATGATGATAGTTCCAATGATCCCTTCAAAGCCTTCAGACTGTTTTTTATTCGTTGCTAGCAATAGACCAACACCGGTCACTGCGAGCAATAGACCAACACCAAATAATTCTTCTGGACGATAACCTCTAAAAAGCGAAACCCTCTGGCGTCGTAATCGACGCTTACTGGGCTTCTTAAGCTTCTTCTTGTTGAGGATTTTCTTCTTTGTACCCTGCTCAAAAGTAGCGATAGTTGTCTCAACCTTAACTGCTGAAATGGCAAAACTCGCAGGCGATATGCTTGGAGCTCCCGCTAAAAACATCGCTAATAATAAAAGACGGATCATCATTTTCATATCCCAAAAGTGGACCTTCTGCTAAGTTCACTTGATTCGAATGTTGCAACTATTAATGTTGCTTGTTTCAGAAATCGGGAATGTCCCCAGCCCAAGACTGCAACGCCCCGCGCCAACGCGAGGGTCTTGACAGTCGAACAGCAAAAGCGTGGGGGCGAACGTGGAAAAGCAAAGTGTAGGATTAAGGGCTAAGTTCTTACAACCACTTAGGAGAAGCGTACCATTTTACGATCCTACGCACGCAAATGTATTCAATTAGCGCCGTTTAAAACAGATCGCTACGCTGGCAGACTTGGCTTGGGGGCGATGTTGCGCATAGATATCGGTTCCAAACAAGGCCGTCGCGCTCGGAGTGATTAGATATAAATCGTAAATTATCCATCCACTCAAATAGCCAAAGCGCCCCTGAGCCTGTTCTAAGCGAAGCCGCCACTTGTCCAGCAGGTCTGCGGGATTTCTTTTCTTCTGAAAAGAAAAGGTAAGAAGAGACACCAGCTTAGGACTATATAAACTGTAGACGCGAAGAAGATTACACCCCGAAATTTCACTAACTTTACAAAACAAGGTCTACAGTACAAAACAACCCTCATGAAGCTCACCAAATTAATCCTCCCTATCCTCATTCTGATGATAGCAGTTTGTCATAGTAGTTACGGACAAGACTTTAGAGGAGAAACCTTGTCAATTACAAGTACAGACGATATTGAATTAAAAGCTGAGTTTTATAATTCTGATTGTGACGAAAAACCCTTAATCCTGTTATTTCATCAAGCAGGCTACAGTAGAGGTGAATACCGCGAAATTGGACCAAAACTAAATGAACTAGGATTTTGTGCGTTAGCGATCGATCAAAGGTCTGGAAGTAAAGTGAATGGCATCAAAAACGATGCCGTCGAACAAGCAAAAAAGAAAGGTCTGAAGACAGATTATGTGAGTGCGTTCGCAGATCTGGAAGCAACTCTCGACTATGTGTTAGAAAAGCAATTAGCACCCAATGGCGTAATCTTACTGGGAAGTTCTTACTCTTCGTCTTTGATCTTTGTGTTGGCGTCAGAGCATCCTGAACACGTGAAAGGACTGGCAGCATTTTCTCCAGGAGAATACTTTAAGTATGATGGAAGGCAAATATCAGACTTTGCCAAAAAAGTTAAATGTCCCGTATTTATAACTTCTGCAGGAAATGAAAAGAAAAACTGGGAAGATATCTATGACAATGTTAATTCTAAAAAGCAATTTTATCTACCAGAGACGAAAGGGTATCATGGGGCTAAAGCTTTATGGTCAACCAATGAGGGGAATGAAAAATACTGGGAAGCGTTAAAAGTATTTTTGAGCCAGTATTGAATGACTTAAATATAAAATCATTCAAAGATCAACAAGGCTCCCTCTAGCCAAAACTTTTACCAGTTCAGTAACCCGCTCAATAGGCCAATCCCACCACGCCAACTCCAAAAGCCTCTCTACTTCGCTTTCGCTAAAACGCATCTTAAGCACCTTCGCCGGATTACCGCCTACGACTGAATAAGGAGGGACGTCCTTCGTCACTACGGACTTGGTCGCGATCACGGCCCCATGGCCAATAGTAACCCCTGGCATGATCGTCGCGTCATATCCGATCCAAACATCATTACCAATCACGGTGTCACCTTTGTGCGGGTAAGGTTTCCCATCCATGGCATTTGCCCAGTCCCCGCCAAAAATTTGAAAAGGAAAAGTGCTTATACCTTCAGTAGCATGGTTGCCACCATTCATGATAAATGTAGCACCAGAAGCGATCTGACAGAACTTTCCAATGATCAGCTTGTCCCCGATAAAGTCAAAGTGATACTTAACGTTCTTCTCAAAATTGGCGACATCCTCAAAGTCATCGTAGTAGGTGTAATCGCCAATGATGATGTTTGGATTCTTGACCACGTTTTTCAAGAAGCAGAGTCGGTCGTAGTGGAGGAGCGGAAAGGTGGTGGTAGCCTTGGGTGCTGACATGTTGCAATTGTACAGCAAACCATTGGTTCTGAGTACAATTGCGGTTACTCAGAATATCCGCTTCAACAATCCCTCTTTTTTCGTTGTGTCAGCGGGATTATCGACATCCTTATCTTTCTTGTCTTTATCCTTCCCTGAGAATATCCGCTTCAGCAAGCCTGGCTTATTCCCTTCGCCGTCTGGATTTAGCGCATCATCATATTCTACGGTTTCATCAATCATAGGTCGGAAAGCATAGATATAGGCATTTCGGAGTACGGATAAAATTGCCGTCCAAACGCCAGTTTCTGGTGCCTCAACCGTTCCTTCAATGGGAACTCGACTCGCAAGCTGATCCTTCGCATGGTTTTCTAGAAGTTCCTTCAACCCTTCACTGAACAACTCGCCGAAAAATTG
>CALDUE010000017.1 GCA_937923485.1 uncultured Saprospiraceae bacterium
AACCTCATATCCCCCTCAAACAACATTCGAATATCATTGATTCGATACTGTAACATCGCCTGGCGCTCAATGCCCATCCCGAAAGCAAAGCCTGAATACTTGCTCGAATCGATGCCGCAATTTTCGAGGACGGCAGGATCAACCATACCGCAGCCGAGGATTTCTAGCCAGCCCGTTCCTTTGGTGATACGCTTGGCATGCTCGTCACCGAGTCCCCACCAGACGTCAACCTCTGCACTTGGCTCGGTAAACGGGAAGTAACTCGGACGCATACGGATCTTGGCTTCCGGACCGTACATCTCACGGGCGAAATGTAGAATCGTCTGCTTCAAATCTGCAAAGCTTACATCCTCATCGATGTACAAACCCTCGACTTGGTGGAACTGGGCGTGACTGCGTGCAGAAATGGTTTCGTTGCGATACACACGCCCAGGAGCAATAATGCGAATCGGAGGCTTCTGTGTAGTCATCGCTCTTGACTGTACACTTGAAGTGTGTGTGCGAAGCAGCAATTTTTCTGGACCTCGCAAATAGAAGGTGTCCTGCATGTCTCGAGCAGGGTGATCTTCTGGCGTGTTCATCGCCGTGAAGTTGTGCCAATCGTCTTCGATCTCACGATCCTCTTGAACCGCAAATCCGAGTCGCTCGAAAATATCAATGATGCGATCTAAGACTAGGTTGACTGGATGGCGCCCCCCAGGCAGAATAGGTTCTCCTGGTCGAGTGAGGTCGAGCCCTTCTAGACTGGCGGCTGTTTTCGCTTTCGCAAAACCTGCCTTCGCCTCCTCCAAACGTTGTTCAGCACTTTGCTTCACGCTGTTTACGAGTTGACCATAATCGCGACGCTGATCGCCAGGAATGTCTTTCATTGCCCCCATGAGGCCTTTGACTTTTCCTTTTGAGCCCAGAAACTCAATGCGGAACTGTTCGGCACTATCCGCATCTGTTATTGATGCGGACTTAATTTCTTCGCCCAAAGCTCGGGCTACGGCAAAAACATCTTGTTGGTCGGACATAAGCGCAGGCTGCTGGTTACAAGCGCCGAAGGTAAGCGGTTAGATTTTTCAATTCTACTCTTTTCAAAAGACCCTACAAAATGACACTTTTTAGCCCTGTACACGCCACGAATGAAGCTCCTTATACGTTGTGCACCTAGCAACGCGTAAATTCGCCGCTCCCAAATACACTTTGAGGCACTAATCACTATTTTCGATCAACAGGGACCAAGAGATAAAGCCCTCGAGTCGAGATATAGCTGGAGTTAACGATCAACCGAATTTGAACACCGAAGCTTCCAAGGTTGATCAGCAATCACCGCCCAAGGGTTGGCCTCCAAAGTTGCACGTCTTTATGGTCGTGCTTGGCACCTTGCTGTGGATGTGGACTTTAACCATCAAAGCACGCACCCCTTCGGGCGTGGCGTTAATTGGTTTAGGCTTACTATGCTTGATTCGCTTAGAGTGGGCACAACTTCCAATTCGGCTTTGGAAAGGTGCTTCACAAGCCGTACTCAAGTTCATCAAAACCCCCGCCTACAGCCTACCCGCACTCTTTTTCTTGGGCTATTTGACAACCGCCTTGCTCGAAAATGTCAATGGTTTCTGGGGTGGCAGGTTAAGGCATAGTATCCAAGCTGTTGGGATTCCAGCAATGTTCTTCATTCTGAGTGCGATCTACATTCGTTACCGCGACCACTTATACATGGCGATGGGACTATTTGCTTCAGCATCTGCACTTGGAGTGGGTCTGTATCTTGGAGCAAATAGTGACGCCATCTTCGTCGCTATCGGGCAAGGTCGCGTCGTCCCCACACCCAATCGCCACGTCCGCTATTCTATGGTCCTCGCTGTCACCGCAGTCTCCATGTGGTGGTATGCATTTTCAGGCTTCAGCAAGGAACAGAAAGCAGATTCACCAGCAGATTGGCTCGGCTTACCACGCACTTGGCTCCGCATCTTTGCATTGAGCTTTGCTGTAATTTTGACTACCGTCCTTCACGTGATCGCGGTGCGCACAGGACTCGTCATGTTTTACATCGGTTTTGTGGTCGTGTTGACCAGAGTCCTTTTACCAAAGATCGGCAAGAAAGGCGTCGCACTTTCCTTAGCGGGCTGCATATTCTTGGCTGGTGTCGCCGTCACACAAATTCCTACGCTTTCGCAAAAACTTGCGTACGTCAGCTTCGACATAGAGCAGATCGGCAAAAAAAGTCGAAGGCTTTATTCTGATGCTGGTCGTTTTGCAAGTATTCGCGCTGGAATTGAAGTCATTAAAGCGTATCCGATATCTGGGGCTCCAAATGGAGATTTTGCAGAAGCGATGCGTTTAGCTTACGCCAAAACCGGGAATCCAACGATGGTGCATCCTCCCCATAATCAATTCCTCTACAGTTGGGGAGCAGCGGGAATTCTAGGATTCTTAGGAGTCTGCGCGGTACTCATTGGCCCTTTGATCGACCGCACGTTTTGGCGAAAGCCCCTCCTCGCAGAAGGCTGGTTAATGATCTCGGCGATGTTCATGATTGAGCTTCCCTTAGAATCTGACAATGGAATAGGAATCTGCCTCTTAGCACTTTATTTACCCAAAATTGGAGAAGGTCTGGCAAGAGTACAGCACAAAGAAGAAAGTGTAGGAGTTGAGCTTTCGCCAAAACCCGCTACCGAAACTTCGTAGGCATCTTACTGACCGGTCGAGGTAACCATGGATTCTCGACGATCAACGGGGGATCAGGTTGCTTGTATTTGCGGAAATAAAATCCCGCAAGGACGCCAAAAACAAAGCCTCCGATGTGTGCAAACCAAGCCACTCCAGCCGTCTCGTCTGTAGCAACTCCTAGGCTCGCCGTTCCGCTGAAAAGCTGCTGCACAATCCAAAATCCTAGAAATAGAAAGGCGCTAATTTTGAAAGGGAAAAACAGCCACAGCATTTTGATTTGGGAGTGCGGAAAACAGACGAGGTACGCACCCATCACACCCGCAATAGCACCCGAAGCTCCAATGGCAGGAATAACCGATGATGGTCCAGCCAAGTAGTGCGCAACCGTGGCTAGAATGCCAGCCACAAGATAAAAGAGCAGATACTTCATGCTCCCAATCGTCTGCTCGATATTATCGCCAAACAGCCATAGAAAGACCATATTTCCAAGTAAGTGCATGAGGCCTCCGTGCATGAAAATATTGGTGAGCACCGTCAAGCCAAATCCTTCTGCAGGAATAAATCCATTCTTATAAACGAAGGCCATCAACTCAGCTTCTGGCAGAGAATACTGATAGATGAATACGGCCACGTTGATCGCAATCAGCAAGTAATTGACGATCGGGAATTTGCCATTAGGCACGTTGGTATCACCGTAGGGGAATATCATGGCCGCAAAGTAGGGGAAGAAGAACTGTAAGTTGGTAATTGTCAATTGATAATGTCGAGCTGCTCAGCTCGACTACGACTCATTTTGTTGGTCGTACCATCCACTGGTTCGCAGGAAAGCAGATACCAAAAGAGGCATCTCGTTTACTACCTTTGAAAATAACGATGGCTACAATCAAAACGCAACTTCAAATACAAAGACACGACCTCTCCACCGACAAGTCGTTGCGCGCTCACAGCGCAGCTGATGAGCTTCTCCTAAAACGTGTCGGCGCCCTTGAGACCAAGCCAAAGAGTCTAGCTATCTATCACGATAGGTTTGGCTACCTGACCTGTCACCTGCAAAAGCTATCTCCTGTAGCCATCCTTACAGAAAAAAGCCAAGAGAAAGCTATTCTCGCCAACGCATCAGCCAATGACCTAGAAGGACGAAGATTTTCCAATCCGCTTTCTCCGCTAAAGAAGAAGCTCGACTACGCCCTTATCAAGGCGCCAAAATCTTTGGCGCTCTTTCAGGTATTTCTAGAACATATCGCACACAACTCGACTGCGAAAGTGATCGTCGAGGTTGCCTTCATGACCCGGCACTTCACGCCAAAATTACTGAGCATCTCCAACCAGTATTTTGAAAACGTCGAACAAAGCAAAGCAGAAAAGAAAGCGCGCACCATCACCTTGACAGGTAAGAAACAAGTACCGAAGCAGGACATTCTTGACGTGATTAATTATCGAAACGATTCCTACAAACAATACTGGGGCGTCTTTTCAGCAAAACACATCGACTATGCGACGCAGTATTTTTTAGACTGTTTTGAATTAACTCCGGAAGATAAGGTCATTCTTGATCTCGCTTCTGGCAATGGGGTAATCGGTAAAGAAATTCAGCGAGAATCGCCAGATACTGAAATACACCTCTTGGAAGATTCCTACCTCGCCGTAGAATCTGCCAAGCTCAATATCGATGGTCCGAACGTCCACCATCACTACGATAACGATCTAACAAATTTTAAGAACGACACTTTCGATCTTATCGTAACGAATCCTCCATTTCATTTTGAGCACGAGATCAATGTAAAGATCCCGATCTACCTCTTCAAGGAATGTTTTCGCTGTCTAAAGCCTGGGGGAAACCTACAGCTTGTCTCCAATACGCATTTGAACTATAAGACACACTTAACAAAGATATTTCCAAGCGTTCAGGTGCTTGCTGAGAACGAAAAATTTGTGGTATATAAGTGTGTAAAGTAGTGCAACGAATGGTCTATGGTTCGAAACATGTGGCATGTGGCCCGACCGCTCCAGCGGTCGACCGAATAAAAAATCAAATTGAGGATATTGTTAAAGAAATAAAATAGAACAGCTTACGGGATTTAAAACTTGAATTATTTTGTTTAAAACTTAAGATTGGAATGATTATTAAAACTACTCCAATCCCTCTCTTACAAAATCATGGATATGAACCATCCCTGAATACTTGCCTTCCCCATCCACGAGGAGAAGTTGAGAGATATTATGCTTTTGCAAGAGCTCCAATCCTTTGACGGCCAACTGTGCATCATCTAGCGATCGGGGTGACGGCGACATCAGCTGTTTTGCCGAAAGGCGAACTACCTCAACGCCTCTACCCAAAGCACGACGTAGATCACCATCTGTGATGATGCCGATGAGTTTTTGATCAGCATCGACTACCGCAGTGGCACCAAGACGCTTGGTCGTCATTTCAACCACCACCTGCTCCAAAGTCGCATCTGGACCTACTGACGGACAAGCATTTCTGCAACCTAGATCTGCCAAACGCATAAACAAGCGCTTGCCCAACGAACCGCCAGGATGATACTGTGCGAAATCTTCAGGTTTAAAACCACGCAACGCCGTGAGCGAAGTTGCCAGAGCATCGCCCATCGCCATCTGAGAAATCGCACTTGCCGTCGGAGCGAGATTATGCAAGTCTGCCTCTTTTTGAACCGGAGTCAGCAAGACATAATCTGCTTGCATCGCCAGGTAGCTTTCGGGCTTGGACACCATCGCAACGATCTTGTTACCCAAGCGACGCACCAAAGGCAGTAAAGCTCGCATTTCTGACGTTTCACCGCTTTTCGACAGGGCAATGACGATGTCGTTGGTCTGCACCATCCCTAAATCTCCGTGAATCGCATCCGCACCGTGCATAAAAAGCGCAGGCGTACCCGTCGAATTTAAAGTGGCCGCAATCTTCTGAGCAACCAGCGCGCTCTTGCCTACACCAGTAATTACTACCCTACCACCACAGTGCTGCACAAGGCTTACCACTTCTGAAAATGAGGCATCTATGGAGTCATGCAAGGCTTGAAGCGTCTCCAGCTCGATTGCAAGCGTCCGCCTTGCGGTATCAAAAATCAAGCGTTGGTCTGACATATGAGCGTTATAAAGCCTACCCCTTTAGCGTAAATTCGCTACTAGTGTGGAAAGGAACACTAGTTTTTGGTTGGCGAACCGCAAATAAACATTACTTTAGTAACAGACTTTTAGTCATCGAGGTCGCTTTGTTGAATCAGCTTGAATTTTCAGACTGTTCAAAGCGTTAAATGCACGCCTCGCTCCATTTTTACGAACACTCTACACCCAATAGCGGTATGGTCGCAACAAGCGCGAATCTTCACGAAGCACTACAAGAATTCTTTGGCTTTGATTCCTTTAAAGAAAAACAAGAAGAAATCTGTAAATCGGTCTTAAAAGGCCAAGACACATTTGTCATCATGCCTACGGGTGGAGGCAAGAGCATGTGCTACCAACTTCCAGCACTGATGATGGAAGGTACTGCCATCGTTATCAGTCCACTCATCGCTCTGATGAAAAACCAAGTCGATGCCATCCGTGGCTTCGGGCAGGATGATGCGGTAGCTCACTACCTCAACTCTTCACTAACTAAAGTGCAAACACGCACGGTTCGCGAGGATATCCGAGCAGGCAAGACCAAGCTGCTTTATGTAGCTCCGGAGACCTTGACAAAAGAGGAGAACATCGAGTTTTTCAAAAACACCAATATTTCTTTCGTCGCCGTCGATGAGGCCCACTGTATTTCAGAGTGGGGACACGATTTCCGTCCAGAATATCGACGTATTCGCCTGATGCTCGACGATATCAACAAAACGATACCTGTCGTTGCGCTAACCGCAACGGCAACGCCAAAGGTGCAGAGTGATATCGTCAAGAACCTCAACATGAGGGACGAGGCGATTTACATAACGAGTTTCAACCGAACCAATCTTCACTATGAAGTACGTTCAAAAGGCAACAAGGAAAACACGTTCCGCTCGATCATCCAATACGTTACAAGTACGAAAGGGGCTTGCGGAATCATCTACGTGCAAAGTCGCAAGAGTACAGAGGAAATAGCCAGTGCACTTGCCGTCAATGGCGTACGTGCTATGCCCTACCACGCTGGACTTGATGCCAAGACACGTTCTCGTACGCAGGACATGTTTATCAAAGACGACAGTGACGTAATTGTCGCTACCATCGCTTTCGGTATGGGAATCGACAAGCCGAATGTGCGCTTCGTCATTCACTACGATATCCCAAAGTCAATCGAGAATTACTACCAGGAAACAGGTCGAGCTGGTCGTGATGGCATCAATTCCGATTGTATTGCCTACTACAATTACAAGGACATTCTTCGCTTGGAGAAATTCCTACGTGACAAGCCCGTTGCTGAGCGTGAGCTTGGCCGCCAGCTTATCCAAGAAGTGACTGCATACTCTGAGACTGCTGCTTGCCGTC
Organism: uncultured Saprospiraceae bacterium; assembly: GCA_937923485.1. Classification (GTDB taxonomy): domain Bacteria; phylum Bacteroidota; class Bacteroidia; order Chitinophagales; family Saprospiraceae; genus CALDTK01. The sequence goes on from CALDUE010000017.1 coordinate 7,123, forward strand.
GCCGCTTCCTTCTTCACTATTTTGGAGAGGACTACGGTAAGGAGAGTTGCGATCTTTGTGACAACTGCGTCAACCCGAAGCCACGCAAAGAGGTGCAAACAGAAATGCACCAAGCACTTTCTGCGATTAAGGAGTTGGATGAGAATTACACCATTAAGACGTACGTAGACTTTGTCATGGGCAAAGCGACCAAGGAAATGAAGGATTTCCGCTTTGATCAGCGTCCTTTATATGGTGTAGGCAAAGCGCACGACGATAACTTCTGGATGAGTGTGTTCCGTCAAGCCATACTTAGCGATTTGGTATTTAAAGACATCGAAACCTACGGTCAACTCTCGGTTACAGAGAAAGGGCAAAGCTTTATCGATAATCCGTACAGCCTCACAATTGCGCTGAATCACGAATTCGATAGTTCAGATGCGAATCCAGATCCACAGCCTGCACGAGCGGTTGCGCTAGACGCCGATCTACGAGCCATGCTTCAGAGCCTTCGCAAGAAAGTGGCTGATGAAAAGGACCTACCACCATATGTCATCTTCCAAGACCCAAGTCTTGATGATATGGCCACGCAATACCCTATATCCATTGAGGATATGGCCAAAATTTCTGGCGTCAGCGTTGGAAAAGCGAAGCGATATGGTAAGCCTTTCATGGAGTTGATTGCAAAATATGTTGACGATAATGACATCGACCGTCCAACGGATTTCGTCGTCAAACAAGTCGCCAACAAGAGCCGTTCGAAGGTTCAGATCATTCAGGGCATCGATAAAAAGATGGGCCTCGACGAGATTGCTGAGGTCGTAAAAATGTCAATGGATGAGTTCCTCGACGAGCTGTATGCCATCGTCCATTCAGGAACCAAGGTCAACATCGATTACTATCTCGAAGAAGAACTCGACGAGTACACTGCAGACGATTTGAAGGAGTACTTCATGGAAGCAGAAACCGATGATCCTGAAGTTGCTTTCAAGGAGCTTCATGAAGACGACATCACCATGGATGAAATTCGTCTCTACCGCATCAAGTTCTTAAGCGACGTAGCGAATTAGCATCTATTCGAATTAACTTAGAAAGCCTTTCTTGCGTACTCGTAAGGAAGGCTTTCTTATTTCAAGTAACTTGTATGACCATCCACATCGTTAACGGACCGAACCTCAACCTCGTTGGAAAGCGCGAACCCGAGATTTATGGCAACGTTTCGCTCGATAATTATCTCGGCGATTTGGGTACCGAGTTTAAGGACCGTACAGATATCAAGGTGTTTCAGAGTAATGCGGAAGGAGAGTTGATCGACTACCTCCAAGAAATAGGTTTTGACGAAAGTGCAAAAATCATCGTCAATGCAGGTGCCCTCGGTCATACATCTCTAGGCCTTGGAGACTGCATTCGCGCCATTTCTGCCCCTGTAATCGACGTGCATATTTCCAATGTTTATGCAAGAGAGAGCTTTCGCCAAAACTCTTTTGTAACGCCTGCCGCAGTAGGCACCATCAGCGGCCTCGGGCTTGAGGGTTACCGACTAGCGATTGAGTGGTTTCTGAGAAAGTAGCACAGCGGCCTAGATGCTCCGCACCAGCGTATCGCCTTGTTTAATTTGATGTCACGTGATTCTAGTGAAACATGCTTTCACTACGCAAAATACAATGAACGAATCACGTTCCATCATATAAATCTCTCCCATCTCTAAGGCGCAAATCGCCACCAGCTATTTTCAAAAGATAACGTTGGTTCGGACCTACTTCGCGGCTGACGTACCTGCCAAAACTCCCATAAATAACCATTGCCGCACTGACGATCGCAGCAACGATCAAGAAGTTTTTCTGCTCCCTTCGCGTACGCTTGGAAAATGCGGTAAACCCTCCAAGAAAAACTAGATTGACTAAACCTTGCCCCTGTAAGTATTTCTTTAATCCTGCACCATTCTTTCGATAGCGAACCTCCGCAAATTTGTTAATCGAGACGAGGATATCGTCAATCCTAATGGTCTGTGATTCAGGGTAAAAGTCTATAATTCGAGCAGAAAAGAACTCATCCTCTCCATGGAATCGCCACTCAAGTTCTTGTCCGCGAACAAAACGATAGGTCTTGCTACCTGAAGGACCCTGCAAAAGCAAATACGGCTGAAGCTGAGCGGATGCAGAAACGAACAGCCCACCTAAGAAAAGCAGCAAGAGTACCCAACGATTCATTTGAAAAAATTGGGCTCTAGTCGACGTAGCAATTTGCGCCATGCGTGGTTTATCTCTTTTTGCGTGGGAAGTTCTCTGCCTGTAAAGATGAGCATGCCCTCGAGATATTGATCTCGTTGCTCAAGCCATGTGTATAAGCTGCTTTTTGTCAAACGATATGACTCGCGCATTCGCCGCTTTACGTGGTTACGATCTGGTGCGCGCTTAAAATTTCGCTTGGATGCGACAAAGGCCATTTTGGCAATCGAATCTTGCTCGGCTGTTTTCGGTTGGAGCCGATAAACGAGCCTCAAAGGATACGCTTTTGCCGTCGGCGCTCCTGCAAACAACTCCCCTATCGCCTTGCGCGATTTCAGTCTTTCGCTTGCGCCAAAACTAAAATCCAACAAAATATTTTGATTTTTCTCGGTCAAAACGTGAAATAGAGGTTTCCGGCAAGTCTTACTACAAATTGTTTGATCGAAATGAAAAACCTAGCACAAGTCATTCCCTCCAATCCACCGTCAACATTGAAAGTGGCCGCTTCGAAGCATCGTAAAGCTAAGACTTCTGACACCTCCTCAAAGCCCAGCAAACGACTAAAGTTCAAAGAGACCTCGTCTCGAATGACGGTCGTTGAGCGAGATGAGCCCGGTGCTGCCCCGTGCGGAGCACGCGGGTCCACGCACGAGTGCGGGAATTTCGCCAAAACCCATGACACCAAGTCAATAGAACACGGATTAGAGAATTTGTCCAAAAGCACCCTCAAAGAATGGCACCCTGAAGAACAGCCTCGAGAGCGGCTCATGAATTACGGTCCTCAAGCACTTGCGACTAGCGAATTGATCGCTATTCTGCTTCGCTCAGGTACCAGAACTGCTACTGCCGTAGATGTTGCCCGCAACTTACTTCTCGATACCAATGGGCACTTGCGCGAACTTGCTAGTCGAGACTGGCGAACGCTCGAAAAGGTCCATGGAATAGGAAAGGTAAAAGCTATCACGCTTGTTGCTGCATTGGAGCTAGGTCGTCGCCGCGGACAAGAAAGTGATGTCGAACGGCCAACCATTCGTACTGCTCAGGCAGCCTTCAATATCCTCGGTCCACAACTGGCAGACCTGCGCCACGAAGAATGCTGGGTACTGCTGCTCAACACAGCTTGTAGGCTCATCGGTACCGAGCGTCTCAGCAGCGGCGGCGTTGATGGTACCGTTGTCGACGTGCGCAAACTTATGGCTATGGCGCTCCGCTTCAATGCGACCAGTTTCGTCTTGGCTCACAATCATCCTTCGGGCAACCTAACACCGAGCAAGTCTGATATTTCACTGACGCGCAACCTCGTCACGGCTGGGAAGATTCTTAATATTCAGTTACTTGATCACCTTATCGTAGCCGGTCATAAGTACTACTCCTTCTCTGATGAAAACATGCTTGCGAGCTAGAAAGGAATAGCTAGGAAAATTGTTAGGGTCGACTAACTTTGTAGTCGATGGAAGAAATCATCACAGCATTCGACTATCCTTACGCTTGGCGTGCGCTGGCTGCCAGTGTTATGGTTGGATTGATGTGTGGTGCGCTTGGTTGCTTCATCGTCTTGCGCAACATGTCGATGGTTGGCGATGCCTTGAGCCACGCCATTCTGCCTGGTGTCGTCGTGGCATTCATGGTGGTTGGCGGATATTCTGCCTTGGGCTTTTTCCTCGGGTCGGTAGCAGCAGGACTTGTCACTGCGGTGCTTATCACTTGGATTCAGCAGAAAGTCGCCACCAAAAATGATGCTGCCATTGGCATTGTCTTTACGACCATGTTCGCTCTTGGGGTCATGGGGATTTCATGGCTCAGTAAGAACGAGCATGCACATATTGATCTCAAGGACTTCCTCTTTGGCAATGTGCTTGGCGTATCAGATAGTGACCTGGTACTTACGGGAATGATTTGCCTGTATGTGCTTGCGAGTTTATACGTGTTTTACCGTCCACTCTTCGCTACGACTTTCCAGCCTGTAATTGCCGAAACGATGGGCGTCAACACGAAGTTGGTGCACTACTTCTTGATGCTCTTGCTTTCGTTTGCGGTTGTTGCTGCCTTGCAAACTGTAGGCGTCATCCTCGTAGTTGCTATGCTCATTACTCCAGCAGCAACAGGTCTTCTCCTGTCTCGGAGATTGCCAAAAGTGATCATGATTGCCTCGCTAGTTGGTGTGCTTGCGGCAGTATTTGGGCTGGCCATTGCCTTCGCATTCAAGACGACTCCTGGTCCAGCAATGGCAGTGATGGCGAGTTTCTTGTACGGCTTAGCAGTATTCTTCGCGCCCGAACGCGGATTGGTGTTTAGGTTCTACCGCAAGCGTACTCGCGAACGTCGCATTGAAATTGAAGATGTTATCAAACAGGGCGCTCGATTAGAGCAGAATGGGGCTATGACAATCGATGGCTTGGTCGAGAAGACAGTTTTGCCGAAAGGCGTTGTAACGTCAAGATTGAAAACCCTTGCCAAGCGAGGATTGGTCACCCTGCAACCGCTGGCCATGACCAATCTTGGCAAGCTTGAAGCCTTCAAACTTGTGCGTGCACACCGCCTATATGAGACCTTCTTGGTCGATCGCCTCGGTCTCAGCGAAGATCAAATCCACGATGAAGCTGAGCGCTACGAGCACCTGCTTACCGATGAACTGCTTGATGAAATCGATCAGGAATTGGGGTATCCAGAGACGGATCCACATGGTAGTCCGATTCCTAAGCGGGGGTAAAAGGAGTACGATGACCGCTTCGCTGCAAGACCGTTGCACTGCTAGAGCGCTTCGCTGCTAGACAGGGTGGAATGTGTCCAGTATTTGACCTGTGCTTAAGCTCACTCTTGATGAAGTGGTGTAAGTCGAAACTCTAGCGCGAGGTTGTATTTCGCCGAAATACGAACAAGGGATTTACGCTCACAAATCCCCAGCTAATCCTCGTTCTTCAACACATCGAATACTTCACGGAGACGGTACATTTCAAGGAGGCAACGGACGCTTTAGCACAAAAAAAGAAGGCCCTTATGATTGCTCAAAAGGGCCTTTCTAACCAAAATCAGTCTCCGCTGTAAGGGTGTTTCGCAGGGCGACTTTCTGGGAAAGAAGCCGCCTGTTTCCTGCGAAATACAACCTTAAGACGCACTAGGTGACCTAAGGTCACAATTTTGAATTGATAATTTCGATTTTTGAATGGCTTTAAGGACGCTCTATAAGGACGCCCATTCGAGACGTGTGTATTTCGCCGAAATACGAACAAGGGATCTACGTTCACAAATCCCCAGCTAATCCTCGTTCTTCAACATATTGAATACTTCACGGAGACCGTACATCTCAAGGAGGAAACGGACGCTTTAGCACAAAAAAAGAAGGCCCTTATGATTGCTCAAAAGGGCCTTTCTAACCAAAATCAGTCTCCGTTGTAAGGGTTTTCGCAGGGCGACTTTCTGGGAAAGAAGCCGCCTGTTTCCTGCGAAATACAACCTTATGACGCACTAGGTGACCTAAGGTCACAATTTTGAATTGATAATTTCGATTTTTGAATGGCTTTAAGGACGCTCTATAAGGACGCCCATTCGAGACGTGTGTATTTCGCCGAAATACGAATAAGCTTGCTACGTCTTTGCGTCGCCGTCCTTCTTCTCCTCCTTCAACTCATCGAAAACCTCACGGAGGCGGTACATCTCATCGAGTGTGTCGTCGAGGTAGAACTGGAGGTCAGGTATTCGGCGGACGTGCTTGCGCAAACGAAAGCCCAAGGACTGTCGGATACGAGCGTACTCGTCTTCTAGCTTTAGAATAACTGATTGCTTGTCCTCGGTTCCGAAGACAGAAAGGTAGACACGTGCTATTCCGAGGTCTGAAGTCATTTGAACTTCGGTGACCGTTACAAAAGCAGCCGAGCCGTAGATGTAGCTCCCTTCGGCTTGGAGTACTACCCCAACATTGCGGCGTACGAGTTCTCCGACTTGCTCTTGTCTGATGCTGGTAGCCATAACGATTTCAGGTTGGTGATGCAAAAGTAGCTGCTTTCAAGACAGCAAACTGCGTTAGCCTTAAAACTATGTGGAGCACAAAGAAGTTGCCCGCAAAAAGTCGAACTGCTCACTGCACACCACAAATTACCTTTTTAATACATTCTGTGTAATTCGTAAAGAATTGGCACTTTTGTGAAGTGCTACCCGCTTGGAAAGACTTTCTGGCCAAACCGATCACCAGCCTCAAAGGTATTGGTGATGAAAAAGCTCAACTTTTCGCGGAAGAGTTGGGGGTAAGAACCTTGGGGGACTTGGTGTATCTGCTTCCATTGCGTTATGTCGACAAGACACAGGTGACACCAATCGCTCAACTTAAGAGTGTCGGTAGTGGAGATGTCTTCGTACGTGGAGTGTTGCGTAGAGTCAATCATATTGGAACTGGAGCAAAGCGACGTGTTTCGGCAACCTTACAAGACGAAACAGGTCAAGTAGACTTGGTCTGGTTTAGAGGTGGTTACTATGCAGCTCAATCTCTTAAAGTTGGAACGGCTTACTCGGTCTTTGGCAAAGTGAATATTTTCAAGAACAGAGCGAGCATCGCCCACCCTGAGATAAGCGAGCGCGCTGGTGCTAACGAGACCTTCGAACCTGTCTACCCAAGTACTGAAAAATTCAACTCCAAAGGGGTCAACATGAAGACCCGGCGGAGAATGGTCAAGGCCATCATCAGTCTACTTGAAGAGCGATTTCCTGGTGCTGAGGATACCTTACCGGGCTATCTGAGAGAACAGTATAGGCTAGTGACCCATACCAAAGCACTGCACGACCTACACTTCCCAGCCAATCATGATGCTGCCCATGAAGCAACAAGGCGCATAAAGTTTGAAGAGCTCTTCCTTTTCCAGATGAGACAACTCTGGGGGAAGTACCAGCACGATCGCGACATCAAAGGCTATACTATTCCTGGGCCAGGCAAAATTTACAATCAGTTTGTCGCTGAGAAATTGCCCTTCACCTTGACGGGTGCCCAGCAACGGGTTTTGACGGAAGTCTCAACGGACCTTACCTCAGGAACGCACATGAATCGACTCATTCAAGGAGATGTCGGTTCGGGTAAAACCATCGTTGCATTGCTCGCCATGTTGATGGCTATAGACCATGGCTACCAAGCAGTATTGATGGCGCCAACACAAATACTAGCCCATCAACATTTCGAAGGACTCACTGAAATGCTGAAGGGAACAGGAGTTATGCTAGCCTTTTTAACAGGAAGCACCAAGGCGCAACAACGAGCTCAGACCTTACGCGCGCTTGAGCGAGGTGATTTAAACATTATTATCGGAACCCACGCGCTTATCGAAGACCCAGTGGTCTTTAAAAACTTAGGTCTTGCGGTCATTGACGAGCAGCACCGATTCGGGGTGAAACAGCGCGCCAAGTTGTGGCGGAAGAATAAGCCCCATCCTCCTCATGTATTGGTGATGACGGCGACGCCCATTCCAAGGACGCTTGCACTCACCACTCATGCAGAACTAGACGTCAGTAAAATTGACGAGTTGCCACCTGGAAGAAAGCCAGTAACAACGCGCCACATCGTCGAAAAACATAGAAGTAGCGTTACCGAATGGATGCGCTCTGAAGTAGAGAAAGGTCGACAGATCTACGTGGTCTATCCACTCATCGAAGAAAGTGAAGCGCTTGACTTGAAAAATGTGATGACAGGTTTTGAGCGGATTCAGGAACGCTTCCCAGCACCTAAGTATCACATCTCGATTGTTCACGGTCGCCTTAAAGCTGCCGACAAGGACTTTGAAATGGATCGTTTTGTAAAAGGTCAAACGCAGATCATGGTGGCGACTACCGTCATCGAGGTTGGCGTTAATGTCCCCAATGCGAGCGTAATGGTGATTGAAAATGCTGAGCGTTTTGGGCTGAGTCAACTGCACCAGCTGCGTGGTCGAGTTGGTCGCGGCGCAGAGCAGAGTTACTGTATTCTTATGACCGACGGCCGTCTGTCTGATAATGCGAAACAGCGCATCAAGATAATGTGCGAGACCAATGACGGCTTCGTGATTGCTGAAAAAGACTTACACCTCCGTGGGGCTGGTGATATCGAAGGTCTGCGCCAAAGCGGGCAGATGCTCTTTAAGCTAGCGCGCATCCCAGAAGACGAGGTGATCCTAAACGTTGCCCATGAAGAGGCGAAAAAGCTTTTGAGCGAAGACCCCGAATTCGTGGAAGAACGTCATCGCGGACTGAAGCTGCACATGCGTGAAATCGGGGAGACGCGTAGAGCCTGGACGCAGATAAGTTAGTGCAGCAGAGCTGCACTAACTTATCTGCGTCCTAGTATTGGGAACAACTGGTTCGCAGTAACCCTCATAAATTAAAGCCCCCTACTTCGTAAGAAATAGAGGGCTTTGAATTCTTTAAAAAGGACTTATGCCTCCGATTCCGCCGGCTTAGACAAGTCTACACTAGCAGTAGCGTATAAGGCTTGCAGCTTACGGCGAGCAAAGAAAATTCTACTCTTAATGGTACCAAGGGGACTACCGAGCTTCTGAGAAATCTCTTCGTACTTATAACCTTGGTATGCCATCCAGAAAGGGATACGAAGATCATCTGGCAACTTGTTGACCATGGTCAAAAGTTCCTTATAACTAGCGTCGCTTTCACCCGCATTTGGATTATTTACTTGGCCAGAATCAATAAAGTAGTTGTTAGGCGTCTGATCGAGAAGCGTGTTACGACGCATCTTCTTACGGTAATTGTTGATGAACAAATTACGCATGATCGTTACAGCCCAAGCTTTAAAGTTTGTGCCTTGTCTAAACTTCTCAGCGTTACTGATGACCTTATATACAGTATCCTGATATAAATCGTGTGCATCAGCCTCACTTTGAGTCAAAGCCATGCTAAACGCACGAAGACTGGGACTAATTTCTTCAAATTGATTGAAAACGTTGGCTTGAAGGGCAAGAGAAGGGGTCATGATGTTACTTTTTAGTGGGAGAATGTAAATTCTATTTACAAATATAACCCATTTTGAACAAAAAAACACCCATTTGCGTGCATTTTCTTGCATAAATGCGGTACATGTGTGTGATGTCAGCCAGAAAACAATTGTTCAATGCGGTAAAGATGTAATTTTAATTACCCAAAACTAACCGCCCTACCAAGACGTATAGTATATGAACACGTCGAGTCAAACACGTGTTTGGTCGATAACTAGCCCACATTACATCCAATGGAACGCGTCATCACGGTCACCGAAACTCACGCTTTATCTAGCAACATGCGTCACATGCGCAAGCGCCTTGGTATTAGCCAAGAGGATTTAGCCAGTCGTGTTGGATTGAACAGGGGGAATATTGCGAGCTATGAAAAAGGTACAGCCGAACCTAAGCTATGTAACCTACTCAAGTTCTCTCAGCTTTTTGGAGTTTCGATTCACGACCTTACAAAAAGAGACCTCAGCTGCGATTGTACCTACAAGACAGCTTACACCAATTATTTGCGTCTCAACAGCGAAGAAGCTGCTGCACTGGCTGATTTTAATTCTCAGGCGGAAGAGTTTGGAGACGTGTTTCAAGGAATCACGAAGTACTACGATTTCTCAAAAAAATCTGAAGATGCTGTACCTGACGCACGTGTGTTAGAAGGCCAGTTTGGACAACTTCAGCATTTAACGCAAGAGGTCCTGCGAGCGCATGCACAGTTGCTCGACTTTGTGAAGTGCAGGCTCAAGGAGTAGCCAGGTTCAAATTTTTTAATTTTTCTTAACGTTCGACAGCCAACAGGTTGAAGGGCTCGCCCGTTGTTATAAAAGTCTTACTAGTGTCGGCCTAGACACTTCTCTTTAACTCTGAATACACAACACATGACTCGTTACGGAAGTATAATCTTCGCCTCAGTGCTAAGCTGTCTTTTGACCCTTGGCGTCCTCTGGTCTTTCGGTTTTGGCGAAAGCGCTACGAATACCTATCGCATTGAGCATCACGACGCGGTAGCTGCAACCGACGCCAATTTCGCTCCCAACACCAATAACAATAACAACGCTAGCAGCAATGTAGCATTCGACTTCACCTTTGCTGCCGACAAGGTGGCTCCTGCGGTGGTTCATATTCGCAATACCATGGAATCGCGCCGTGGTGGCCAAGGTGGCTTTGGATCTCAGGAAGATTTTTTCCGCCAATTCTTCGGAGATCCTGGAGCAGGAGGTCAGCGCCAAGCGCCCCAGCCAAGTGTAGGTTCAGGATCAGGTGTTCTTATTTCTGCTGACGGGTATATCGTCACCAACAATCACGTGATCGACAACAGCATTGACCTCGAAGTTCGTGTTGGCGACAAGGACACCTACAAAGCAACACTTGTTGGTACCGACCCTACAACCGACATCGCCCTACTTAAAATAGAAGATGCAAAAGATCTTCCTTACGTAGAATTCGCTGACTCTGACCAAGTTAAAATTGGTCAGTGGATTGCAGCTGTTGGAAATCCCTTTGATCTAGAAACCACTGTAACTGCTGGCATCGTCAGTGCTCTTGGAAGGAGTATCAATATTATTGGTCGCAATGGCGGTGGGCAAGGGCGTGATCGCACAGCTATCGAAAGCTTTATTCAAACAGATGCGGCTGTTAATCCAGGCAACTCAGGAGGAGCGCTTGTAAACACAGACGGTAAGCTCATTGGAATTAATACCGCAATCGCATCTCCAACTGGTGCGTTCGCAGGCTATTCTTTTGCTGTACCAAGTCGCTTGGTCCGTAAAGTGGCTGATGATCTCCGCGAATTTGGAACTGTTCAACGCGGCTTTATCGGTGCAAGTATTATCGAAGTGGACCAATCGTTTGCTAATGATCGCGGACTTGACATCAACTATGGTGTCTATGTCGATACGCTAGTTGGCAACAGTTCAGCAAAAGAAGCTGGCCTCAGAAAAGGTGACGTCATCGTAGAAATTGATGGCAATAAGGTCCGTACGAGTCCAGATTTGCTAGGGAATATCGGTCGCCACCGTCCAGGTGATGTAGTTCGTCTCACGTACATGCGCGGAGGAACGGAGCGCACCGCCGATGTTACCTTGAAGACTGCAGAAGGGACTACCAAAATTGGCCGAAAGCAGAGTTCTAAAGTATATGCAGCCTTGGGCATCGAACTAGATGAACTTGACGATGCAACTAAGAAGAAGCTTCGTATCGATGGAGGTGTCCGCGTTTCAAGTATCCGTAAGGGTCGCGTAGCTAGCCAAACGGACATGGCCGAAGGTTTCATTATCACTGAAGCTGGAGGACAATCGATCTCAAATATTGACGATTTCATGAAAGTTGTGGGTGCCACCAAAGGAATACTTGCCGTCAAGGGACGTTATGAGAATATGCCAGGGATGAAGATCTACGCATTCGAGGCAGGCTAAAGCATTAGTCCACGTAATTCTTACGAGGACGTTCTCAGCAGAGTGAGGCTTTCGCCAAAACGAAAAAGCACACACAGTGCCCCCCAATTAGGGTCTTAAAGCCAGAAGCTTACTCCCAAAGACCTCATAGCCCGGCTGCCGAAAGGCGGTCGGGTTTTTTGTTGCACCTACACCTGAGCGAAGCTCTGACTGAGTGAAGGTTCGGCAATCCCTTTTAAAGCTTAGCTTCAAACGGGATTAGTGGTAGGTTCATCAGGATTCTTACGTGCTTCGCATTTATAGAATCCTGGCTCTAGGTTCTGGGTTGTACCCTTACTTGCTCGTCAGCTCCAACACTTAGCATCCATAGGCCGATGAAGGTGAGTAGGCCATTTAAGGCGAGTAGCAAAAAGCCGAATTGAAATCCACCCAACCAGGCCACTGAATTTTTATCAATCAGCCAAGTAAGTAGAGGAGCAATAACACAAACGACTGGCACCAACTTATCTCTGAGCGGTCGGCGATTACTCAACCCAAAGGCGAAGAGACCTAGTAACGGACCATAGGTCAAGCCAGCTATTCGAAAGAGAGAATTGATTACACTTTCGTCGCTGAGTGCATAGAAAATAAGGATCACGATAAATAGCACCACGGCAAATCCAATATGCACGACGTTACGTGCCTTGCTCTGCTCACTTTTCTTCAAGCCATCTTTTCGATCGAAGCCTAGAAAATCAACGCAAAAACTTGTCGTCAAACTCGTCAAGGCGCTATCTGCACTAGAATATGCAGCGGCAATCAATCCAATCACAAAGGTGATTCCAGCCGCGGGTGGTAAGTGCTTTATCGCCATGGTAGGGAAAATCTGATCAGCACTACCAGGTATGTCCATGTGGTTCACGTGCATACAGCTATAAAGCAGTATTCCAAGCGTCAGAAAGATGAGATTTATTGGTACGAGCAAAAGAGAAAGACTGAACATGTTTTTCTGCGCTTCTCCCAAAGATTTACACGTCAGGTTTTTCTGCATCATGTCTTGATCGAGGCCTGTCATTACAATGGTGATCAAGGCACCTGAGAAAAATTGCTTCCAAAAATTGTTCGGGTCGGCCCACCCTCCTCCAAAAAAGAACATTTGATCTAGCCCGCTCTCACTCACCAACCTAGGCATCGAAAGCAGGTCACCTCCTAAGTTTGAAGTAAGCGCGGAGAGCGAAACAATCACCGCAGCAAGCATCGCAAAGGTTTGTAAGGTATCCGTATAGACCACCGTGCGCATACCGCCTTTAAACGTATAGAGATAGATCAAAAGAAGTGTGGTCGCAACCGTTCCCCATATCGGAAAGCCTAGTGGACCAAGCACAAAAAGATCAAGGACGATCGCTACTAGATAGAGACGAAAGCTCGCTCCGATAATTCTAGATAGTTGAAAGAATGCAGCGCCTGTGAGGTAACTACTATGCCCGAAACGCTTAGCGAGGTACTCGTATATGCTCGTCAACCCAAGACGATAGTACAGAGGCAGCAAAACCGTTGCGATAAAAGCATAACCGAGCAGATAGCCGAAGACCACTTGCATGTAGGAAAGCTGCTGGTTGAGACCGCCTGCTCCTACAACTCCTGGAATACTAACAAAGGTCACTCCAGAGAGGCTCGCTCCGATCATGCCCCAAGCGACGAGATACCAAGGAGAAGACTTTCCAGCCTTGAAAAAAGTATCGTTGTCTCCTTTTCCCGCGGTAAGAAAACTGATTCCAACAAGCACAGCAAAATAGCCAAGTACAATCGTAAGAAGCAGTCCTGGAGAAATCAATGAATGTCCATCCATGCGGGACAAGTTAGTTGAGCCACGAGCTTGTTGTCATAATCAGATCCGCCATCCGTACAAAGCACTGCAAAATAGGTCAATGATTGGGCTATTTCTTCTTCCTTCAATTTTGATAAAAACAACAATTTACATCATATGTGGCAAGTAATCATAGCGCTGAACAAGCATTCAAATATGTAAAAATAATTGCATGTGATTATAATAAAAATTAACCAAAAAATCACATGTTCAGAACTTGACACCCCCTATATTAGACGAGGCTTTATTTTTATCAAGTTCATTTACAGCAAAATGTCGTATCATTTTTGCTATAGCTACAGTTCAGCCCCCTACAGACACGTAAGGAATGCAATTAACTAATTCAATTTCAGCTGTTTATAGCATATTTTTCGCTATAATACTTGCTACAGGGTCGGCTACATCACAGGTAATTTACGTATCTGAAGGTGCAACTGGTGACGGTTCTTCATGGCAAAATGCCACTGGAGATTTACGTTCAGCTTTATCTTCTGCACAAGATGGAGACGAGCTTTGGGTAAGTGAAGGAACATACACGCCCACCTTATGCTCTCCCTGCTCGTTTGCTGATCGCGACATGAGGTTTGTTTTGCCGAAAGGCGTAAAGCTTATGGGTGGATTCTCAGGAACAGAAGTGACTGCCGAGGATCGGTTCATCAACGACCCAACATCTGTTGCTTTAGTAACTTTAAGTGGAGATATTAGTACTGGAGTGGATACCTCAAGAAGCTTTACGGTCTTGGAAGCTGTCGCTCCTACTACAGAAAATCGTATCGAGTTCATAACTTTTGAGAGTGGCCTCGCCAACGATGAAACGCGCGGCAATTCTAGCAGAGGAGCTAGCGGAGCTTTGCTCTACATCACATCTTATGACACGCTGGAGCATATCGATCTGTCCTTAGATTATTGCACTTTCCTTGACGGTCAAGCCATAGGATATGGTGGGGCAATTTTTGTAGATGCCGACTCGCGTAAGAATTCTCAACTACAATTCAGCAACTGTGATTTTGGCTTGAATTCAGCAGAAACAGGGGGCGGAGCAATAACACTCACTGCAAATTCTGGAGGTTATGATAACTCAACATTCTTCAACTGTAATTTCGATGCAAACGAAGCTGGCCAAGAAGGCGGTGGCGGAATCTTAATTCGAGCCGCTAATGGTGGCCGATCAGAAGCGCAATTTGATGGGGTTAACTTCTCTGGAAATCGTACAACAGATGGCGACGGTGGAGGTCTTCGACTCTACGGAAATAATGGATATTGCTCTCCCACGATCTCTAACGCAACATTTGATGGAAACTTTGGTCACTTTGGAGGTGCGCTACAAATCGACGGAGGCTTTGGTGGAGTCTCAAGTCCAATTCTGACCAACTGCGAATTGTATGAGAACGAATCTGGCAACGCAGGCGGAGCAATCTTCGCGAACGCCATTTTTGGTGGTACCTGCGACTTTGAAATTTATCAAAGTAAAATATACGCTAACTACAGTGGGGAGTCCGGCGGAGCAATTCTCGTCAATGCGATAGAAGGATCGAGTCGTGCACATTACCGCGATGTGCAGTTCACTGATAACGAAGCCTTCTATTACGGGGGAGCTGTCTACAACTTAGGTAAAGGAGGTGTTTGCAGCCCGACCTTCATCAACTGTATCATCGCAAACAATAAAGGAGCGAGCGCTGGAGGCGTCTACTGCTTAGGCAGTGAAGGCGGCGAGAGTAGCCCGATCATTCTCAATTGCGTTTTCGAGGGTAATGAAGCGCTCGTCGGTGGCGGACTCTACAGCAATGGAAACGACTCAACAGGTACAGCCGAACCTTTCGTTGCCAATACAGTATTCCTCAACAACAGGGCTGACAATGGTCGGACCTTAAGAATCATTCACGCAAAGCCGCGCTTGCTCAACTGCTACTTCGATGAAGTAGATTGCGCGAGTCTAAATTCAGGCTTTGGCGGGGAACCTATTTGCCTTGGCGGGAATCAATACAATACCGCAGATGTTTTTGATCGCACCAAAGAGCAGTACGCGTATCAAGCACTGATGAATGCTCCAATCTTGGATGCGGGAAACGATTCAATCCTAATCGCACATCTCATCTTCAATGATCATGTGGGCGACGTGCGCTATCGAGGGACGGCCACCGATTTAGGCCCTAATGAGCGAAGCTCTGATCCGCTCTTATTAGAAATTAAGACAGACTCGTTGATGTACACGGCCTGCGAAGGTTCTGAAACAACGCTGAACGCTCAACTAAATCCACCCTATCCAACTGCAGAAATCACATGGACCGTTGGTGGTATGATCGTAAATCAAGGTCAATCCTACACGATTCAATCCGTTGATCAATCGCAAACCATACAGATTGAGGCATCAGTCTCGGGCGAGACAAACACCATGGAAGTGACTGTAGTGGCTTTACCAGTTATACAGACCAGTTTGACAATCGATACATCCACGCTAACAGATAAACTTTGTATCGACTCTATATATCAGATTTCAGCTACCTGTTTAGCGCCTGGGGCGGACTGCTCTGTGGTATGGTTTGATGAAGATGAAAATATTTTAGCTCAATCTGGTTCGCTAAGTCTCCAACCTGCGAACGTCGAAAATATTATGATTAGGGCCGAAGCGAGTTTTACGGGAGCATGTCTTGATGAAATATCGAAGGAGGAGACGCTTTCATTTGAAGTGGTCAACTGCGAGACATCAAGCACTCGTCAACCGATTAGTAATGAACCAATTATAGCTTACCCGAATCCTACACACGGCAATATTTCATTGCAAGGACTTCCTGAAAACAGCCGATTACCGCTCAAAATTTACAGTTCAACGGGTCAAATCGTTTATTCTGGCATAATGTCTGCTTCAGAAAGAACTGTCGATCTATCCCCACTTCCGCAGGGATTGTACTTCATCATTATTAATGATGAACAAACAATCTTTCGAGTTTTACTAGAAAAACTCTAGATTGCGGTCAGATTGACAAACCAACGTCAATCTAGCATATCCTAAACCGCGTACGATCTATTTCGATCGACGCAATCCCAGAGAAAAATTGTTTGACGAATGCCTACCTAGGCGTTTGCGGCATCGTATTATCCTACCTGACATAGGAATGAATGCGACGCTGAGTCTCAATCAAGCAATTCTCGCTCTGTCTAATTAGGACGTCAGAATGCTCAACAAGTCTCTACTCACATTACTTAGTGTTTGGTTAGTGCTATGCTGTACTCAGGTAACAGCACAATACGCGCAGGAGTTCAAAGTGAATCTCGCCGCAAACAAGAGTAAGATTATTAATGTCCCCGTTGGAGGACTCCAAGCGCTTACCGCAGAGTGGAAATCCAGCATCCAACGACCAACGACCCTTCAATATCGCTACGCAAAGCGAAACAAGAGCCTGACCGCTTGGACCAACTGGTCGCTCGAAAATGAAGCTGGTGCATCTGCGGCTAGCCTCCTTACGCTTCCTGGTCACGTTAGAAGAATTGAGGTCAAATCAACAAGTGAATTTGACGTAACTATCCGAGCACTTACCTACAACGAAACGGAGCAAGGATCAAAGCGATTCTCAGCGCTTGAGGCAAATAGCTGTCCATGTCCTGCACCGGCGGTAATAGATCGAAATTCATGGTGCCCGAACGGGGATTGTCCAATCGTCGATACCCCTACTCCACTCGACCCTGAATACCTCATCGTACACCACAGTGCTGGAAACCTTAGTGCAGATGTAGACTATGCACTCGTTGTGCGGGCGATCTACGACTTCCATGTCAACACGAACGGATGGTCTGATATCGGATACAACCTTCTTGTGGCTCCGGACGGAACTGTCTACGAAGGACGCGGCACTGCTGCGCAAGGGGCTCACTTTTGCGGTGCCAATGCAGGAACGCTTGGCGTTTGTATGCTAGGCAATTTTGTCGACCAAGCGCCTGCTACGACGGCCATGTCAGCCTTGACGACTCTTGGTTACTTTCTTTCTTGCGAGTTTGATATCGATGTAAATAGTACAGCTGCTCATCAGCCTTCCGGCAAAACCTTGACTGGACTTGCTGGACATCGCGACGGTTGTAGTACTGCATGTCCAGGCGAACAACTTTACGTTCAACTGGACGAAGTTCGCGCAAACATTACCACTAGAATAGATGCAGGTTGTCAAGCGCTTGAAGCTCCTCAAGACCTTAGCGCAAGTGCACTTTCCGATGGAGCTGTGGGACTAGACTGGGAAGCATACACAGGAGCTAGCCGAATCATCATCGAACGCTCGATTAGTGTTCCAAGCAGCTACGAGCCAATCGCAGAAGTCGACGGATCACTTGCAATGTATACTGATCGCACAGCGCCTTCAGGAGCTAACTACTACCGCATCCGTGCACTTGTCGACGGCGAGCTTAGCGGCTTTAGCAACGAAGCATTGCTTGCTGTTTCTTCTTCGGAGGCTGGTCCACCATCCGTGCGCCCTCGCCTTGCACGAAATCCTGTTCGCGGACAAATAGAAATCAAAGATCTCGTTGCTCCTGTAGACATGGCATTTATTTCTGATGTTTCTGGTCGCACCGTGCTTGAGCTTAATGGTACCACGCCGCGCTGGAATCTTAATCCAGGTCAACTTGCTAGGGGCAAGTACTGGATCATGATCTTCAGTGGAAACGAATGGTACACCGTCCCGATGGAGTACATGCCATAGCGAGCTGCTGCTCAAATCTAAAAAGCCCATTCGCCTCAAAAGTGAATGGGCTTTTTTCGTTTGGTCCACGGCCAGCCGCTTGCAGCATAATCTCATACCCTTAGAACTTGAGTACTTTGAGCGTCTTTCAAGAATCAAGTTTCAACCACCATCCAATGTCAACCTTCGAAAGAATAAACGCATACATCAAAGGGAGCGCAACTTTGAAGCTGATTGGCGTAGCAATTCTAGCCCTCATCTTACTGATTCCTGCAAGTATGGTCGACAGCTTGATTTGGGAACGTCAAAACTTGAGAGATGCTGCGATTTCTGAAATATCGGGCAAATGGGGAAATGCTCAGCGCCTCGCGGGCCCCGTCATTCAAGTACCTTTCAGCGAGACCATAACCACTGTTCTTTCAGATGGCAAGGAGAGTCAATCCACCAGACGTGGGGCTGCATACTTCTTGCCCGAAACTGTTGAATTTAAAGGAGCCACTGTCTCTGAAGAACGTTATCGCGGTATCTATGTCGCGGTGCTTTATACTGCAGATGTCACCGTAAAAGGCCGTTTCAAGCCTTTTGCACTCAACCGACTTGACGTGGATGAAGCTGCCCTTGATTGGTCGAGGGCTACGCTCGTTTTCGGTCTCAGCGACGTGCGCGGCATCGATAAACTTAGTGCACTTTCCTTCGAAGCTCAGACCGCTGAATTTGAACCTGGGACACCATCCTTTGGCCTCGTGCCAAGAGGGTTTCAAGCTCCAATAAGCTTATCACCAGATTTTGCTGGAGGAGAATTTTCGTTTGATCTGAACTTCCGCGGCAGCAGCATGATGGCCTTTGCTCCCTTGAGTGCCGAAACCAATGTGAGTCTCCAAAGTGATTGGGGAACACCAAAATTTACGGGCTCATTTTTACCAGATGAGCGCAACATTGACGGGGCAGGTTTTGGCGCAAGCTGGAAAATACTCGAAGTGAATCGTCCCATTCCTCAAGAAGGTACGATACGCACGGGGAAGAGTGATAGCTACGCTGTTTTTAACGATCACAAGTTTGACAAGTACGCCAACGATGTGCCGCAGGCGGGCGTCTATGACTTTGGAGTGCGTTTCCTACTACCTGTGGATGAATACCGCAAAATCAGTCGCTCTGCTAAGTACTCAGCTCTCTTCATTGCGGCTACCTTCCTTACCTTTTTCTTTATAGAAGTCCTCAACGGCCGTCGGCTTCACCCCGTTCAATATTTACTCGTGGGCTTCGCGGTAGTCTTGTTTTATGTGCTGCTTCTTTCCTTGAGCGAGCACATTGGCTTCAACTGGTCATACCTCGCTTCTACCCTGATGATCCTTGGATTGATCACTGGTTACACCTCCGCCGTCCTGAAAAATCGTCGACTAACAGTATTCGTCACGTCCATCCTCGCGGTGCTTTATGGGTTCTTCTACAGTCTACTCCAGCTAGAAGACTATAGCCTTTTACTGGGTTCACTCGGCCTTCTACTTGCACTTGGAGCGGTGATGTACCTCACGCGAAAGACCAATTGGTACTCGCTCAACACCAATGAGAAGCAAGACTAACTTTTATTCTTCTCGATCAAAAGTTAGTCTTGCCTAACTTGCAGCCGTGAGGAATCCTTTGTTATTTCTTGTTAGCGTTTGTTTGCTTTCGGCTTTCGCCAAAACTAGTTCTGCGCAGGCGGTCGAAGATGACCGTCCTCTCGTGGTGAGTACTGCGAGCATTTTTGCCGACATGGCCGAGGTAATTGCAGGTAATGTGATTCGAGTCGAAAGCATCGTCCCACTTGGCGGTGATCCACATACTTATGAACCAACGCCTGAGGCAGCCAAGCTGGTAACTTCTGCCGATCTGATTTTACGCAATGGGCTAACCTTCGAAGGCTGGCTCAATGAGTTGATCAAGTATTCGGGTACTGAGGCTCCTGTTACCTTAATTACTAAAGGCATCGAACCGCTCGGATCTATTGCCTATGCAGGTAGTAGTGATCCCCACGCATGGATGAATGCAGGCAATGGGCTGATCTACGCAAAGAATATCTATAGAGCGCTCAGCCTCACTTTTCCCGAGTATGCTGATCAATTTGAGTTTAACTATCGCCTATACAAAAGCGATATCGAACGACTTGATGCATGGATCAGGGACACGGTGCAGGTTATCCCAAAGACACAACGCGTGCTCATCACTTCACACGATGCCTTTCAATATTTTGGAGCGGCTTATGGACTTCGACTCGAAGCCATCCTTGGAACGAGCACCGATGCAGACGCACAGACTAGCGACGTAGCTCGCGTAATACAGCTGATCGTCGATAGCAGAGTACCAGCGGTCTTCATTGAGACCACCGTCAACCCGAAACTTATTCGACAGATCGCAGACGATACCGGCGCACGCATAGGAGGAAGCCTCTATAGTGATTCCTTGGGAGATAAAGACAGTCCGGCGAGTACCTATATCAAGATGCTCCAATTCAATACTCGGACCATTGTAGCGGCCTTGAGCGGTTCGAACACGCAACTGAGTGCTGACGATGGGTTTGAGGAAGATGAAGGCAGTATTCCACTGCTTGTCGGTACGCTGCTTGTTGTTTTTGCCTTAGGCTTCATCATCATGTTTCGATATGGACAAAAGTGAACCAATGGCAAATCAAGATCAATATGCGATTCAGGTAGAAGCGCTCAATGTGTCTTATGACCGCAAGCGAGTGCTCTCTGCAGTGTACCTCAACCTAAAGCCTGGACTCGTTTATGGACTACTCGGCCCCAATGGCGCGGGAAAGTCTACCCTCTTCAAAGCGATTTTAGACTTGATAGACGTTGACACCGGTCGCGTGCTTATCAATGGAGGATCCGTACAAGATATTCGTAAGGAAGTGGTGTACGTTCCGCAACGAGATGATGTTGACCTAAGTTTTCCAGCGACGGTGTATGACGTAGTACGCATGGGTCGGTTTCCACATGTGAGCTTAATGCAACGTCTAGGTAAAGCAGACAAACTTGCCATTAACGAAGCTCTTGAAAAGCTAGGGATTAGCCACCTGAGAGATCGTCAGATTGGGCAACTATCTGGGGGACAGCAACAGCGCGTATTCTTAGCCAGAGCTATGGCTCAACAAGCAGATATTTGGTTTTTGGACGAGCCGTTTGTAGGCGTTGATGCTACTACAGAAGCTCGCATCATGACGCTTCTACATGACCTCGCAAATCAAGGTCGAACCGTGATCGTCATTCACCATGACCTGAGCACCGTTCGTAATTATTTCGATCAAGTGATCTTAATGAATCAGCGCATCGTAGCTTACGGAAAGACGAGTGAAATTTTCACGGACGAAAAAGTCGCCGAAACTTATGGTAGTCAGACCTCTATTCAGCACCGGACAAATTTACTGGGTTAAAAAAGCTTTCCTTTTAAAGATCTGCCTTACCTAGCAAGTACATGCCTGCTTTACAATTCGAACGCTTTGCGCCTGAGATACAGGCGATAGTTTGGGAAGGGAGTGAATCACCTGCCGAACTTCTCGATCCGCTACCTGAAGCGTGGAGGGGTCAATTACCACACAATGATGTACGTTTAAAGGACACTTTAAGCGCCCGTAGAGCGCTACTTGCCTTGGCTCCAGATGCAGCCAGAGACGGCTTTGAGAAAGATAACTTTGGCAAACCTCACTTCAAAGGTCTTGATACGCTTGAGTTCTCGCTCTCTCATTCGCATGGACACGCCGCCGCACTTGTAAGTCCGCAAGCATGTGGAGTAGACCTTCAGCTACGGGTTGATAAAATCCTCAAACTGCGGAGAAAATTCGAACGCCCAGACGAGCGTGCTTTTATCGAAGGACAAGCAGACGAAGTCGGAGCATTACACGTCTTATGGGGTGCGAAAGAATCCTTGTTTAAGCTCTGGGGTAAGCGCCTCATTGATTGGCACGAACACCTCATCGTGTATGAGTTTGAACACAATCCAAAAGGCGGTGAATTCAAAGGAGAAGTGCGCAAGGACGGTGTCGTTATACGCGCTAAGTTGTGGTTTAGGTGGATTGGTGACTACTGTTTGGTCGCGGCTGTTGCCGATTAGATTAATCTTAACGTTCTGCTCGAAACAGCCCTGCAAGTCAAGGCGTTAATTTGCTACAAAACTTCAATATGAAACTGTTTCTTTCCCTTTCTGCATCGATTTTGCTCTTGTTCGGTGCTTGTGCCAACGCACAAACAAATCCTGCCTCTAACGATAACATGGCCGTCAAGTCTATGGAGAAGAAGCCAGCTCAAATTGCTGCTCCAGATAAGAATTTGCCTGTTGCATACCTCGCTGGCGGCTGCTTCTGGTGCATTGAAGCAAGTATGGAAAGAATCAAAGGTGTGCAAGCTGTTATTAGCGGATACAGCGGCGGAGAGAAGTCGACCGCAGACTATAAAACAGTCTCTTCTGGTGCGAGCAAGCATGCTGAGGCAATCGCAGTCTCTTACGATCCGAAAGTCATTAGCTACCGTACGCTGCTTGATGTATTCTTCATCGCACACGATCCAACCACGTTAAATCGTCAAGGTCCTGATGTAGGAACACAATATCGGTCTGAGATTTTCTATACCTCAGCAGAGGAAGAAGCAACAGCAAAATCTGTGATTGACAGCATTAACCAGTCTGGATATTATAGCAATCCGATCGTGACGAAACTTAGCAAATTCGACGCTTTTTATGATGCAGAAGATTACCACCAAGGGTATTATGACCTCCACCCTAATAATGGCTACATCACCAACGTGAGTCGTCCGAAAGTCTTAAAAACTGAGAAGTATTTCCCTAACCTAATTAAGCCTGAGTACAAAAAGTAATCGGCTTTTATGAGCGATCAGATTCAGGATTAGAGTTCCAAAACAAAGCAGGACTGTAGATGAACGCATCTACAGTCCTTTTTTTTTCGCGGTTCTAGGTTGTTTTTGAGCACTCCTTACTGGCATACTCAAATCCTCAGCTTATCTGCGGTACGCGAAAGCATGTCTGCTGGCGTATCGAAAGCGGATGCAAGATGAGGTCATCTTTCTGCTTGAGGTGATTATTAGGTACGATGAATAAGCGCTGGGATCAAACCTTACTAATTTAATAGCCTATAAGTTTGTGAAGTCAAGTTACAAGCGCTAACAGTAACATTCTACAAAGGTAGGCTGGGGCTTAGCATGGAGAATCCAATCCGATGATTGTTTTCTTAGAGACTTAAGCCTCATGAATGCTAAAAGTCTTTCTAAAGGTATGTTTATGTACGCAAAGCGTGGTCGCAAACGCTGATCATTTCAGCTACTCGCCTTCCTTGATTTTAGTAGGTTTTACTGTTCTATCAATTTTCGCAGGCTTCTCTACCTCCAAATCTCCTTCTTCCGCTGGAACGAATTCGCCGTCGATAACTACCGCTGGACCATAGGTATAAAGATCAACAAGTTCTGCTCGTTTTTCGGCAGTAAGACCATACTCCTGCTCAAGGAATGCTTCAACACTGCCGTATTTTTCATCAATGGCATCGTATGCTGCATTGATGTAGCGCCTATCTACGACCATGAGGGGAGCTATGGTTGAGATATTCAAGTTTCGCTTGACGATTGAGGCATAGCGCAGTTTTTTCAGGCGATTTGCATTCAATTCGTAGCGATAATAGTTGCTTAGTAGGTAATCTTCAATAATGGTATCTCTACCTACATTGATAGCACTCAAGAGTAGTAAAGTGGCAAAACCCGTGCGGTCCTTTCCTGAGGTACAGTGGTATACGATTGGTCCTTTGCCCTCCAGTAAACAGTCAATAAATGGTTTGAATCGTTGAGACATATCTGTAGCGAACAAACGGTTTCCCTGCACGAGGATATCGCTGGCCTCTATTTCAGAAATCTCGCCACTCAGGATACGCTCCTTTATATGCGTTGTGTCTTCTACGTCGAAATATATGGGCTCATTGATGTATTCTAAGCCTTCTATGTTAGGGAGAATGTTTGGGTCTTCCTCGACCTCACTTTCACTACGAAAATCATAAACCGTTTGTAAGCCAAGTGACTCCAAATACTTGAGGTCATTTTTAGTCAATGCACTCAATCGATCCGAGCGATAAATCTGTCCCCATCGTACAAATCGACCATCGCGTGTTGGTATACCGCCGATATCGCGGAAGTTGTTTGATCCTGAGAGAGGTATGAGCTGATCAGAAACGATTAGCGTATCGCCTTTTTCCGTTAGCATACCCACAAAATAACGGTCGGCTAGGCCAGGATTTTTGATTATGGTACGCTTTCCTTGACGCTCGCCATAGGGTTTAGTCCAATCGATATTGGTAGGACGAGTGCCCAAGAATATTGGCTGCACCCCACCTTCATTTGTTCTAAGGAGGTAATCACCGTCTGCTTGGCGTATAAGGTTAATTCTAGTGTCTGGAGTTACCTCAGGGGCATCCAAAGTAATCTTCTCGCCGCATCCAACGACAAATGCCGTTGTAAAGCACAGAAGGATCGTTAAAAGCTGAATTTTTCGTCGTGTGAACATGTATTTATTTAACGTGCTAAACCGTCGCGGTTGTTTACGACTCGCTGAAATTACTTAAATTACTCAAGTAGGCCTTGAAAAAAAGCATCCATGTTTTTGACCGTCGTGGCGTGACTCAGCGGCCCCGCTAATCTTTGTTTTGCTGCAGCGGCTAGGTTTTGGCGTAAGCTGGAATCTTGAATCAACTGCTCCATGGCTTGAGCTAAGGCAGAAGCGTTCCTAGGTGGAACTTTCCAACCTGATTCACCATGGATGACCAGTTCCTCGTTCCCTGGAAGATCAGTAAGCAATAAGGTAGTCCCCAGGGCCATGGCTTCTACTGCTGCTTTGGTGAGCGATTCACCACGAACAGAAGGAAGGATTTTCACGTCGGCCGCAGCAACCAAGCGATAGACATCATCTCGAAACCCGGGATAGATGATACGTTCTGGATAACCAGATGCAGTTGCCAATTTGCGATGCTCTTCAGTATCCATTCGACGCCCGCATAATACTAGATGAGCATTAAGTTTAGGATTAATTTGACCCATGGCTGTCAATAAATACGGGACGCCCTTGAATTTGGAGGCATTCGCCACACAGATGAGCATTGGAGCATCGAGCGGAATGCCAAGTGTGGTTTTGTCAATTGGTTCAATACCCTCATACCAAGCAAGGTCGTGCCCCTTATTGACCACCGTCGAAATGTCTTTACCGAACTTGTTGGATTGAATGTGTCGTTGAACCCCGATGTTGTTACACAGGATTGCGTCTACACGTGGATTAAGAATCTTGAGGTAGTTAAAAGGGTCGTACCAGTTGACATCCGCTGCGCAACCACGATAAACGGCAACTTTCACGGGAAGTCCTTTTGCTGCCCGAATGCCGTTTGCGATCGCACGGCTATTGTAAAGCATAAGGACATCGTACTTCTGCGCTAGAAGCTCTTGGCGGATAAGCGCTGTGGCTTCATCGTCCCTGCGTTTTACGGGATGACCGAATAGGACTTTAATGCCGCTTTCGCGAAAACGAGTGACGTATTCAGATTCTCCATGGGTAATGATGGTGATCTCATACCCCAGTTTTTTGAGCGAGAGGTAAATCTCAGCTTCTGGGCGAGTCGAAGACATGTGGCCGTAATAGGAAACAACAAGAATTCGAGGCAACACAGTTGAGTAAGGGGGCGAGAGGACGTTGCGAACAACGAATACGAAAGGCGTGCTAAGGCACCAAGTTAGCTATCCTGAGTACATCCATCTTTACAAGTACCATATAGGTTGAGCGAGTGGCTTTCGACATTAAAGTTCATCAATTCGCCCATCATGTCTTTGATTTGTTGAATACGCGGATCACAAAACTCTAGGACCTTCCCGCAATTCGTGCAAATAATGTGGTCGTGTTGACGTCGGCCGTGCGCGCGTTCATATCGAGCGAGGTTAGAACCGAATTGATGACGGGTGACAAGGTTGCAATTGACGAGTAGCTCGAGTGTATTGTACACCGTTGCTCGACTCACGCGATAGCTCTGCGTCTTCATGTGAATGTAGAGCGCTTCCGCGTCGAAGTGATCCGTACGTCGGTAAATTTCTTCGAGTATCGCAAACCGCTCTGGAGTCTTTCGCTGGTTTGTCCTTTCCAAGTGAGTAGAAAACCGCTGCAATACTTCCTTGATGGTGTCTTCTAGCGCCGTGTCAACCATACTTTAATAACAGATGTCTAGCTGGGAGGTTGTATCCTTAAGGACATAAAAAAAGGTTGATTGCAAGCTGCGTGACTATGTCACAAACAACTCACAACCAACCATTTAATGTGCGGGCGAAAGGACTCGAACCTTCACGCTTTTAAAGGCACTGGATCCTAAATCCAGCGTGTCTACCAATTTCACCACGCCCGCAGGGCTGCGATACCGTTTGTATCGGAGCGCAAAAGTAGTGATTTCTGAGAATCGAAACACAAAAATTTTTGTATTTTTCATCTACAGCTCAAACTTCTTCATTTCATCGTTTAAAACCAGCCTTTACGGACGCAATCCACCACCGTAGCGGTCATGTTTGCGTGCGCCGACTTTTGCAGAATATGTTGCCTGTGCGTACGAACAGTATCTACACTAATGAAAAGAGATTCAGCTATTTGAGCGGTCTTCTTACCCTCCGCGAGAAGTTTTAGAATTTCAAGTTGTCGAGAGCTAAACGGGCAGACATCACTATCATGCTCGAAGCCTTCCAGTCTGAGTACTCCTAAGCTTTCCTGTTCTTCTTGGCCATAGACGCGAATAATCTTTACAGGATCTATTACGGGAGTAGTGATGTCCGTCTCGGTCACAGACATCTTTGAGATGGGGCTTTCATATGTCCCGGCTGGAGTAATGACGTGTTTTATAAGACGTGTCTTACCTGCACTACATACTTTTCGAAATTGAATACTTGCGCTAATGTGTTTGTGTTTCCGAGCTGAAGAGTCAAATTTTTTGACCACAGCTTCACGAGCAGCAATCACAAATTCTTTATCGTCGGGATGTATCTCCTCGTTAAGCCTAGCTGGATGTTGCGCTGAATTTAGATGTGGGTTTTGGCGAAAGCTGGTTAATTCTGGCAGAAATTCAGTTAAGAATTTACAGGTTGAAAAAATGTACTTGACAGGTTCTTGAGAATCCTTCTTACTTATATCTGCCTGAGCATGATACATAGTAGGCTTGCCGATCAGCTGAGTTATATTTTTCATTTCTATTGGACTGCGTCCAGAATTGAATCTGGAAGTGATTTTGGAGTCCAAAAGATACGGGATCAAGTGCAGGAAAACGACGTTTAGCAGCAAAGAGTAGGTCCTAATACACAAACGGTGCACAATGGTACATGAAAGGTTCTTTCGACTTCGCAAATAGCACAGGCCAACTGCCCGAAAAAGAATTTCTTTTATGTTTCACAATTGAGCATAATGACCTTAGGTTTGTTACTATACCATGGCGACTCAACTGAAAGACGCTTTAGCAGCGACCGGGACGATTGACGAGATCAAACTTATACAGAGTTCGTATCGCAAACTCCTACGCGCTATCAAGGTGGAAACTGACGCGGACGACAAAGCTCAGATTCGCTTAGCCTACGAAGTCGCTGTGCGAGCGCACCGTAAGCAACGACGTAAATCTGGAGAGCCATATATCCTTCATCCAATAGAGGTTGCGACCATTTGCGCATGTGAAATCGGCCTCGGACCTACTGCAATCGTTGCAGCTTTGCTTCATGATGTTGTCGAGGACACGGATGTCACTTTAGAGGAAATCCGAAATCAGTTTGGACCTAAAGTGATGGCCATTGTTGATGGACTTACTAAACTAGATGGCAACCTCGCCAAGAATAGTCCGCAGGCAGAGAACTTCAGAAAAGTTGTACTCACCCTGCTTGATGACGTCCGCGTGGTGCTCATCAAGATGGCTGATCGCATGCACAACATGCGTACACTCGGTAGTATGCCGCGTCACAAACAGCTGAAAATTGCTGGTGAAACGGCTTATATCTACGCGCCACTTGCCCACAGGCTAGGTCTATATGCATTCAAAACCGAATTTCAGGACTTGTGCTTGAAGATTCAGGACAATGGGGCGTATAAAGACATCGCAAAGAAGCTTCACGAAACCAAACGTGAACGCAACCGATATATCAGTGACTTCATAAGACCAGTCAAGAAGTTGGTCGATGGACTAGGCGTCGATTATCGAATCTTTGGAAGACCTAAATCGATTTATTCTATCCATCAAAAAATCGAGAATAAAGAGGTCGCCTTTGAAGACATCTTTGATCTTTTTGCTGTACGGGTAGTCATCGATGTGCCCATCAAGGACGAAAAACAAACGTGCTGGCAGATCTATTCGCTAATTACAGACATTTACCAGCCGATTCCTGAACGGCTAAAGGATTGGGTTACTACGCCCAAGTCGAACGGATACGAAAGCCTTCACACGACGGTGATCGGTCCTAAAGGCCGTTATGTAGAAATTCAAATCCGTTCAGAACGAATGGATGATATCGCCGAGCGTGGATTTGCCGCGCACTGGAAATACAAAGGTGTTGGCGGTGGAGCTAATCGCTACGAGCCTTGGCTAGATTCAATTCGAGAAATTCTCGATGGTGGGTCTGGTGATGCTTCAGAATTTTTGGCAGATTTTAAAACGAACTTGTTTTCTGAGGAGGTTTTCGTTTACACTCCACAAGGAGACCTTGTCAACCTTCCAAAAGGTGCGACTGCACTTGACTTCGCCTTTAGCGTCCATAGCATGGTGGGCTACCACTGTCAATCGCTGAAGGTGAATCAACGGCTGGTACCCATGGGCTACGAGCTCACCAATGGTGATCGGGTTGAAGTAATTACCAATAAGAATCAGCGCCCGAGCGAAGGCTGGTTGAAATTCGTCGTTACAGGAAAAGCCCGCGCAAAAATTAGAAGTTCTTTGAAAGAAGAACGTCGTCGAAAAGGAGAATTTGGTAGAGAAGAACTTGAACGAAAACTATCACATCGTAAGGTCGACTTCGAACCTGCAGTCGATGCTATCGTCAAGCATTTCAAGTTTACAAGTCCTGTCGACTTGTATTACGCATTGGCGACCGACCAGATGTCGACCAATGACATTTTTAGAGAATTCGAAATCGAGAATGGGAAATTGATTCCTAATCCCGTGCACGAACCGAGTGTTAAGAGTCTGCCGAGCAACTCAAAGCCAAAACGCGTCCGGAAAAAAACTATCGACAAACCTCAGCTCTTAGTGAATGGAGAGTCGGCAACGCAGTACGATTTCGCCTTTGCGACCTGTTGCAATCCTGTTCAAGGTGATGACATCTTCGGTTACCTCTCAGGGACCAACTCCCTAAAGATTCACCGAACGAGCTGTAAGAATGCCGAACACTTGCTCAGCAATTATGGGTACCGAGTCTTACGCGCAGAATGGGGCATCCCTAGCGATCGGAATTTTGTCGCGAATCTTTTGATAAAAGGCATCGACTCAGGCCTAGGCGTAATCGACAGCCTTACTACTGTATTGAGTAAAAATCAATCGCTCAATATTCGCTCGATGCATATCGATGGTACGGGAGGATATTTCGAGTGCCGAATTTCAGTAGTTGTGACCAACATTGACCAACTAGAAATCGCCATGCGTGCCCTTTCTCAATTGCCTGAAGTTGCAAGTGTGCTAAGAGAGGATTGAGCTCTGGAGTACCAACGCCTTCATCTGCTAAATATGTAGTTACTTCGCGCTCAATTTTGAAGATTTAGCGCAATCCACATGTCCAACGCAAAGCTCGACCGCACGTCACCAACGGAGATCAACATCACCGTTACTCTCCAACCCGAACAATATATCAAACCTGCGAAAGCAGAATTGAATAAGCTTGCCCGAACAGCCCAGATCAAAGGGTTTCGACCTGGCAAAGTTCCAGCCTCTTACATGAAAAAACTGTACGGAGAACGTACCGTGATCGAGACTGTCAGTAAGCAAGTTGACCAAGCCATCAACGACCTCATTAAAGAGGAAAAACTTGAGATTTTTGGTCAGCTACAACCTATCAATGAGCCTGACTTCGAAGGAATCAACTTAGATTCAGACAAGACGCTTGAATTTAAGTACACTGGTGGTTTGATGCCAACAGCAGAAGATGTTGACGTTAAAGGCCTCAAAAAAATTAGTCGCTTCGAAGTTCAACTGAGCGATGAAGAAGCGGCTCAGAAACTTGACGATGCACGAAAGCGATTCGTTGATTATACGGAGCGCGACAACATAGAGACAGAAGAAGACTTCGCAACCTTGGTGATCACCGATGCCGAGCTCGACGCGAAGATGCTGGCTGAAGTTCCAGAAGGGGAAGAGGCTCCCAAAGAGTCACGACAGCGCTACTTCCTACGTCCGAATGATTTGCGTACGAAAACCGCTCAGAAAAAGCTTCTTAAAAAGAAGAAGGGTGATCAGGTAACGCTCTCTCTCAAAGACCTCAACGACGATATCAAAGAGCGTTTCGATAAAGCTATCGAAGCAGACGGAGAAGCAACGTTTACCATCACTAAGGTGGATCGTGAATCGATGCCAGAGCTCAACGAAGAAACTTATAAAAAAATCTTCGGTGAAGAAACGACGGTGAGCACCGAGCAAGAAGCCAAGGATGAATTCAGTCGTCGCTTTGCTGAAAATTCTCAGTCCAACCTCGACGATTTTGCACTAGAGCTATTGATCGACAAGCTTGTTGAGACTAACGAGATCGATGTCCCACTGTCGGCTATCAAGCATCGCCTTGAACAAGCACGACAAGAAGAAGCTGAAGCAGCTAAAAAGGAAGAGCGTGAGCCAGAATATGCACATGAGCTGACGGAAGCTGATCGTTTTGGATTAGCTCGGAGATTGAAGTGGATGGCCTTTCGGCAAAACCTCATCAAAGCAAATGAGGTGGAACTAGACCGCGAGGATATTGATGCAGGCATTGAAGCCAATTACATCAAGCAGCTCTCTGGCATGGGAATCGATCCTGAGCAATATCGTGCGCAGTTCTTCGACATGTTTAAGAAGAACTTGCTGGAGAATCGCGAGCAAGTCATGGAAATGACGGATAGCCTCATCAATGCAAAACTCCTTCTAAAGCTTGAGTCTGAGGATGTACTTGGTAAGAAAAAGGTGGTTAGCGAAAAGGAATTCTCCGACATCATCGAAGCTTATAATAAGGACGCTTCTTCTAAACTAGACAAGTTGCGCGAGCAAAAACTCTAAGCAACTGCCATTGAAGTAAATGAAAAAAGCCCGTTCTCACATGCATGATGTGGGAACGGGCTTTTTGCTGACGTTTGGTTGCCATGTAAAACAAATGATCTAAACCGAAACTAACCTTAGGATTTTGGCTCCCTGTGTTCTGAATTTTGGTGAGTTTTATCTGTCAAAAATGCAGTCATCAAGCCAAAAGCTAGAATACTTAGCATTGCCACTAAATGAATGGTGGATTCGAAAGGATTTCCTGCACTAAAGATTGCTAAACTGAAGATGATTAGCAGGATTGGAAAAGACGTGACGAGGCTGTTGGAGAAAGACTTCATGATGAAATTTTACATGTTTAATTATCTCAACACCATCTCTATTATGCTTTGTTCACGGTCTCATGAAAAAAATTTAGGGTAAGCTGATGATGTAGCGCCAAGACTTGCGTTGGTAGGCAGCTGGCCAATCGGGGCCATTCTTCAACCACTCTTTGACTTCTTTGACCGCTTCGCGGTTCTGCTTTCCCGGTCCAGACATAATTTGTCTAGGTCGGCCATACCGATTTACATCAAATTGGACCACTACCCTCTCGCCCGAAAATTCACTCTGCTTTGTAGCTACATATGCGTCAAACGCAGCATAAGCCTCTGCTTTTGGTGCGACGATCCGAAGGCCTACGTCCTTTCCTTTCAACTGGGCTGTGGGTAGAGAACTTGATACTCTCGGTAAGAAAATACGGTATTCTTCGCCAGCTGTCACGTCAAACAGAAAGCTGCTGAAGCCTTCCGCTTGAATGTCTCCGACCACCGCGTCATCAGAAACGAGTATTGAGAATTCACCTTTTTGGTCCGTCACCACTTGCTGACCGGTTTCTTCAATGGTGATCCGTGCTCCTACCACGGGCACTCCTGAAGGTTCAACCACTTCGCCGGTCACTTCTCTGGTTTTCTTGGCTGGAGCTCGCTCCATACGATAGCTACTGGTGCTTACATCGACTGTTGCGGCATCATCAGCTAACATGTCTGCATCTTTTTCGGATGCTTGCTTGCTCTCGATTGTGGACTTTGCTGCCGGTGAAACTGGTTCAGATTCATCCAGTTCAGGTAACTCAACCTCAGGAATTGGAGCATCCGCAGCATCCACCTGCATAGGGGCAGCTTTTTCCATTCGCTTTTCTACACCATCCGACTTGGAAGGAGCTACTATATCAGTAGTTGAATTTGCATTCGATGCAAGCTCCTCTTGGTTAATATCCCGCTGATTGATTTCTTTTTCTGCGCGTTGAGCACGCTTAGAGGCTGCCTCATTCTTTGCTTCATTCCTCGGTGGAGCTGAGACCACAGGCGCAGCGTCCAGTGCTTCTGGTACATTAGCAATAGGAGCTTGCTCAGCTTCTTGAACAGTCATGTCCACAGGAGCCATGACCTTAGCCGTTTGCTGTTCAGGGCTATCATAGTTGTATAGAGTTATTCCTGCGACGAGTAAGGCCGCAATACCTGCAGCGATCGCCAACCAGCGCTGAGGACGCATATTCCGCACCACAGCCTCGGTTGTCGGCGCTGTTTCTGTCGGTAAGCTCAACCTATCTTGTATAGACTGGAGTCTCGACGCATGATCGCCAGGTACGGCCTCGAAACCTTTATTCGCCAACTCACCAAACGCATCGTCGCGCTCCGGTTGAGGATTATAGGGTGTATTGGTCTTAGGCATGGGCTTTTTTTCCTTCGAGGCAAATCTTGAGGTTGCGGCGACCATTCTGTATCGCGCTGCGCACCTTACCTATTGTCACTGAGAGTGCAGCAGCAATGTCTGCATAGCTCTCACCATTGAGATAGAAACGTTTTATACAGTCACATTGATTTACAGGGAGGGCTTCCGTGCAGGCTTCAAGTGCTTGTAAAACGGCTTCTTTCTCAATTGCCTCACCTTCTAGATGCGAAGTGTCGGCAAATTGCATATCTGCGGGGTCAAGTTCTTGCGAAATAGAAACGCTACTGGAGTCTATCGTCATGTGTGAGGCCCCACGGCGCAACACCATGAGGCAATGATTTCTAGCTAATCGGTACACCCAGGGCCTAAAATTATCGACCTGATGTTTCAGCAGCTTGATCCGAAGTTCCTCATAGATGTCGAGCGTAGCATCCTCTGCACGGGCGGCATCCTTGAAGTATTGCAAACAAAGGCCATAGATCAGTTCTAGATACCGACCATAGAGAATCCCGAGCACCGTCTGATCTTCCGATTGTCGGTATTCAATCGCGAGCTTTTCATCGCTTCGTTTGTCTTCGCGCCTTGAGCGCAGCCACGCCATGTGTTAAAGGTAGGCCTAAGCGGACTTTACTGCTTGGTGGTTACTTCAATTGCACCGTCTTTGGCTAAATCACCGTATTTTTTCATCGCGGCATCTCCTTTCATAACCTCCATCGACTTAATCTGGCTAGGGCTCATTGCTTGAAGTTTTTCCATCGAAGAAGGCTTTCCATCAATAACAATGTGCGCTTTCAAATCAGAACCGAAGGACATCTTCACCTCATCGCTCATCGCATCAGTGACTTGCTCAGCTGGAGCTGCAGGTACAATTGCATCCAAGTCAGTCGGCTGGATAACATCAGCTGGAGGAGTAGAAGAAATGACAATTGCACCGTTTTTCTTATACTTACCAAATCGCGCATGTGCTTGTTCGCCAGTAAGAATTTGAATATCACCGATGTTCTGCTCATCCATGTCCGCGAGCTGAGCTTGCGTAATTTCAGTCTTATCGAACAAGATTACTGGACCATCGCCTTCTTCAGACAATACGACACTTTGGGTTGGTTGTGAAGCTGTGGGAGTTGTTTGAGCACTTGTGAGCGCGGCAGAAAGAACGAAGAAGCAGAGAGAAAAGAATAGTTTCATGGCAGGTGTTTTCACAGTGTAAAGATAACAAAGCCCGTGGGTGTACCTTTATTCTATCAATCATAATGAGAACTTAATGGCTACTTACCTCCGCTTTTCAGCCCTTTTTGCTGGGCTTTTTCTTTTCGTCAGCCTTTCGGCAAAACCTATTCCGACCTTCTCAAGTCCTTTTGGCGTTGCAGAGATACCTTCGATTGCGACTCAAGTCGATAGCCTTCCCACGGCAGCATCGATTGAGGTTTTGGCGAAAGCTGCAATGGACAGCTTCGATGTGCCAGGCTTTGCGATAGGTATCGTTAAAGACGGCAAAGTTGTACTTTCCAAAGGCTACGGCGTACGTAAAATAGGAACGGATGAGGCGGTAGATGCAAATACGCTTTTCGCGATCGCTTCCAATACCAAAGCCTTCGTTGGCACGATGGCTGCGATGTTGGAAGATGAAGGAAAGCTATCGCTAAAAGATCCCGTTTCGCAGTATCTACCCTACCTCAAATTTCCTAGTGAAGAGGTTACTAAACTCGCCATCGTCGAAGATTTGATGACCCACAGAACCGGTCTCGGTACTTTCAAGGGAGACCATTTGTGGTTTAAGCGAAAGATCAATCCGAGGGAAGTTTTGACGAAAGTCAGAGACCTGGAACTTGAATATCCGTTCCGCGCAGGCTATGGATACAGCAATGTGATGTTCATCGCGGCGGGCGAGGTGATCGGGAAGGTGGCAGGCAAGCCGTGGTCGGAAGCAGTCGAAACGCAAATCTTCGCGCCTTTGGGAATGAATCGTACTGTTACACGCGTTCGTGATCTCCCCAAAGATAACTTCGCATACGGGCACATCACGCGTCAAGAAAACAATTCAATTCCTCCAGTTGCTTGGGATGCTCCAGGCGCCGCAGGAGGAATCTGGTCGAGCAGCAACGATATGCTCAAATGGATTAGTTGTAATTTGAATGACGGCGTCTATAAGGGTGATACTGTTTGGAGCAAACAGGTGCAACGCACCACCATGCGTCCAAAAAATGTCATCGGCGCGGCTCCAGGATTCACCTCCTATGGTCTTGGTTGGTTTCTATCAAATGACGATGGACATTTGATTGCCGGACATGGAGGAGGCTATGACGGGATGTACTCACGTGTCGTATTAGTTCCAGATTTAAATTTAGGAATCGTCGTTTTAACTAACAGTATGACAGGATTTCCTCGAGCTTTAAGTACTGAAATTGTTAACCAGTACATGGGCAAAAGCTCTGCGACTTGGCTTGATGATGGATTGAAAGGTGAGCGGGCTGGACACGCAAATTGGTTCACTCATCAGGACAGTGTATCATATTTACTCTCGCTTGCGCAAAACAAGCCTGACGCTCATCCTTTAGTCCTCGGCACGTATCGAGATGCCACCTACGGGACCTTTACCGTAACTGCTGGAGCAGGCAAAAACCTTGAGCTTAGCTTTCCGCAAGCACCGCAATTAGACGCGCTGCTGCAACCAGTCGGAGGTGATCACTACAAATTGACCTGGCGAGAACGGCATGCTTGGGTTGACCAAGGATTAGCCTTCACGGAACACAAAGATGGCAAGCTTGCTTTGCGTCTTTATATCCCAAACGAGGATATTTTCTATGATAGCATTTTGGCGGTTAAAGTTTCTGAGTAGGTATCGGTTATTCTAATATTATTGCTTAAGAAAGGTAAAGGCGCACCAAACTCTTGGCGCGCCTTTACCTTTTTTTTAGCATCAGCTTAGCTAAAACACTAAGCAATATAATCTCGGGAATCAATCGACCTTTGACTTAATGAGTTGACCTGATTCCAAATCTTGTTCGAGCTTATTGATGGCTGCCTCTGCTGCTTCAATTTTAGCTTTTTTGTCCTTGTAAGCCGCTTCATTTATGTTACCCCGTTGCTTATCTAATTCGAGTTTAGCTTTAGCAGCTTCGACTTTTTGACGAGCGGATTCGGCCTTACTTTGATTTTTAGAGATTGTCTCATCAAGCTCTTTTTTGCGCGACTCCTTTCTAAGTTTTGCCTGTAAAGCTTGCTCTTGGCCAAACGCTTTGCGAGAATTGACTCCACCTTTGTCGCCTCTGGCATTATTCCTATCAGCATTTTCAGACTTGTCATAATCTTCACGGTCGGCAGCCCGATCATTCTGCATTTCCTTTCCTTTAGCTCGACCTTGTGCTCCTTTATCCGACTTCGGACCTTTCACTTTATCCTTCTTAGGTCCACCATCACCGCCGTCATCGTCGTAGTCCTCATCTTCGTCGTCATCAGACTTCACACGATCTTTTCTAGCTAATTTATCGGCTTCTTTGGATAGCTCTCTAGCTTCCTTGTCTGGCTTTTGTGCAGAGGCAGCATTTTTGGCTTCCATCGCTTTGGCTTTGCCTCCTTCGGCTTTGTCGTTGGCTGCTTTTGATTTGTCTCGTCCGCCTTTGCCAAGACGATCTTTGAGCGATTTACCCTTTGCTTTGGCTTCTTTGCCCACTGAAGAGGCTCCATCTTCTGCACCATCTATGACAGGTTCTGCCTGCATTTTGGCGTTTTTCTTCAATTGCCCTTTATTCACTTTTTCAGCTTTGACGTTGGGGTTTTGTGCGAACGCGGTCGTCTGAAAGAATAGAATGGCTGCTCCAAAAAGGAGTATGGTTGTTAAATTTTTCACGGTTGGGATTATTTTAAGGCGTCGAGTAAATGATCTAGTTGCGCTGCCGACTCAAGAATTTCAGTATTCATACTGTCGAGTGTGTTTACGGCGGTTTCGGCTTCTTGGATTTCTTGCTCAGCTTGAACAGCCTCGGACATCTCTTCTGTTGAAGTTGATGTATTACCAGAGCAAGCAGCGAAGAGCGCGATAAAACCGAAATAGAACAGCAAGTTTTTCATTAAGAAGGTTTGGTGTAGTGAGAAGTGCAAGACGTTGATATTCAATTGAACACAACACCTGCAAGGTACTTTTAAGACGAAGTTATGCATTAAAGTCACACTCTATACATAAAAATTACTTAACTGCGAGCCGTGGCGCTAACCCTCTACAGCTGTCAGCTCTTGAGCATATGCGTGAACAGGATGCTTCACTTTGCACGGTGCGATTGCAGCACTTCTAAAGAGTGCCGCTACGTTTATGTGAATTGTGTCTACTTCACTAATACCCTTGCACTCGAAGAACCTTTATTCGTTTGAATCCGAACGATATACCATCCTGCTTGCACTGCGCTTATTTGCCAATAGGTATTGCTTGGGCGGACGTCAACCTGTTTTCCCGAAAGGGTAAACACTTCAACCTTTTGCACTTCCTGTCCAGCAGTTTCAATCTGGAAAGTGCGATCGGCGCCAAGTAGTGTAGGATAAATCTTAGGCCTATCTGCACCAGTGACTTGAGAAGTAGAAGAAACAAGGCTAATGGTATACACAAAAATCTCTGTACAGTCGGCTACATCACGACTGGTGGTGATTTGTTGACCGTTTGAGACGACTTCCTCTCCAAAGAGAATTTCTCCAAGCACTGCCATGGTGTCGAGTCGAAAAGTGTCGGGAGGGGTAATGGTAAGTTCTTCCAGTTGCGCACAGCCTGCTGCATCCACACTGTTGAACACATAAGTCCCTGGCAGGATAAAACTGGTGTCTTGAAAAGGGATTGAAGCTCCTTCTAGAAAACATTCAGTAGCTCGAATAGTAGCAGACTGACCTGCGTGGAGATATGCAATTTGATCGCAGGCGCTAGGGCTAGTTGAAATAGCTTCATAAAACCCAGGAGTATCTATGGCTTGCCCATTCCACATAAACGTTACTCCAGGTTCTAAACAGACGTCTTCGCGTTGCACTATGGGAGTGATACAATCATCTGTTTTAAAGACGCCGTGAATGCCTGAGATGAAGGTGTTGCCATTGAGGTGTTGTAGGTTGTCGTACCCGCTGACGGTTTGGGTGTAATCCTGCCAAAACTCATCGAGGCACGTCTCACCAGAGTTTCTTGCAATAAAAGATGGAATATTAACGGGGTCCTCGATCAGACTCTGTCCATCCCATTGAATCTTAAACAACGATGTAAAGGGTCCTCCCGACAAATTTCTATTGGCTATTGAAGTAAATAAGGCAGCATCTCTACGTTGGATCGGTCCGCTTAGAGCAAAATTTCCAAGAAAATCTAGCGTCTGAATATCATAAACAAACGCTTGGTAGACCGTGCGCATCGGACCAAATTCAGTCTGAATCTTTTGTACAACATAGACATCTTCAAGTAGTAGCGGTGTTGAATTAGATTCATCTGAAAGTGTTACTACTTGATTACCTCTTTTGATGAAAGCCGTGCGATTCTCTGAGTAAAGTGTGTCTATACCTCTCACAAGGATTTCAAGATCCGAAAATTGACCTGACATAGGGGTGAGCGAACCTAACTCTAAACGGAAATTTTTTGAGCCTTCTCGGACTACACGCGCATCATCTCCTCCATCGGAAATCATTAAGGATTGATCTAGCTCGTCGATAAGTACTTCAGTTGTTCCGCTCGGAGAAGTAGCAAAAATTGCTTCCGATCATTTAGCTGTCTTATTGAGTAGGTAAAACCTCCAAAAGTCTCAGACAGTAAGAAGCGCTCTTCAACATCTAAATCAATTAGCGCTGGAGTACTGCTGTTATCCGTGTACTCTTCAAAACCAGCTCCAGACGGGGCAAGTATTGAACCTGAAAGCGTGGGGGACCAATTTGAAAACCCTTTTGCTAAAGAAGAGGCTACCGATACATTGTCATCATGAAGCGTAACAACTCTTCCATTACTTGTACCGATTACATAGGATAAGTCTTCCGTAAAATTACCCAACTGAAAATCAAGAGGAAGCATAGTTGAAACTAGCAAACTAGCTGATGTAGTAGCCTCTCTTAATTCAAGACTATTAGCATACTGAAATAAAAACTGATTATTATTAATAGTGGTTGCAGTTTCAAATCCAACTGGATCAATAGATGTAGTAGACCACTGTGCATTTGCAACTGAGTAGGTCGCTACAGCTACTGCAGTGGTTGTACCGTTCGAATCTCTCTGAGCTACTACTATTGAATAATCAGAAAAAGAAAAGTCTTGCGCTTGCTCGCTTGTCACAATAGAGTACCCTTGGTCTAACAGACCTAAAGGTTGAATGGAAGGAGGAGTAGCAAAAGAAGATGCAGGTATCTCTGGTTGCGCGCTGAATTCTAAATCGCCACTGTTTCGATCTCGCTCTAACTCGTAAAAATAAGGTTCGGGAATGGTAACTGGAGACACCTCTAACCGGTTGCCCAAGCCTTCATCAACAGCAATTCCATGAGTAGTAACAACCCCCAAAGCCGCAAATATTTTAAAGGTGAAAATTCGTTCATCGTTTCTGCTAATAATTTCAAACGGTAGTGCTGCACATATAGAATTGCTCTGGATCGTGGAAGTATC
Organism: uncultured Saprospiraceae bacterium; assembly: GCA_937923485.1. GTDB lineage: Bacteria > Bacteroidota > Bacteroidia > Chitinophagales > Saprospiraceae > CALDTK01. The sequence goes on from CALDUE010000017.1 coordinate 46,740, forward strand.
GACTGTCCCATCGCAAGCAAACCTATAATCATTCAACGCGCCACTCTGGGTCGAATAGCTTGTAAAATTCACATTCCCATTGGTCGTTGTAAAACGATATGAGGCGTCGGACAGACCAGTAACATCAAGCACCGATTCCCACGTCTGCCCCAAATCAGCAGAACGATAAACTCGATTGGCCACCCTCGCGAAGGCGTTTCCACAACTATCGATAGCAAGTGCGTCTGGTGAAGTGGCCTGGGTAGCAAGTAAGTCCCACTGCCCGAAAGCGAGTGTAGTAGAAAGACTAATGAAGAGTGCTAATAAAGAAATTTTCATGGGGTTATTTTATAAGGCTTAAATTCTAAAGGAAAGATAGGAATTATTCTATACTTGTTCACAAGGTCTAGGACCTTAGCCTATCACTACACCCATTTTTAACATTTACAAGAGCTGGCATTCATTGTTTTAGCGCGCGCAGATTGCTGTCTACCTTGCCCCAGTGAACGTACCCTTTTCGCTTTCAACCCACCGCTGGGCAGTACTTGCCTTGTTTGCACTCAATGGCTGGTTGTACTCAAGTTGGGCGGCGCGTGTACCCGCTATTATAGCACAGTACGACATCAGCGACGCCACCATGGGACTCATCCTCATTACTGCTAGTTTGGGTGCTTTCCTTTCTATGCCCTTTGCAGCATTTATTAATAAGCGACTCGGCGTCATGAAGGTGTGCTTGCTCACATCGCTACTATACATTGTCATTCTTCCCGCAATCCCGTTATTTTCAACACCCATAATGCTCTACGTCATCTACGCCTTGATGGGCGTTGCATTTGGCTTGCTAGACGTGGCAATGAATGCGCAAGCTGTAGAAGTTGAGCGAGCTTATGAGAAGCCTATCCTTTCATCCTTTCACGCAGGCTTTAGTGCTGCTATGATTGCAGGTGCATTAGCAAGTTCTTTAGTGATAAAGCTCGGCCTCTCTTTCCAATTGCACCTCTCTTTAGCGGCCGTATTGGCACTAGCACTCGTCATTTATGCGTACCCACGCCTATACCCGCACCTGCATAGTGAAGATGTGCCCAGCGAGGCAGACTCCTCTGCTTTTCGAATACCTGTGCGAGCCACATGGCTCATTGGCGCCATCGGCTTTTGCTCCATGATGAGTGAGGCCAGTATT